>NZ_QPMJ01000001.1:1200000-1500000 GCF_003369835.1 Halorussus rarus | reverse complement strand
CGGGAAGGCGTTCCCGTACCCCGTGGCGCTCTGCCACTTCATGTACGTCGAGCAGAACGTCATCGCCGAGAACGGCGGCATCGTCCTGTCGGGCGAGGAGGTGACTCGGAACGGCGACGGCGAGGCCGCACGGAGGGTCGCCGAGGAGTACGTCGCCGCGGGCCACGACCTCGGGTGGGGCCCGACCGACCTCACGAACCGGTGGCGCGAGACCGAGGTCGCGGTCGCGCGCGACCAGACGCTCGGTCCGCTGGAGGAATTGGCGGCCGAGCACGGTCTCGAAGTGGTGGACACCGGCTTCGCCTACCACGTCAAGTCGCCCAGCATCGAGAAGGGCATCGGGCTGAAGTCGGTCGCGCGGCTCCTCGACCGCGACCCCGCGGAGTTCGTCGCGATCGGCGACTCGGAGAACGACGTCTCGACGTTCGGCGTCGCCGGCGAGTCCTACGCGGTCGCCAACGCCGACGAGAAGGCCAGGCGCGCGGCCGACGTGGTGCTCGACGAGTCGTACTCCGAGGCGACGCTCTCGGTGCTGGGCGAACTGCGGCGTCGAGACTGACGAGCCGCTACTCCCGGCCACGCAGCCGGCGCAGCGCGCCCCGGGCGATCGCTGCCAGGGCGACGAGTAACACGCCGACGACCAGCGCCCACGGACCGGTGTTCCGGTCCATCAGGCGCCCTCCCCGGCGGTGGCGTCTTCCCTTTCGACCGCCTCGGCAGCGACCTCCGCGTCGCGCCACTCTCCGAAGGAATCCAGCACGTCAGCCTCCTCGAACCACTCGATACACGGTACGTCGTAGGGATGGAGCTCCTCGACCCGGGCTTCGAGGCGGTCGTAAGCCTCGTCGGTGGTCTTGGCGAGCAGCACTACCTCGTCGTCCCGGTGGACTTCGCCCTCCCACCGGTAGACCGAGGTGCAGGGGAACCGGTTGACACAGGCCGCGAGCCGTTCCTCGACGAGCGCCTCGGCGAGTTCGGTCGCATCCTCGGGCGGTGCGGTGATGTAGGCGGTCGGCATACCGGTAGCTCCGACGCGGGGAATCTTAAGGCTCAGCCCTTTCGGGGTAGTCGGACTGGTGGTCCCCGCCCCCGACGGCGGGCGACCGCGCGAGGCGTCCGGTCGGGACCCGTTCTCGGATTTAAACCTTGATGCGGTCGTCGCTCGAACCAGACCGCCGACCGCTCACCGCTCGTGGACCCGCATCGGCATCCCGTCCTTGGGGTGCATCGTCAGCGTCGGCCGAAGCTCCGGGTCGCGCTGCCGGGCGTATTCGAGCCGGTAGTGCTGGGCAGTCCGGGCGAGAATGAGTTTGGCCTCCAGTTTGGCGAGGTGCTTGCCGATGCAGTGGCGCGGCCCGCCGCCGAACGGGAAGTACGCGAACCGCGGCCGGTCGACGTCCCGGGTCCACCGGTCGGGGTCGAACGCGTCGGGGGCGTCCCAGTACCGCGCCGAGCGGTGCAGCGCCCACTGCGAGAGCATGATTGCGGCGTCGTCCGGAATCTGATAGCCGCCCAGTTCGACGCGGCCCTTCGGCTCGCGGAACATCGTGTACACCGGCGGATACAGCCGCATCGCCTCGTCGACGACTCGCTCGACGAGGCCCAGGTCCCGGACGTCGGCCATCGTCGGCGGGTCGTCGCCGACCACCGAATCGACTTCTTCGTGGACCCGGCGCTCGACGTCGGGGTGCTGGGAGAGCAGGTACCAGGTGTAGGTCAGCGTGAGCGCGGTGGTGTCGTGGCCGGCCAGCAGCATCGTCATCACCTCGTCGCGGATCATGCGGTCGGACTGCTCGCCGCGGTCCTGGGCCCGCAGCAGGATCGAGAGCAGGTCGTCCGGCCCCCCGTCGGCGGCGGGGTCGCCGTGGGTGCCTCGCCGCTCCGAGACGATGTCGTCGATGACGCCCTCCATCGTCTCGACCGCGTTCCGGTACTCGCCGTCGCCGGGCATCGGGAGCCACCGGGGCGCGGCGAACCGGACGGGGTCGGGCTCGAACCGGGCGCCCAGCGGCTCCAGCGCCTCGCGGATGGTCCGGACCCGGCGGTCGTTCAGGTCGGTGCCGAGCATCAGGTCGACGATGACCGCGAGCGTCACCTCCGTCATGTCGAGTTCGACGTCGACCTCGGCGCCGTCCGACCAGTCGGCGAGCAGGTCGTCGTTGTGCGCGACGATGTTCTCGGCGAACCCGGTCAGCCGACCCGGCGCGAACGCCGGCGTGGCGAGCTTGCGCTGCTCGCGCCAGGTCTGGCCCTCGCTGAGCAGGAGCCCCTTCCCGAGCAGGTCCCCGAGCGCGTCGTCCTGGAACTCGGGCTTCCGGAACTTCTCGGCCTCCGAGACCAGCACCCGCTCGACGTCCGTGGGGTCGGTCAGGAGGTACGTGTCCAGCGGACCGAGGTCGAACCGGACCACGTCGCCGTACGCCTGCTCGCACGCCGACAGGAACCGGAACGGGTCGCGGGCGTACCGGCGGCTGCTGCCGAACAGCGGTTCGCCGTTCGGGCCGGGCGGTGAGGAACTCATCAACACCTTGTTGGGCTGGAACCGGATGAATCCAGCGGCGAGGGCGGGCCGGGAGTTCGCTTCCTAGCCGTCGCTCGGCGGCGCCGCCCCACTCCGAGAGATTCAAGGAGCACCCACCACCCATACACTACCAATGCGGCACGACCACCTCATAACCGCGAAACAGCTCTCCCGGGAGGACGTGGAGTCGGTCCTCGACCGCGCGGCCGAGTTCGACGCCGACCCGGCCGCGTTCGGCGACCGCCACCCCGACGCCATCCTGGGCCTGTGCTTCTACGAGCCGAGCACCCGGACCAAGATGAGCTTCGAGACCGCCATCAAGCGCCTCGGCGGCGACGCGGTCGACATGGGCACCGTCGAGTCGTCGTCGGTCAAGAAGGGCGAGAGCCTCGCCGACACCGCCCGGGTCGTCGCGGGATACGCCGACGCGCTCGTGCTGCGCCACCCGAGCCAGGGCGCGGCCAAGATGGTCGGCGAGTTCGTGGACGTGCCGCTGCTGAACGCGGGCGACGGCGCGGGCCACCACCCGACCCAGACCCTGCTGGACCTCTACACCATCCGGGAGAACGCCGGCCTCGACGACCTCACCATCGGCATCATGGGCGACCTGAAGTACGGCCGGACGGTCCACTCGCTGGCCCACGCGCTGACCAACTTCGACGCCAGCCAGCACTTCGTCAGCCCCGAGAGCCTCAAGCTCCCCCGGAGCGTGCGCTACGACCTCCACGAGGCCGGCGCGAACGTCCGCGAGCACACCGAACTCGACGACATCCTGCCCGAGCTCGACGTGCTGTACGTCACCCGCATCCAGCGCGAGCGGTTCCCCGACGAGAACGAGTACCAGGAGATCGCCGGCGAGTACGGCATCGACCTCGAGACTCTCGAAGACGCGAAGGACGAGCTGACCGTGATGCACCCGCTGCCGCGGGTCGACGAGATCGCGCCCGAGGTCGACGACACCGAGTACGCCGCCTACTTCGAGCAGGCCCACAACGGCGTGCCGGTCCGGATGGCGCTGCTCGACCAGCTACTGGAGGGAGACCGATGAGCGACCACCAGCTCCGCGTGAGCAAGATCCCGAGGGGCACCGTCATCGACCACATCCGCGCCGGCCAGGCGCTCAACGTCCTCGCCATCCTGGGCATCGACGGCGCGTCGGGCGAGACGGTCAGCGTCGGGATGAACGTCCCGAGCGACCAGATGGGCCACAAGGACATCGTGAAGGTCGAGGACCGCGAGCTGAGCCAGGACGAGGTGGACGTGCTCTCGCTCATCGCGCCCGAGGCGACCATCAACATCATCCGGGACTACGAGGTCGTCGAGAAGCAGTACCTCGAGCGCCCCGACCGCGTGGTCGGCGTCCTGTCGTGTCCCAACCACAACTGCATCACTAACGCCGACGAACCCGTCGACACCGAGTTCGAGGTGCTCGACGACGGCGTCCGGTGCGAGTACTGCGAGACCATCGTTCGCGAGGACCTCGCGGCCCACATCGCGGTCGAGTAACCGGCCGTCGCCTCGCCTGTCCCGCTTCCCCGCTTCTCCGGCTATCGACTTTCCACGCACCGCGTAGACCGACGCGGCGGAGCGTCCGTCTTCCCGGGACGACGGATAAGTGTCTGCTACCCCGCCATAACGTCCCGTTACGTTGAGAAACGGTCGGAAACGGTCGTTTTCGTTTATCCTTCGCGTCGGAGTACGTTCGCGGACATGAGCCCACGACCACTCCCCGCGGTCGCCGTGGCCGCGCTGGTCCTGCTGGCCGGCGTCGGTCCGGTCGCCGGCGGCGCGACCGGTAGCGCCGTCGCGGACCGCGCGGCGGGGACGGCCGCTGACGATGCGGCAGACGGGAACGAGACGGTTCGGCGCGGCGGCGACGCCCTCCTGCAGTACAAGGTTTCGCTCGACAACGTGACGGTCAAGACGTGGCTCCTCCGCAACGCCACGGTGGTGAACGCGACGGTCGAGGAGGTCGTGATCCGCAACGCCACGACACCCGAGGGTCGGCGGACGAACGTCACGCTCCCGAACGTGACGGTCGGCCAGTTCTTCCTCGAGCGCGCGCGGTTGAAGAACGTGACCGCGGGGACGCTGGTCGTCCGGAACAAGTCCATCCTCAGCATCCCCGGCGGCGGGTTCATCGACCCGAACGTCGAGAACCGGACGCTCGACCGCCACTGGACCAGGAACCAGACCGTCACCGGGGTCGTCATCGACCGACTCGACGTCGACGCCGCGACCCTCTGCGGCAACGCCTCGCTGGGCGGTCAGGCGTCCGACCCGGCGACGTACGACCCGACGACCGACGACGACAAGCCCGACATCGTCGTCGAGAACGGAACGGTCGGCGAGGCGCTGGTGATGAAGGGCGAAGCCACGAACTGGTCGGTCGGCGACGCCCCGCGGTCGGCGGCGTCCAACGCCAGCCTACCGGACAGTTGTAACCGCGGGTAGCCGACCGAACGTCGCCGCGGCGCGATACACCGCGGGTACACCGCGAGGCGAAGGGCGAGCGACCGCCCGAGAGCGAACGACTTACCCCGCGCGCCCGCCAACGTCCGGTATGTTCGGCGTCGTCACGCGCAACGAGGAGGAACTCGACTGGCCGGAGTTCGACGCGGGCTTCTACGAGGTCAAGGACGTCACCGGGCGGTCGGCCGAGCCGGTCGCCGGCGCGGTGAACATGGTGTCGTGCTTCGGCGACAACGCCGCCGTCGACGCCGAGCCCGACCTCGCGCCGGTCAGCGACGCGGGCGAGCGCGCGACCCGCGAGCGGCCGTACTTCGACTGGGCGTACGTCTGCCCGACCCGCGAGGACTACCGCGAGGGCGTCCTCGAGATCGTCTCGGACTGCGCCGAGGCCACCCCCGACGTCCGACTCGACGACGTCGGCTTCCCGCGCGCCGAGTACTGCCACTGCGACCGCTGCAATCGGCTGTTCGAGGAGAGCGAGTTCGACGACCGCATGGCGTGGCGCGCCGACGTCGTCACCGAGTTCGTCGCGGAGGCCGCCGACCGGATTCCGGGCCGGACCTACCTCACGCTCTACCCCGACCCGTATCCGGGCCACCTCTACGAGCGGGCTGGCCTGGACCTCGACGCGCTCTCAGAGTACGTCGACGAGTTCGTCGTTCCCCTGTACGACATGGCCTACACCACCACCTACTGGCTCGAGACCATCGCCAGCGGATTCGCCGACGCGCTGGACGTCCCCTTCAGCGTGGAGCTCTACGCGGTCGACGTGGACGTGGACAATCTCATCCACGCCGCCGAGGTGGCCGGCGAGTACGGCGAGAACGTGTTCTTCGGCTACGACGCCAGCAACGCCCGGGCCGCTCTCCGCCGGAAGCAGGCCGAGTCGCGCGACGGCGTCTCGCACGGCTGAGTCGGACGGACCGGATGACGAGCTGCGGGGGCGACTACTTCTCCGACCGGGGCTTGTTCCGTCGGCGCTCTCCGAAAAGACTATACTCCGTCCTCGAAAGACCGTGAACGAGACATATGGGGGCAGACAGAGGGCTGACGGACGAGTACGACGCGTTCTTCCAGATGGTACGGGAGTTCCCGGTCCGGACGGGCATCTACACGCTCGGTCTCCCGGCGTTCGCACTCCTGCAGTTGATCAACGGCTTCGTTCACGACGGCTCGCTCGCCTTCATCGGCCTCTTCGCGGCGCTCGTGGTCGCGTTCTCGGTGGTTCTCACCAGGTATCACGTCGCGGTCTATCACCGAAAGAAGGTCACGTAGCGGAATCGCCGATCGGAAAACAGCCTCGTCGAGGGCGGTCTCGCCGACGTCGCGTCAGGCCTCGCGGCCGAGCCGTTCGGCTTCCTGCTTCTGGTCCCGGGCCGCGTACGCGCTGAAGGCCCCGATGCCGAACGTGATCGCGCCGACGATGATGTCGTTCCAGAACACGAGCGGATTCACCGCCTCGGTGGCGCCGGCGTCCCACCCGAACATGAACGGGGCCGCGATCAGCCACAGGCCGAGCAGCGCTGCGACCGCTGCAGCACCGACGCTGCCGACCTTGTCGCTCCCCCGTCGCGAGTAGTTGTACCCACCGACGACGAGCAGGAGCGCGCCCACGATGACGTCGTTCCAGAACTGCGAGGCGACCATGTCGAACAGGAACGCCTGCAGGACCATCCACGCGCCGATGAGCGCGATGATCCCCGACAGCCACTTGCCGCGCTCGTACGGGTTCGGATCCATGTCCGAATCGACGTCGCGGTCCGCGTCGTACTCGGCGTCAGTGTTGCGGTTGCTCATTGATTCTCACGTACGGGGGTTGCGTTGGCGACCCAAAGAGTCTGCTGGCTCCCCGAACGGGTAACGAGACGATACGGAACGGTGGGCCATTCCGCTTAACCGAGTCCGAGCCCCAGTACTGGAGATGAGAGGCTATCTATGACAGAACGGAGAATCAGTAGCGACCGGAACGACATCGAGACGTGGGCCGACGAACACGACACCGTCCCCGTGCGCGAGGGTGACCAGATCCGACTCGTCCACGAGGACGAGGTGACGGACGACCACGAGCGCCTCGACTGGAACGCGTTCCACCGGGAGGTCGACGACACGGACCGCGTCGTCACCTACCGCGGCGAGAGCGAGGACCGGGTCCCGCTGGAGGTGAGCGACCGCGACACCACCCTCGACACGGTCGTCTCGGACGCCGACGAGCTAGACCGGGAGGAGGCCGAGGAACGGCTCCTCGAGGGCGAGACGATCACCGGTACGGTCACCGAGACGACGGTGGTCGAGGAGACCATCGTCGAGGAGACGACCCTCGAGAGCGAGGTCGTCGACCGCGACACCGTCGAGCGGAACGTGGTCGACGTGGAACTCACCGACCGCGAGTGCCAGACGTGCGACGTCGTCGGCGAGGACGCGGAGTTCGATTACGCGGGCTCGTACGGTACCGACCGGTTCCTCGCGGACGACGTCGAAACGGGGTCGCTCGAACAGTACGACGAGTACCCGTTCGACGTCACCGTCGACGTCCGGGAGGACTGGACCGTGACGATCGAGGAGGTCGACCGCTACACGGTCGAGACCCGCGTCACCGACGTCGACGTCTCCGAGACCGACGAGGTCGCCGACCGGGACCTCGAGGCCCAAATCGACGTCGACGCCGTCCACCAGCAGCTGCTGGAGGGCGACGTCGTCGACGTCGACGCCGACACCCGCGAGGACGCGGTCGTCGACACCGAGACGTACGACATCGACAGCGAGTTCACGGACGACGACGTCCTGACCACCTACCTCACCTCGCGCCGACGGTTCGAGCGGGAGCTCTCCGACCGCACCCGCCTCACGACGGAGGTCGTCGACGGGGAGCTCCTCGACCGCGACGTCGTGGGCGAACGGGCAGTCGAAACGGGCCTCGTCGAGCGCGGCGAGTACGAAACCGACACCGGAATCGAGGGCGATACCGTGGTCGAGACCGAGACCGAGACGGTGGCCGAGACCGACACCGGCGCCGCGGTCGAAGCTGACGAGGAGATCCGGGTGCTGCCCGAGGAGTCCGACGAGGGCAAACAGGTCGTCGACGCGACCGGGGACGAGATCGGGGAGGTCATCGACGTCAACGACAACGTGGCCTTCGTCGACCCTCACCCGAGTCTGGCCGAGAAGGTCATGTCTCGGCTCGGCGTCGACGAGGACGAGGAGTACTACCGACTGCGCGAGGACCGCATCGAGCGCATCACCGACGACGAAATCGTAGTCGCGACAGACGAGCTAGACGAGGTCGACGCGGACCGAGTGTAGTAGCGTCATCTCTTTTCCCGGCGGTCCCTGCGACTCACCCCAGCGCGAACTCCCGCCACGCCTGCAGGTCCTCGCGGTCGCGGGTGTCCTCGGGGAGGTCGTCGAACCACCGCGCGTCGGTGATCTCGCCGTCCGGGTCGTCGGGGTCGGGCGCCCGGTCGCTCTCGACGCGGGCCTCGAACAGCGGGAGGACGCCCCACGTCGAGTAGTCGTCGCATCGGACCTCGACCCGGACGTTCATCGCCAGGCCTCGGTAGGTGGCCTCCACGCCGGCCTCCTCGGCGAGTTCGCGCTCGGCGGCCTCCCGGAACGACTCGCCGGGGTCGGGCTCGCCGCCCGGGACGACCCACATGCCGACGTCGGCGTGGCGCACGAGCAGGAGTTCGCCCGACGGCCGGTAGACGACCGAGTGGGCGCCGTAGGGCGCGCCGAACTCGGCGATGCGCTCGGCGAGCGTCCGGAACCGGGGCCGAGAGACCCGGCGGGCGTGGGTGCGTTCGAGGAACTCGTCGTAGCTGTCGGTCAGCCGGTGGTGGGCCTGCTCGGCCCGCTGCTCGGCCTGCGTGGCGAGGTACCAGAGGTCGTCGATGGTCGTCATCTCGGCGACGGAGACCGGGGCACTGGTCCGAGCGGGCGGGCCGACCGGGCGGCGAGCGCGGGACGTCGAGTCATAATCTGAAGGTTTCGGGGGCCGCAAGAATAAGCCTTCGGTCGGTCGACCGAGCCCCGACGCTGTCCCGCGGTCACGCGGTTCGACCGCAGTCGACCCGGCGGGAGTCATCGGATCTGGGAGACGCCGTTCAGCGAACTCGGCCCGGGGTCGCAGTGCGACGGACGCTCGACGGTGGTTTTATGTAGGATTGTAAAGTAGGCTTTACAGTAAAGGACACTTTACGATACGCGACTAACAGGATTGCCCTGCGGCTGCCGGCCGCCCGAGTCGACGGACGCCTCGATCGAGCGACGAACTACGGCACGCAACGAACCGACCCAGACGACCTGCTCACGACACAGATCGATGCCAGACCACGACCGACGAACCGTCCTGACCGCCGCGGGGAGCGGCCTGACCGCGCTCCTCGCCGGCTGTCAGGGCGCCGGCGACAGCACGACAACCGCGACGACCGAGACGGACGCCGAATCGTCGACGACGACCGCCGCGACCGGATCGACGACGACAGCCACCTCCGCCGACACCGCGGAGGTAAAGCGACGGGCGAGGGAGTTCGTCGGCCTCATCGCCGACGGCTCGTACGAGACCGCCCACGAGCGGTTCAGCCCGTCGGTCGCCGAACAGATTACCGCCGACCAGCTCCGCCAGGTCTGGACCGGCTTCGAGGACGAGTACGGCGCGTTCCGCGTGCTGACCGGACTCGAGGTCACCTCCCAGGGCGACCGAGAGGTGGTGACGGGCGTCGCCGAGTTCGCCCGCGGCCGGCTCGAGGTGATCGTCGCGTTCGGTCCCGAGGGCATCGCCGGGTTCCGGCTCCGGCCCCCGGCCGGGAACTGGTCGCCGCCGCCGTACGCCGACCAGTTGTCGTTCGCCGAGCGCGAGGTGACGCTGCGAGCGACCGACTCCTGCGCGCTCGGCGGGACGCTGACGCTCCCCGAGGGCGTCGAGCGGGCGCCCGGCGTCGTGCTGGTCCACGGCCAGGGACCGAGCGACCGCGACGGGACCGTCGGGCCGAACAAGCCCTACAAGGACCTCGCGTGGGGGCTGGCCTCCCGCGGCGTCGCCGTCCTCCGCTACGAGAAGCGCACCGCGGCGTGCGAGGTCGACTTCGCCGAGATCACCATCGACGAGGCGGTGACCAACGACGCGCTCGCCGCGGTCGAGCGACTCCGCGAGACCGAGATCGTCGCCGACGGGGACGTGGTCGTCGCCGGCCACAGCATCGGCGGGACGCTGGCCCCGCGCATCGCCGCCCGCGACGACAACCTCGCGGGCGTCGTCATGCTCGCACCCCTGGCCCGGTCGGCCGGTCGGGCGATCCTCGACCAGAACGAGTACCTCGCGAACCGCGACGGGACCGTAACGGAGGCCGAGCGGGACCGACTCGAGCAGGTGCGCCAAGTGGTCCAGCAGATACGCTCGCTCGACTTCCCGGACGACGAGGTGGTGTTCCTCGGCGGCGACGAGTACTGGCGCACGCTCGCCGAGTACGACCACCTGGCGACCGCCCGGCGCCTCGACGTCCCCCGGTTGCTCCTGTTCGGCGAGCGCGACTACCAGGTCACCGTCGAGGACGACCTCCCGCTCTGGAAGAACGCGCTCGCCGACGAGTCGAACGTCACCGTCCGGCGGTACGACAGGCTTAACCACCTCTTCATGCCCGGCACCGGCAAGCCGGGGAACGCCGAGTACCTCGAGCAGAACAACGTCGCGAAGCGGGTCGTGGTCGACCTGGCGGCGTTCGCAGTTCGGGTGACAGGCGTCGACGTCGGTCCGTCCGAGACCACCGACGGCGGAACCGCCACGCCCGGGACGACCACCGGGACCACCGTCGCGGATGACACCGCGACGGGGAGCGGTACCACGACCGCGACCGGCGAGACGGACTCGAATACGCCCGGCGGGACGACGACCGCGAGCGAATGATGGGCCGCTAGACGCGGACAGTGCTACTCGCTGACCGACCGACTGCTCGGCTCGGTCGGGCGCTCGATGTCGCCGGGCGAGAGGTCGGCCTCGTCCTCGAAGAACTCGTGGCGCTGATCGCGCGCGACGCCCTGCACCGCCTCGGCCAGTGACTGGAGGTCGCTCTCCAGTTGACGCTCGTCGTAGAGACTGGTACACGTCCCGCCGAGCGTGACGACGATCTCGCAGGCCGTGTCGGGCGCCGAGACGTTCGGCGTCGCGTGACCGTCGAAGTCGGCCCGGGTCGCCTCGTCGTAGAGGTTGACGTTCGACCCGTACACCGTCCCCTCCTCGACGCAGTAGATCTCGGCCCACTCGCGCGTTCGGCGGACGTAGCCGTAGGCGACCAGCCCGACCCCGCCCAGCACGAACAGCCATCCGAGCAGGTGAGCGCCGTCGTACAGCGCCATGTTCGGGTCGGCCGCGGTCGGCGCCGGACGCACCTGCGTCAGGCTGATGCCGCCGAGGATGCCGACGAACCCGACCGTGATGGCGGTCAGGAGCTTCGAGAGGTACGGATCGTTCTCGACTTCCGGGACGAGCGTCCGGGACTCGGACACGGGACGACGCCGGGCCTTGAAACTGCCGTGGGAGAGCCAGACGCCGTCGGCGAACGCGGCGCTGCGGCCGCCCTCGCTCGGCGACGTATCCGAGACGACGGCGTACCCCCGGTCCTCGACCAGCTGGCGAAGCCGGACGTGGAAGGTGTGGAGCGCGATCTGGTCGGGCAGTCGCACCGACACCTCCCGGGTGTGGTCGGCCTTGATGCCGCGGGCGAGTCGCCACGACAGCACGATCATGCCGACGCCGACGGCCGCGACCAGCAGCCAGAGCAGTTTGAGACCGCCGACGCCGAGGACCGACGAGAGCGCCCACGCGAGCACGCCCGCGGTCGCCAGCCCGACGCCGAACAGCTTCCGGATCTGGTGTTTGTTCTCGCGCGACCAGTTCGTGGACGCGATGACGTCCTGTCGCTGGAGGCCCGGCGTCGTCCCGGACGACCGCGAGAGACTCAGCCCGTATCGGTCGTACGCGTACAGGAGAATTCCGAACCAGACGAACGTCGCCGCACCTCCGGGAATCGCGGTCAGCATCTCCAGCGGCCCGGTGAAGAACAGGCCGGGTGCGACGCTCCTGGCCACGAACAACAGGGAACCGATTCCGATCAGTCCGACTCCGATTTTCGACTTCTTCATGTTTATGACACCTTAAGTGAATTGGTAGCTTTCCGCACGGTTGAGGTATCCAATCCGGTATTACCAGAACTATTATATAAAGTATGTGCTTGTCTGTCACGGTAGCGCGAGCCCGCCCGGAACGGCTGGGCCGCCGCGCAGAACCGGGTCGCTTTTATCGGCCGCGAGGTTAGTCGACACCATGAGCTTCGAGGAAGACGACCGCGTCATCCTGCACGACGAGCACAGCGAGTACGACGGCGAGGAGGGACAGATCACCCAGGTGATGGACACGATGTTCGGCGACAGCACCTACACCGTCAGCTTCGAGGAGGGCCAAGAGACCGGCATCCCCGAGGACTCGCTCGAAGCGGTCGAAGACGAGGAGTAGATCGCGGCGATTTCTCGGTTCGGTATTTCGTCAGTGGATCCGTCGGCCAGTGGCATCGCGGCTTCGCTCGGTGAAGGGTGCCACTCTGAATTGTCCGGTCGGCTACGCGGTTTCGAGGTCGGTCGGAGCTGTAACTGAGCTAGCTACTGCCGTCACATATGAATTTCCGCGACCGCACTGCCCCGCAACGGCCTCACCCCTCCCCAGCCTCTTGCGGTGCTCGGCCTACACTACGCTCCGGCCTGCGCTCCTCGTCCCTCGCGCACATTGGCGCGGCCACGAGGGCCGCGCCAGTGCGCGCCACGGTGGAGTGTGCTAGGTCTCAGAACCGGAAAGCCCGCCTCCGAAACTCGCCCGTGACCCGCTGAACCGAACGAAACGCCTTTTTCAGTCCGGGCCTCCTACCCCTCTCCATGGCCGAAGTCCCGTTCCACTACATCGACCTCCGGGCGTTCTGCTACGCCACCGAGGACGACAAGCGCGTCGAGCAGGCGCTCCGGACCTACCTCCCCGAGGAGTTCGAGATCGAGCGCGCGAAGAGCGAGGGCCACCACGGCGACCGCATCCTGGTGCTCTCGGCCCGGGTCGAGAACGCCGACGAGATGCGTCACGTCCTCTCGAAGGTCGCCGAACTCCCCGACGTCGACGACCTGCTCGACGAACTCGACGAGCGCGTCGACGAGAACTGCTCGCTGTTCCTCCGACTCGACAAACAGACCGCGTACCGCGGCGAGGCCGCGCTCGGGGAGGGCATCACCTTCCGGGCGAAGGTCGAGGCCTACCCGGCCAAGAAGGACGCCGCGGTCGAGAACGCCCGCGAGGCGCTGGCGGCGCTGTGAGGACGGGACGTCGCGAGCGCGCGTCGGTCGCGAAAAGGGAGCGAGTCGGGGACGTCAGTGGGCGGAGAACCCGTCGATGACCTCGTCGCAGTCCGGACAGGAGACGAGCTCTGAACCGGTCGATTTCGCGCCGAGCGGATCGCCGCTCCGCCGCTGCTGAGAGTTAGTTCGCCGATTCAGCTCCGAACCGCAGTGTGGACATTCTATCATACGGATCACCAGAATTCGCGCGTCAACAGCTACCATTACCCGCACTGGGCTAATATACTTTGTGTCGGTCCGTCGCGGCGGCCGTGACGGCCCGCGGGCGTCCGGCTCCGGACGCGTCGGCCGGCGGCGCGAGAGTCCGGTCCCCGGCGGCTCAGGACCCCGGCAGGATGTCGCCGAGCGCGCCGCCGAGCGCCATCGGCGCGAACGCGACCACGACCTGGCAGAGCGCGAGCCACGGTTCGGTCCACGTCACCCGGCCCCAGGCGGTCATCATGACGAACGCGGTGGCGAACGAGATGGCGAGCACGCCGACCAGCCGACGGGGAACCACCCCGAACAGCGGCCGGTAGATCTCGACCTGCTGGATCTCGGCGACGTACAGCACGCCGATCACCAGCCCGACCGCGCCCAGCAGCGTCACCCCGAACGCCCACGGGTTGGCCGCGATGAACGCCCCGACCTCCAGCGTCCCGCCCTCGACCAGCATCGGCACCCCGACGACCACGCTGCCGACCAGCGCCTCGGCGGCGTCGTGGCGGTCGAACCCCCGGATGACCCGGCCGAACGCGCCCGGCGTCGAGACCCGGCGGGCCATACGCATCGTCTCGCGGACCTGCTCGCGCTCGTCGGGGTCGTCGACGGTCTCCTCCAGTTCCTCCAGTTCGTCGAGCAGGTCCTCGATCTCGGGATCGTCCAGCGGGTCGTCGGCGTCCGCGCCGGCGCGGGCGTTCCCTCTGGGGTCTGGGTCCGGTCCGGGGTCGCTCATGCGTGGGCCGTCACGCTCGGCCGGCATAAGCGACAAGGTCGCGGCGTGCCGTCGTTGTGGTATGCCCGCAGCACTCGTCACCGGGTCGTCCCGGGGTATCGGTCGAGCCGTCGCACGGCGGTTCGCGCGCGACGGCTACGACGTGGCGGTCAACTACGCGTCGAGCGCCCAGAAGGCCCGGACGGTCGCCGAGCGAATCGAGGAGGAGACCGACAGCGAGGCGGTCGCGGTCCGCGCGGACGTCGGGGACGCCGAGGCCGCGGCGGACCTCGTGGACGCGACGGTCGAGGCCTTCGGCGGCGTCGCCCACGTCGTCAACAACGCCGGGGTCGACCAGCACGTCTTCACCGAGGACCTCTCGCCGGCGGACTTCGACCGGGTGATGGACACCAACGTCAACGGCGCGTTCAACGTGACGAAGGCGGCCCTGCCGCACCTCCGCGATGCGGCCGAGAGCGACGACGGCCCAGCGCCCACGCCGTCGGTCACCAACGTCTCCTCGATCCTGGCCCACACCGGTGCTCCCGTGGAGTGCCACTACGCGGCCTCGAAGTCCGGCATCCTCGGACTGACGAAGAGCCACGCCGCGGACTTCGCGCCGGACGTCAGGGTGAACGCGGTCGCCCCGGGCCACGTCGAGACCGACATGACCGCCGACCGGACCGAGGCGGAGAAGCGCGAGGAACTGGCCGAGATCCCGCTGGGTCGGTTCGGACAGCCGGAGGACATCGCCGAGGCTGTCGCGTACCTCAGGGACGCCGGGTTCGTGACCGGCGAGACCCTGGAGGTCAACGGCGGCGAACTGATGCGGTGATTCGAGGCCGACTGATTCCCGGCGTCGCGCCGCGGGTCAGGCGTCGAGGAACGGTTCGACCCACTCCGGCACGCTCTCGGCGACGACCTCGTTCGCGTCGGCGTCGTAGGTCGCGAGGCCGTACGCCGCCAGCTTCGGCAGGTGGTTGTGGTGGAGCTGGACCGCCACGGCGTCGACCGGTCGCTCGTCGGCCACTCGCTCGGCGAGGTCGGCGAGCGCCACCCGGCCCTCGTCGGCGTCGAGCGCCCGGAGCGTTCGGCGCCTGAGCGAGTCCGCGAGCAGGTCCCACACGGTCTGGGGGGTCAGTTCCCGCTCGTCGGGCGCGTGCGCCGGTCGTCCGGGCTCCGAATCGTCTCTGTTTCCTATCATGGGTGTCACCTCCGGCCGCGCGCACCGGAACGCTAGCCTTGGTACCATTTGACTGTAATCGACCGGACTGGGTTCGGCGTCGGAACCGCGTGTACGCTCGTCGGACACGTTTCGAAGGACGAAACAGATCCGGGTTCGAGGAGCGACGCTCCGACGTCGAATCATCCCCGAGGGCCGTGAAAGGCACCGAAACGAATAGGTCACGCGCGTCGTAAAAGAGGGAGCATCCCACCGAGAACTGATATGACCGGGGCCAACGACGCGGACTTTCGCGACGTGATATCGACCGTCGTCAAGCGCAGACCGTTCCTCGACAGGCTGGCCGAGGGCCCGACCGCCAAGCGCGACCTGCGCGACGAACTGGCCGTCTCGCGCTCGACGGTGTACAAGGCGGTGCGCGAGCTCGAGGAGCAGGGGCTCGTGACCGAGACCGACGAGGGAGTCCGTCTCACGCTCGTGGGCCGGCTGCTCGCCGACGAGTACCGGGCGTTCGAGACCCACGCGGCCGGCATCCACGACTGCGCCGGGCTGCTGTCGGTGCTGCCGGCCGACGCGCCGGTGACGGTCGACCCGGTGCTGGGGGCCGACACCGTGCTCGCCGAGCGGCACGCGCCGACCCGGCCCGTCGAGTACATCGACGACCTGGTCCGGCGCGCCGACCGCGTGTTCGGGGCCACTCCGGTCGTGCTCGCCCAGTTCGTCGACATCTTCCACGAGGAGATCGTCGACGGCGACCTGACGGCCGACCTGGTGCTCGAGACGCCGGTCTTGGAGTACCTCCAGCAGGACCACACCGACCGGCTCGCGGAGGCGCTGGAGACCGGGCGGCTCTCGATCCGGCGGACCGACGAGCCGCTCCCCTTCGGGTTCGTCGGTTCCGAGTCCGAGGGCCTCGTGCTCATCGTCTACGACGAGAACGGCGAGCTCCGGGGCGTGCTGCTGAACGACTCGGAGGCCGCGATCGACTGGGGCCGGGCGACGCACCGGGCGTTCCGCGACCGGGCCGAGGAGTCGTCGCTGGGTTGAGCCGCAGGTTCGATACTCGGTCGCTACTCGCCGCGCCACTCGGGGTCGCGGTCCTCGAGGAAGGCGTCGATGCCCTCGTCCTTGTCTTCGGACGCGAACAGGTGGGCGAACAGCTCGGCCTCGTACTCGATGCCCTGCTCGAGGTCGGTCCGGCCGGCGGTCTTGACCGCCTTCTTGGCGAACTCGAGGGCCAGCGGGCTCTTCTCGGCCATCGACCCCGCGAGGTCGTAGACACGGTCCTCGAACTCGCCCTCCGGGTGGACCTCGTC
Source organism: Halorussus rarus (assembly GCF_003369835.1). Taxonomy (NCBI): domain Archaea; kingdom Methanobacteriati; phylum Methanobacteriota; class Halobacteria; order Halobacteriales; family Haladaptataceae; genus Halorussus; species Halorussus rarus. The sequence continues at coordinate 1,483,210 of NZ_QPMJ01000001.1, read as the reverse complement.
GACGAGACCGATGTCGCGGGCCTCCTCGGCGTCGATGAGCTCCCCGGAGAGAATCAGCTTCATCGCCTGGCCCTCGCCGACGAGCCGGGGGAGCCGCTGGGTGCCGCCGCCCCCGGGCATGATGCCCAGGTTGATCTCGGGCTGGCCGAGCTTGGCGCCCTCGCGGGCGATCCGGGTGTCGCAGGCCTGGGCGAGCTCGCACCCGCCGCCCAGCGCGTGGCCGTTGACCGCGGCGACGACCGGCTGTCGGAGGTCGTCGACGTACTCGTAGACCCGCGGGCGCTTGCTGACCTCGCGCTGTTCGAGCGGGCCGCGCTCGCGGAGTTCGGTCACGTCCGCGCCCGCGACGAACGCGCCCGACTCCTCGGAGCCCGTGAGCACGACCACCCGGACGTCGCTCGCCTCGATGGCATCCAGTACGTCCATGAGCTCCGCTCGCAACTGGGCGTTCAGCGCGTTCCGGGCGTCGGGACGGGAGAGCGTGACCGTGGCGACGTGCTCGACGCGGTCGCCGACCGCGACGTCCACCGTCTCGCACTCGGCCCCAACGGCCTGGGGGCTACCGGGCGCTGGTCCCTCGTCGTCCGGGGCGTCGCCGTCGGCGTTCGGTTCGTCGCGGCTCATTGCTCGCCACCCCAGTCGCCGGAGACGCCCGCGATTTCGCCGTCCTCCCAGACGTAGAACCCCTCGCCGGTCTTCTTGCCGAGCTTACCGGCTCGGACCTTCCGGCGGAGAATCTGGGGCGGGCGGAACCGCTCGCCCAGCTCCTCGCGGAGGTGTTCGAGGATGTCGAGCCGGACGTCGAGCCCCACCACGTCGCCGAGTTCGATGGGGCCCATCGGGTGGTTGTACCCCAGCTCCATCGACTGGTCGATGTCTCGGGGACTGGCGACGCCCTCCTCGACCATCCGCATGGCCTCGATGCCGAGCGCCACGCCGAGCCGCGAGGAGGCGAACCCCGCGGTGTCCCGCACCTCGATGGCGGTCTTGCCCGCGTCCTTCACGAAGTCGGTCGCGAAGTCCACGGTCTCGTCGTCGGTCTGCTCGCCCACGACCACCTCGACCAGTTCCATGATGTGGACCGGGTTGAAGAAGTGCAGACCGATGCCGCGGCCGGGGTCGTTGAGCGCCGAGACAATCTCGGTCACGGGCAGCGAGGAGGTGTTCGACGCGATGACCGCGTCGGCGGGCGCCGCGGCCTCCACGTCCTCGAAGGTCTGCTTCTTGAGCTCCACGTCCTCGGGGACGGCCTCGACCACCAGGTCGGCGTCCGAGACGGCCTCGCCGAGGTCGGTCGTCCCCGAGATGCGGTCGAGCGCGGCGGCCATCTCCTCGGCGGTGACCTTGTCGCGGTCGACGCCGCCCTGGAGGTTGTCCTCGATGGCGTCGATGCCCCCATCCACGAGGTCCCGCTCGATGTCGCGAATCGTGACGTCGTGGCCGGCCATCGCCGACACCTGCGCGATGCCGTGACCCATCGTTCCGGCTCCGAGTACGGCTACGTTCATAATCGGGTAACAAGGCGTCGGGAGTGCGGTTAAGCGTTTATCTCTCGCGTGATTGACCGGTGTTTGTCCGGTTTGTGGTGGACGCGCGGTGGGTGGACTGACGTTGTGTTCCGCGGTCGCCGAGAGAGTGAGTGAGTCGACTGGCTTCCGGAATTACGGCGAACGTGATCACCTCGAAAGTCCCACCCGACCGCACCGGTACCGCAGACCACAATCCTCCCCGGCCGACTCCTCCGCGCCTCTCCGAGGCGCTCGGTCGTCCACCGTCACTCCGCTTCGCTCGCGCAGACCTCGCACGGAGAAGGCGCGACACGAGGTCGCGCCAGCGGAAAAGAAGCTACTCGACCGGCCGCACCTTGAATCCGTACCGCGTCACGCCCTCCTGCGTGTAGATGCGGCGCATCGTCGTCTCGACGCTGTCGCCGATGGTCACGTCCTCGGGGTCCGCGGCCACGACCTGCGCCGGGACGCTCGCCGACCCGCCGTCGGAGCGAGGCTCCGACGAGGTTCGGGTCGCTTCGCTCACCTCACCGCCTTCCGGACCGTCCAGCGCGACCACCGCGACCGCGAAGTCGCCCGACTGGGCCTGTTGCTCGGCGAACTCCGGGGGTGCGCCGCCCTGCGAGATGACCGTCGCGGCCTCTACTATCCCCTCGCCAGTCAGCGTCACGTCGTCGTACTCCTCGACCAGCGACTTGCAGTCGTTGCACGCGCCCTCCGGCGGGAAGTTCAGGCCGCCGCAGTCCGGACACCGGCCCGCGACCAGGCGGTGGCGCTGGTCGAGCGTCCGGCGCCACGACGGGACGCTGACGTACGCCCCGCCGCCCTCGGGCGGGCCCGAGGTGAGCTCCCCGCGCTTGCGGAGGTACTCGGCGTAGCTCACCGACTCGCCGTCGTCGAGCGCGAGCGACGCCGCGACTCCGTCGCTACCGGCGGTCTCGACCAGCAGGGCGTCGGCGCCCGCGCCGCTGCCGAACGCGGCGGCGACGACGCGTTGATGACCCTCCGCGAGCGCGGTAGCGAGGCCGAGCGGGACGCTCGCCGCGCCGGTGTCGCCGAGGTCGTGGACCGTCGCGCCGCGCTTGATAGTCTCGGCGTCGACGCCGAGCGCCCCCGCCGCACGGTAGGGGAGTTTGCCGTCGGGCGACTGGACCGCCGCGGCGTCGATCTCCGAGCCATCGAGGTCCAACTGGTCGACCGCGCCGGCCAGCGTCTCGGTGAACGCCTGGCGCTCGTAGCCCGTCGCGCCGAGTCCCCCGACGGTCTCCTCGCCGGTCCGCCGGAACCGGGTTCCGGGGTACTCCGCGGCGTACTCGGCGCACTCGCGGACAACGGCACCGCCGCCGGGACCGCCGGACTCCGAGAGGACGAAGGCGGCTGCGCCCGCCCCGGCGGCGTGGTCCTCGTCGCTGTCCGGTTCGCCCCGGGGGCAGTCCGCCGCGACGACGAGGCCGACGCCCTCGCCGTCTGCCGACCCCCCGTTCTCCCACGGACCGGCCGACAGTGCGGCGTCGAGCGCCCGGGTCCCGGCCCGGGTGCTCCCGGTGAAGGTGTGCCGGGTGGCGTCCTCCGGGACCGACAGCATCCCGCCTAGCCGGGCGGTCAGGTCCTCCTCGGCCAGCGGCGGCGTGGTCGTGGCGAACGCGAGGAACGCCACTTCCCCGCCCTCGCGGTCCGCCGCGTCGAGCGCCTGGGCGGCGGCCTCGAAGGCCATCGTCACCGCGTCCTCGTCGGCGTCGGGCACCGCCTTCTCGTTCACGCCGGCGGCGTGGAACTGCCCCCAGGCTTCCTCGAACGCCTCGGCGGAGACGCGGAATCGCGGTGCGTACGCGCCGACGGCCTCGATTCGGGGCGCGGAATCGCTCCCGATCTCGGCGTCGGTCATCGCGCCACCTCCCGTTCCTTCTCGAACACGTGGACCACGGCCGCGCCGCCGCTCCCGCCGACGTTGTGGGTCAGGCCGCGGGTCGCGCCCTCGACCTGGCGGTCGCCGGCCTCGGCCGAGAGTTGCTTGAACGCCTCCGCGACCTGGCCGGCCCCGGTCGCGCCGATGGGGTGGCCCTTCGACTTGAGGCCGCCGGAGGTGTTGACCGGCAGGTCGCCGTCGAGTGCGGTGCGGCCCGACGCCGCGAGGTCCCCGCCCTCGCCGGGCTCGCAGAAGCCCAGGTCCTCGTAGGCCAGTATCTCGGCGATGGCGAAGCAGTCGTGGACCTCCGCGAAGTCGAGGTCGTCGGGACCGACGCCGGCCCGCTCGTAGGCGGTCTCGGCCGCGCGCTGGGATGCCTCGATACCGGTGTAGCTGTCGCGCTGGAACAGCCCCACTGCGTCGCTGGCCGCGCCGACGCCCGCGATGCGGATGGGGTCGTCGGTGTACTCGCCGACGACGTCCTCGCTCGCGACGATGGTGGCTGCGGCCCCGTCGGTGGTCGGACAGCAGTGGTAGAGCGTCAGGGGGTCGGCCACGGTCGGGGCGTTCTCGGCGTCTTCGAGCGAGCACTCGAAGCCGAGCTGGGCGTGGGGGTTCCTCGCGCCGTTCCGGTGGTTCTTCACCGCGACGTGCGAGAGCGCCTCGCTGTCCGTGCCGTACTCCGCCATGTGGGCGTCGGCCATCTGGGCGTAGACGCCCGCGAAGGTGGTGCCCGAGAGCCGCTCCCACTCGGTCTCGCCCGAGACGCTGAGCCAGTACTTGGTGGCGTCGCCGGACATGTCGGTCATGATCTCGACCCCGCCGGCCAGCACCACGTCGGCCATCCCCGAGCGGACCGCCTGGACCGCCTGCCGGACGGCGTACCCCGAGGCCGCGCAGGCGTTCTCGACCCGGGTCGTCGGAATCCCGTGGAGGCCGACGTGCTCGGTGGCGGCCGGCCCGGAGAGGCCGAGCTGGCGCCCGCCGACGCCGAGGGTGCCGACGACCGCCTCGTCCACGTCGTCGGGGTCGAGGCCCGAGGGCACCGACGCGCGGGCCCGCTCGAACGCGGTGCGGAACAGCGACCGGTAGCTTTCGTCGGGGAACGACCCGAAGTCGGTCTGGGCCGCGCCGACGAGGTAGGCGTCGCGCATGGGTGGACTGTGTGGGTCTCGGAGGAAATAGCTGCCGCCGGCGGACGTTGTCCGGCCGCGAACTCGCCCGGCGTCCCGCCGAACCCGAAAGCCTAACCGCCCGGAGGCGGCAGTTCCGACCGAATGGCAGGCCCAGATTCGCTGCGAGAGCCCCCTGACCGGACGAGTCGATGGCGGGCCGGCCTCGACCGGGGCCGGCGTGCGGTGGCGGTCGGCCGCCCCGAAGTCGCGGCGGTGTGGGTCGCCGTCTAGCGATGGCGTCGGCTCGTCCCTCGCCGTCCGACCTGCTCCCGGGGCTCGGACTCCTCGTCGCCATCGCACTTCTGGCGTGGGGTGTCGCGGCGGTCGCGCCGGTACCCGAACTCCTCGCGGCGGTTCTCGTCGGCGGCGTCCTCGCCAACACCGTCGGCGTCCCCAGCGACTTCGAGCCAGGCGCCGGAACCTACGCGCTCTGGCTGGAGGTGGGCATCGTCCTCATGGGCGTCCGCGTCTCGCTCGACGCTCTGGTCGCCGCCGGCCCGACCCTGCTCGTCACCGTGGTCGGCGTCGTCGGGTTCACGCTGGTCGTCGCGGAGTCGCTCGCGCGGGGCTTGGACCTCCAGCGCCGACTCGGGTCGCTGGTCGCGGCGGGCGCGAGCGTCTGCGGCGTCTCGGCGGTCGTCGCGGTCGCCGGCGCGGTCCGGGCCGACGAGGAGCAGGTCGCGTACGCGACCAGCGCGATCCTGGTCTTCGACGCGGTCACGCTCTTCGCGTACCCCGTGCTGGGTGGGGTTCTCGGACTCCCCGACAGGGTGTTCGGTATCTGGGCGGGCCTCACGATGTTCAGCACGGGCCCCGTGACGGCCGCCGGGTTCGCCTACTCGGACGTCGCCGGGCAGTGGGCGACGGTGGCGAAACTCGCCCGGAACGTCCTGATAGGCGGACTGGTCGTCGGGTATTCGATTCTGTACGCCGATCGGAGTCCCGACCCCGACGCAAGTCCCGAATCCGATGCGAACACCGGATACGACACGGGCTCCGAATCCGAATCCGACGCCGAGTCGGAGTCCCCGTCAGGGGCGCCGACCGAGTCGGCGGTCGGGTCCGCGCCGAAAGCCGGGACGGAATCGAGGTCCCGGTCGAGGGCGTCGTTCCTCCGGAGCCTCTGGCACGGCTTCCCGAAGTTCGTGCTCGGCTTCCTCGCGATGGTGGTTCTGGCCAGTGCGGGCGTGTTCACCGACGCCCAACTGACTCGCATCGAACGGGCGTACCGCTGGGCGTTCCTCGTGGCGTTCGCGGGCCTCGGAACCAGTATCGCGGCGGACGAACTGCGCGAAACCGGGATCCGACCGCTCGCAGTCGTCGCGCTCACGCTCGCGGTGGTGAGCGCCGTCTCGCTGGCGGTCGTCCACTCCGTCTTCTGAGGGGGGCTGCCCTCGGACGGCGGAAGCGACGCGTTTATTCGCCGACACTCGGAACCGCCGGCCATGGTCCCCGACGCTCGACGACTGAAGGACGCCCTCCTCCTGGCGTTCGTCGTCGGTCTCCTCCTGACCGGCGGCGAACCGAAGGCGGTGAACGCGCTCCCCGGCTTCTCCGACCACACCGGCCCCAGCGAACTGCGAGTCTCGTCGCTCGAACGTATCGACGCGGGCTGCCGGGACGCCGTGTCGAACTACGCGAGCGGCTCCGGCGGCGGCGGGAACCACACCCGGGTCTCGTTCGTCGCGACCGGCGATCCCGACGCCGACCTCTCGGCATGGGTCGAGCGCACCTCGCCGCCCGGCGCCGACCTCAGCACCTTCCGGGTCCACGTCGAGTCCCGCGGCGACGGCGAGGTCGCGTCGAACGCCTCGTGCGAACTGGGCGTTCAGTACCGCATCGAGACGACGGCGACCGGCGGCAGTCCCGAGGGTATCCTGCCGGACGCCCACGGCGTCGAGATCCTCTGGCTGGAGAACGGCGAGTACGCGGGCTGCTCGGGCAGCTACACCAGTCCGCTCCGGGGACGCTGTCCTCACCTCTATCAGCAAGCGGACGACCGGGACCTGACGTGGGCGAACGCGACGACCGACCAAAGTATTTAGACGCCGTATCGCGCATTATTGTTCGTCATGGTCTACAGCGACATCGAGACCGCCCCGCGGGACGAGCTCCGCGACCTCCAGGACGACCGGCTCGCCGAGACCGTCGCCTACGCCTACGAGAACGTCGACTTCTACCGCGAGGCCCTCGACGAGGCCGGCGTCGCCCCCCACGACGTCGAGTCCGTCGACGATATCTCGAAGCTCCCGTTCACCAGGAAGGAGGACTTCCGCGACGAGTACCCCGACGGCCTGTTCGCGGTCGACCGCGGCGACGTCCGACGAATCCACGCCTCGTCGGGCACGACCGGCAAGCCCAAGATCGTGAGCTACACCGACGAGGACCTGGGCGTCTGGCGCGAGGTGATGGCCAGGTCGCTGTACGCCGCGGGCGTCCGGCCCGAGCAGGTCGTCCAGAACGCCTACGGCTACGGGCTGTTCACGGGCGGTCTGGGATTCCACGACGGCGTCGAGGAACTCGGCGCCTGCGTCATCCCCACCGGCGGGGGCAACACCGCCCGACAGCTCGACATGCTCCGGGACATGGAGAGCGACGTGCTGGCCTGCACGCCGTCCTACTGCCTCTACCTCGCGGAGGCCGCCGAGGAGCGCGGCGTCGACCCCCGGGAGCTCCCGCTCGACACCGTCGTAATCGGCGCCGAACCGTTCACCGACCCGATGCGCGAGGAGATCGAGGCGGCCCTCGACGTGACCGCGGTCGACGTGTACGGCCTCTCGGAGATCATCGGGCCGGGCGTCTCCATCGAGTGCGAGGAGGCCCAGAACGGCCTCCACGTCTGGGAGGACCACTTCCTCCCGGAGGTCGTCGACCCGCGGACCGGCGAGCCCCTGCCGGAGGGCGAGGAGGGCGAACTCGTCCTCACCACGCTCACGAAGGAGGCGCTGCCCGTCCTCCGGTACCGGACCGGCGACATGACCGCGCTGACCTACGAGGAGTGCGAGTGCGGCCGGACCGTCGCCCGGATGGGCAACGTGACCGGACGGACCGACGACCTCATCATCGTCCGCGGGATCAACGTCTATCCGAGCCAGATCGAGGAGGTGATGGTCGACATCGCGGACGTCGCGCCCCACTACCGCATCGACCTCTACCGGCGGGGGAACCTCGATACGATGGAGCTCACCGTCGAGTACCACGAGGACTACGAGGGCGGCCACGACGAACTGAAGCGGCGCATCCGCGAGGAACTCGAGGAGACCCTGGAGGTCAAGCCCGACGAGATCGAGGTGGTCGGGCCGGGCGTCATCGACCGCACCGAGGTCGGCAAGGTCAAGCGCGTCTACGACCACCGCGACGAGGAGTAGGCGAACGAACGGGCGGCCCCAATCAGTCCACCTGGGCCGCTCCCGTCGTATCGGCGGCGCCGGCGCCCTCCGGGGTCCCCGTCTGTCGGACCGGCGAGACGAGCACCCAGAGCCCGCCGGCCGCGAGCGACAGCGCGACCCCGGCCCAAGGGAGGAAGCCGACCGGACCGAGCAGTTCCGCGGCCCGCCCGGCGACGATGCGGGCGACCCCGCCCACGAGCGACAGCGCCATCGACGCGCCCGACAGGACCGTCGCGCGGCCGACGTCGGCCAGACGGTCGTTGAGGTACTGGTTGCGGACCGGACGGACTATCGTGTGGAGCCCGCGGTTGAGGAACAGCACCGGAATCACGAGCATCGGAGCGAGCGCGACGCTCGCGTACGCCAGCCCGTAGAGCGGCACCAGCGAGAGGAACACGCCCCGCGTCCCGATCCGGTCGTGGAGCCAGCCGACCGTCGAGGCCGCGCCGGCCGAGACCAACTTGAACCCGGCGTACAACACACCGAATCCCGCGACCGGCACGCCGACCGCCGTCAGCGCGGGCTGCTCGTAGATGCGGGTCACGACGAACAGCGAGTTGAACAGCGCGGCGTAGGCGACGACCCATCGCACCTCGGGCCGGCGGACCTGGAGCCGGAGGATGCCGACCGCCTCGCGGACCGTGAGGACGTCGTCGGACTCGGCGGGGTCGTCGTCCGATTCCGCCCCGGAACCGGTCGATTCCCCGTTCTTCAGGCGCTCGATGGTCGGGAAGGTGTACAGCAGCGGGATTCCGAGCGTCGCGAGGCCGGCGTTCGCCAGGAACGGGTACGCGGGGTTCACGCTGTAGAGCAGTCCCCCGAGAATCGCGGTCACGGCGGAGATCACCAGTTCTGCCACGTTCCCGCGGCTCTCGATGGTCGCGTACGCCGACTCGTCGTACCTGGCCTGGAGTATCTCGTACAGCCACGCGTCCTGGGTCCCCGACCGGAACGCCCAGCCGGCCGCCCAGACGACGTGGAGCACCAAGTACACCGACCCCGACTGGACGAACGGGTACGCGAGGACGACGACCGTCCGGAGGACGGCGCCGGCGACGAGGCTCCTCCGGCGGCCGAGCCAGTCGCCGACGTAGCCGGAGGGAACCTCGGAGACCAGCATGCCGAAGGCGAAGACCGCGTAGGCCAGCCCGACGAAGTCGAGCCCGAACCCCTTGTCACGGAGGATGACGACGGCGACGGGGAGGTAGAAGCCCGACGAGTTCGTCGCCCGGAACAGGTAGTACCGGCGGAGCAGGTCTCGCGACTCGGCCATCACCAGGTCCTAATCGACGGACCGTAATGACGTCTTCCGGAAGCCAACTTTTGTAGAATAAATTATATATCTGCCCGACGGTCCGCGGCTACTCGACTTCGAAGGTGACGCGGTACCGAACCGTCGACTCGTCGGCACTCGCTACAGTGGTCCCGCGGTCCTTCCCGGTCGTCCCGCCGGCCGTCTCGTCGCGCTCGGGGCCCGCCACGTCGAGCGACCCCTCCACGGCGTACTCGCCCGGCGAGAGGTCTGCCGGGACCGCGTAGGTCTCGTCGATCGCCTCGCCGGGGCCGACCGTCGTGACCAGCGCGAGGTCGTCCGTCGCCTCGACGCGCCGGCCGTCGGTCCGGACCCGGTCGCTGGCGGCGTAGGCGTCGGTCCAGAGGAGTCGGGCGGCGTCTCGGGAGTCCGCGCCTCTTGCCGGCTCGCACCTGACGACGCCGAACGGCCGGGGCGCGCCCGACGCGAGCCGGAGCCCCGCGTCCCCGTCGTTCCGGAGCGAGAGCCGGAGCCGCCCGTCCCGGACCGTCGCGGCCACAGAGACCGGAACCGGGTCGTGCGCCTCGACGTAGGTGGTGTAGAACGTCCCGTCGAGCCGGACGTACCGATGCTCCCGGAGGTTCGCCAGCAGGCCCGGGGGTGCGCGGTCGAACCCGTACGCGCCGGTCGCGCGGCCCGCCCGTCGGAGGAGTCCCCGGGTCCGTGCGGCGGCCGCGTCCGCGTTCCAGACCGACCCGTCCACCGCCGTCGAAACCGGGACCTCGGCGCCCGTGATCGCGTACGGCGGGCCGGCGTCGGTGACTTCGATCGAGAACGAGACCACGTCGCCGTGGTACCGGGCGGCGTCGTAGGTCTCGAAGAACGAGGCGAGCGCGGGCCAGACGTAGCTCAACTCGACGCCGCCGTCGCGGGCGAGCCGCAGCAGCCCGCTGGCCACGTAGCCCTCGCGGGTAACCGCCCGCCGGTAGGTCTCGTAGTCGGCGGTCTCGCCCGTCACGTCGCTCTCGGCGACTGTTTCCGCGGTGACCCGGTGGGTGGGGAAGGTGTCCTCGAGCCGGTAGTAGGTCCCGTCGCGCTCGACGAACGGGGTCGCGCTGGCGAACCGGCGGAGCCACGCAGACGGGTCGTCGGTCCGGTAGCCGCCGGAGAGCGCCGCCAGCACGACCTCGCGCTCGCGGTCCGACAGGTCGGCGAACGGGGTGACCCGGCCGCCGGGGTCCGTGCCGAGGTCGTTGAGCCGGACGGCGTGGTCGAAGGTCTCGACCGCCGAGACCGAGAGGTCGCGACTCCCGGCACCTGGGCCACCCGCGCCGGCCGCCGCCATCCGGGCCGCGGTGCCGCCCGGCCCGTCGCCGTCGGCCAGTCGGGCGTCGGTGACCGACCCGCCGACGCAACCGGCGGTCACCGCCGTTGCACCGGCGGCGAGGCGGAGGAACGAGCGGCGTTTCATACCGGTCGATGACACTCGGGGTTCAAAAAGATGCGGGAATTGAAGTGGTATGGGCTCGGCCGTGCACGTCACTCGGACGCGTTCGCTATCAGACTCTCCGGACAGTCGGTCCGAGGCGGCTCGCGCCGCCGTCACTCGTCGGTGCAGAACGTGACGCTTGAGAACTCGAAGCGCGCGCCGCCCGCCTCGCTCTCGGTCAGCGAGCACTCCCAGTCGTACACGTCGGCGAGTTCGCGCACGAAGGTCAGGCCGACGCCCGTCCCGCCCGACGACGCCGCGGTGGTGTACCCGGCCTCGAACACGGCGTCGCGGTCCTCGGCCGGGACGCCGACGCCGTCGTCGGCGACGTAGAACCCGTCCGGCGCGTCGCCCACGGTCACCGTGACGTCGGCGTCGGACCGGTCGTCCGTCCCGTGCTCTATCGCGTTTTCGAACAGGTTCTCCAGGAAGTGCCGGAGGTATGTCTCGTTCGCGCGCACGACCCTGTCGGTCGACACCGCGAGCGTCCCGGCGGTCGAGTCGACCGCTCCCCACGCTTCCCGCGCCGCGGCGTCGAGTCGGACCGGGCCGGCGTCGCCGACCGCGTCCTGGCCCCGCGCCAGCACCAGCAGCACGTCGATGACGTCGTCGATGCGGTCGAAGGCGTCGGTGACGTAGTCGACCGCCTCGTCGTCGGCGTCGGCGGGGAGCTGCTGGCTGTAGATCTGGCCGATGGTGACGGGGTTGCGGAGCTCGTGAGCCAGCATGCTGGCGAACGACTCCAGTCGCTCGTTCTGGCGTTCGAGCCGGCGTTCGCGCTCCTTGCGGTCGGTGACGTCCCGGACCACCCCGACGCGCTCGTGCTCGTCGTCTCGGGGAATCACCGCGAAGCTGGCTTCCGTCTCTATCGTCTCGCCGTCGGGGGTCTCCATCGTCGCCTCGACGGTTTCGGTCACGTCGTCGCCGGCCCGGAGGTCGCGGTATATCTCCTCGGCGGCCTCCATCACCTCCTCGCTGACGAGGAACGAGGAGTCCCGCCCGACGAGTTCCTCCGGCGAGTGGCCGACCATCTCGGCGTAGGTGTCGTTGACCAGCGTGAACCTGTTGTCCTCGTCCTTGACGTAGATGCCGTCGTTGACCGTCTCGACGACGGCCTCGTACCGCCTGCGGTCCCGGTCGGTCGCCCACCAGACCCGGACGCCGTCGCCGACCTCCTTGGTCTCGACGCCGTCGCGCGCGACCAGTTCGTCGAGGGCCTCCCGGGCGGTCCGCCGGTCGCAACCGAGTTCCGCCGCGACCTCGCTCGCCGTGACGGGTTCGCTTGACGAGTCCTCAGCGTCGAGAACGGCGCGCACGTCGGCGAGCGTGATGCCGGACGGACCCATTTGCGGCAGGTTCGCACCCGACCCTCATAGAATTACCGCCGGGAGCATTACCTGTCATGGGAGATAGACGCGACCGCGGAAGGCGGCGACCTCGCCGCCGTCCTCGTCGGTGACGGCGACGCTGTAGGAAGCGGTCCGACCCCGACGGTGGACCCGCTCGGCCTCGCCGGTCAGGGTCTCGCCGACGTCGACCGCCTCGAAGTACGAGACGTTGGTCTCCATCGCCAGCGCGGTCTCGCCCTCTGCGTTCGACGCGGCCGCGAACGCGGCGTCCGCGAGCGAGTAGATTGCCCCACCGTGGGGCGTCCCGTGGAAGTTGAGCAGGTCGTCGGTGACGGTCACCTCGGTCGTCGCGGTGCCGGGGCCGAGCGCGGCGAGCTCGATGCCCAGCTTCTCGCAGAAGGGGTCGGAGGCGATTCGCTCGCGGCGCTCGTCGGGAACGTCGCTCATGCAGGCTGTTCGCCCTACGGTCACTAATAACCAAAGCGCCGCGCGGTTCGGTGGTCTCGGTCCGAGTTCGTGCTCACTCCTCGTCGGTCGGGATCACGGTCTTGCCGGTCGCTTCGGGGACGACGCGGCGGTCGGCGTCGGTCCACTCCCGGTCGAGCTCCCGGCCCTCGAACAGCCGGTCGAGGAACACCGCCAGCCCCGCGACCTCCGAGTGGGGCTGGTTGGTCACGCCCACGTTCCAGTCGGCGGCCTCGTAGACGTCGAACGAAACCTTCTGGGAGCCGACGACGACGAGAATCGGCTGACCCTCGCTCCCCTCGTCGACGTCCTCACCCGCCGGGCTCTCGCCCCGGTGGGCCGCCCGGACGGCGTCCTCGACGTCCTGGACGCGCTCGCCGTACATCGTGAGGTGGACGACCTTCCCCTCCCAGTCCCGGAGGACTGCCTTCGGGCTGTCGGTGAGTTCCACCGCGAAGGGACCGCCGAACCGGTCGGTGATGTCTTCGACCGTCTCGCGGGACTTGCCGGCGTCGCCCGCCAGGACGGCGCGGTCGGCCCCCAGCGCCCGCGCGGTCAGGCCGACGTGGGTCGTCATGCGCTCGTCGCGGCCCGGCCGGTGGCCGAGTCGGAGGACCGCCACCTCGGGTTCGCCTTGCATGCCCGTCAGTCGGCGTCGGGCGGGTTAGGGGGTTTCGGAACGCGCCGGTCGTCCCTGCGTCGGTTGTCTCCGCTTAGTCGGGGTCGTAGCGCAGGTCGAACTCCCGTTCGAGCAGGTCGTGGTACTCCTCCGGGTCGACCTCGCGCTCGACCAGGCGACCACGCTCTGACCGGGTCAGTTCGTCGGGCGAGAGCTTCAGGTGGCCGCGCTCGGTGGCGATGGAGACGGTCGGGTCGCCCGTGAAACCCGACTCGGGCGCGGTGGCGAGGTGGTCGCAGGTCGCCTCGAAGTAGCTCAGCTTCCGGGGCGTCTCGTCGAAGACGTACCGGTCGTTCCACGCGTCGTCGTCGGGTTGCCGGTACTGGGTCAGGTACGCCGCGTCGGGGCGGTCGCTCTCGACCGCGCGCCACGCGACGCCCGCGGCGTCGGTCCGGCCGGTCCCGTCGAGCGGCGTGGGTCGGCGCATCGTCGGGACGCCGCAGCCCACGTCCACGACGTAGGGGCGGTCGAGGGTCACCAGGTGGGCGTGGTGGTTCGCGGGCGGCCGCGGGTCGCCGTCGTCTCCCAGCATCCGGGCCGCGATGCGGTCGGCGTCGAACCCGAGTTCGGCGAGCAGCCAGCCGAACAGGCCGTTGAGCTCGAAGCAGAAGCCGCCGCGCTCGCGCTCGACGACCTTCTCGTAGAGGTGGGGAAGGGTCAGGGTCACCCCCTCGGCGTCGCCGGGGCCGTGCGGGTCGCCGGTGACCGACAGCGTCTCGAACGGGACCGAAATCACGTGAGCCCGCTGGAGGGTCCGGAGGGCGTCCAGATTCGCGGGTTCGACGGCAGAGCGGTCGAGCCCGATGCGCGCGAGGTAATCGGCGGGGTTGGGTGACGCCATGGGTCGGCTCTCGACCGGAGCTACGGCGACGGGGGCCTTGAATTTCCGCTGAAACGACGTTTTGTAGGGTATCTTATCATTCCTCGTTCGGTCCGACCGTCACACCGAGAAGTCCGCCCGGGCCTCCGCGTCGTCGCCCGTGGCGTTCATCGAGGCGACGACGGTGTACTCGCCGGGCGAGGGGTCGTCCCACGCGCCGGGGAAGACCGCGGCGTCGCCCGAGTCGACGGTCTCGGTCTGGAGCATCTGGGCGAACGCCCGGCCCTCGCTGGCGCGCCAGACCTCCTCGTCGCCGTCGAGCACGGCGAAGTCCGCGCGCAGGCTGCTGCGGAACGTCAGCTCCGCCGGTTCGTCGCCGACGTTCTCGACGACGTACTCGAACGACACCCGGTCGGACTCGACCGTCGCGCTGACCGCACTCTGGAGCGTCATGGTTTATCCTGCCCCCCGAGCGTCTGAAAACTTTTCGCCGGAGACCGTTCCCGGGTCGAACCGGGCCGTCGAAGACGGTCGCCGGCTGGCGGGGTGCGGGAGCAGGCGGGCCGTCGAGGCGGGTGGGGCAAGCAGCCTCGCCGGTGGGTGCAGTCGTGGCTCTCGCGCGGTCGTCGCCCCGACGTGTCAGTTATCGCTGGAATCGAAGCCGAGCGCGGCCGCCGCGTCGAGCAGGCCGTGGCCCTGCTCGTTGCTCGACAGGCCGATGTCCTCGGCCGTGCTCTCGAGTTCGTCGCGGGCCTCGGCGTTCGACAGGCCGTTCGCCATCAGCTGGCCGGCGGCGCCCGCGACGTGCGGGCAGGCCATCGAGGTGCCGTCGTAGGTGTCGTACCCGCCGGGGACCGTCGAGTAGATCTCCGCGCCGGGCGCGGCGATGTCGACCTCGGGGCCCTGGGCCGAGAACTCCGCGAGCTCGTCGCTCTGGTTGGTCGCACTGACCGCGACGACCTCCTCGTACTTCGCGGGGTACTTGACGCAGTCGGTGCACGGTCCGGGATTGCCGGCCGCGACGGCCACGAACACGCCGTTGTTCGTGGCGTACTCCACCGCGTCCTTGAGCGTCTGGGAGCCCGAGTCCCCGCCCAGCGAGAGCGAGGCGACGTCCCAGCCCTGGTCGGCGACGTACTCGACGCCCGCCGCGATGTCCGAGAAGGTCCCGCTGCCCGCGCAGTCCAGCACCTTCACCGCGTGGAGCGTCGCACGGGTCGAGACGCCCCGAACGCCCTCCGCGTCGTTCACCGCGTCGGCGATGCCGGCGCAGTGGGTGCCGTGGTCGTTGTCGTCGGACCACGACTCGTTGCAGTCGTTACTGTTGCCGTAGAACGTGCAGTTCCCGGTCAGGCCGCCGGACCCGCAGGAGACGAACGACTCGCCGGCGCCGACGTTGGCCTGCAGGTCGGGGTGGTCGTCGTCGATGCCGGTGTCGACGATGGCGATGTCCGCGCCCTCGCCGGTCTCGCCCTCGGCGTGCGCCACCTCGGCGTCCACCCGGTCGACGCCCCAGGGCAGCGTCTGGGCGAACGCCTCCATCGTACCGTTCTCCTCGACGTAGCGGATGTTCGGGTTCCGCTCCAGCGCGGTCGCGGCGCGCTTGGGGAGCCGGACCGTGACCGCGTCGATGGAGTTGAACACCCGGACCGTCTCGTCGGCCTGCTGGACCGCCACCTGTCGGCCCCGCGCCGACGAGAAGCCCACGTTGACCTCCACGCTGTCGTCCGGTTCGGCCGCCGCGAGACCGCTGCCCGCCGCGGCCGTCGCGACGGAGGCACCGACACCTTTCAGGACGTTACGCCTCGACACACCGTTGTCGTTATCGGACATTGCGTGAAATTAATTGAGCCGATGTAGAATAAAACTTTTCTAGCCCTAATTTACAAAATAAAGTCGGTCAGTGGACGATTTTATCAGGCGCTCCCGCGTTCGGCTTCCGTCCCGTCCTGCCAAACGGCACGCCTTTAGTATCCGAGAGCCAAGTCGGAGCCGTGCAGATCGTCGGGTACGAGACGACGGGCGGCGACGGGCGGCCGGCGCTGCTCGTGGCCGCCGAGGACGAGGTTCGCCGGGAGCCGCTGGAGTCGGGAGGGCGACTGGGGTACTCGCTCGGCGACCGCCGGTGCGCCGGTGCGCTCGACGGGACGGGTCACGTCGACTGCCCCAACGAGGGCGTCCCCTACTGCGACCAGCACACCACCACCTGGGTGTGCGCCCGCTGCACCGGCACCTGCCTCAAGGACGAGATGGACTGCTACGACGACCACGCCATCTACCTCGCGGCGTTCGCGCCCGCGACGTTCAAGGTCGGGGTGACCCGCGAGTGGCGGCTCGACACCCGCCTGCGCGAGCAGGGCGCCGACCGCGCCGCCCACCTCCGCACCGTGGAGAACGGCCGCATCGCCCGGGAGATCGAATCGCAGTTGGCCGAGGAGTACACCGACCGCGTGCGGGTCCCCGCGAAGATCGCGGGCCTCCACCGGGACGTCGACGACGCGGCGTGGCGCGCCGCCCTCGACGAGTTCGACCCGGTCGAGACGTTCGACTTCGACTACGGCTTCGAACTGGACGCGGCTCCCGTGGCCGAGACGCTGGCGACCGGCGAGGTCGTCGGCGTGCAGGGCCGGGTGCTGGTGCTCGCGCGCGCCGGGACGACCTACGCGGTGGACCTGCGGGACCTGGTGGGCTACGAGATCCGGGAGGAGGAGAGCGACCGGGAGCTACAGTCGAGTCTGGCGGCATTCTAGCCCTCGAGCCGAGCGTTTATACCGGAAAACGGGACGAAACTGAAACGTGCCGAGCGAGAGGCCTCAATCCAGTTCCAGACCCCGGATCGAGACCGCGTCGCCCTCGGTGACCTCCCCGATGACGCGACCGTCGGTCTCGTCGGCCAGCGACTCGGCCTCGTCGCGGGGCAGCGCGACCACGAAGCCGGTGCCCATGTTGAACGTCCGGTGCATCTCCTCGGCGCCGACGTTGCCCTCCGACTGGACGAACTCGAACACCGGCTGGGCGTCGAACGGGTCGCTGATCTCGTACCGGAGCGCGCCCATCCGCGAGAGGTTGGTCCACCCGCCGCCGGTGACGTGGGCCGCGGCGTGGACCTCCCGGCTCCGGAGGTGGTCCAGCAGGTAGGTGTAGATGCGGGTGGGCTCCAGCAGGACCTCGCCGATGGTTCGGTCCGAGCCGTCGAGCGGGAAGGGGTCGTCGTAATCGTGGTCGCGCGTCGCGGCCTCGCGGGCGAGCGTCAGCCCGTTCGAGTGGATGCCGCTCGACGGGAACCCGACCAGCGCGTCGCCCACCTCGGCCTCGCCGGGGAAGACCGCATCCTTCGGCGCGAGCCCGACGCACGCGCCCGCGAGGTCGAGTCCCTTGATGACCTCCGGCATCACAGCCGTCTCGCCCCCCACGAGCGCGACGCCCGCCTCCTCCGCGCCGGTGGCGAGCCCCTCGCCGACCTGCTCTGAGAACGCCTCGCTGGGTTCGTCGACCGCGAGGTAGTCGACGAACGCGACCGGTTCGACCCCCGAGGCCACGAGGTCGTTGGCGTTCATCGCGATGCAGTCGATTCCCACGGTCGAGTAGTCGCCGAGCGCCTCGGCCACGAGCAGTTTGGTGCCCACACCGTCGGTCGCCAGCGCCAGGTAGCGGTCGCCGATGTCGAGCAGCCCCGCGTACTCGCTCTCGTCGATGTCGCCGACCGCGCCGACCAGCGCCGCGGTAGCGGCCTCGCTGGCCTCGATGTCCACCCCGGCCTCCGCGTAGGTGAGTTCCTCGTCGTCGGTCATGGTCGAACCGGGGCGGCGCGCGAGTAAAGTTCCACCGCTTGCGAGCGAGACGGCGCTTCCGGGCGTCTCGACGGAGTCGCCGGGTCGGGGCACTGTCGTCCCGCGTCACGGTGACGACTAGATATATGCATCTCCGCCAACTACAGGTTCGCAATGAGCCACGGTGTCGGGAGTGGCGACTCCCAAACAGCGTCGGACGCCGAGAGCGGCGTCGAGGCGCTTCGACGGAGTCCGGAGATACGCGGCCCGGTCGACCCGCCGGACGACCCCGTCCACGGCGGCGGAGCGGACAACGACCACCTCGCGTCGATATACGCCGACCGGGACGAGCAGTTCGCCGCCGTCGTCCCCTTCGTGCGTCAGGGACTCGAACGCGGCGAGCGCTGCCTGTACATCGCCGACGAGAACTCCCGCGAGGAGGTCCTGGTCGCGTTCCGGGCTCGCGGCGTCGACGTCGACGCCGCGCTCGACTCGGGGGCGCTCTCGGTCCACACGCCGGCCGAGACGTACCGCCGGACCGGCGAGTTCGAACGGGACGCGATGGTCGAGTTCTGGGAGGACACCCTCGCGCGGGCGACCGAGGACGGAGAGTACGCCGGCGTCCGGGCGGCCGCCGAGATGACGTGGGCGCTGGACGACGGGACCGACCCCGACCTGCTGGTCGAGTACGAGGCCGTGCTCAACACGGTGTTCTCGGGCGAGGAGTACGTCGTCCTCTGTCAGTACAACGACGAGCGGTTCCCGGCCGAGGTCGTCCGCGACGTCATCCGGACCCACCCCCACGTCGTCTCCGACTGCGCGGTCCACCACAACAGCTTCTACACGCCGCCCGAGGAGTACTTCGGCCCCGACGACCCGGCCCGCGACGTCGAACGGATGATGGGCGCGATGCGCAACCGGACCGAGATGAAGGCGTCCGAGCAGGAGCGCCACCGGTACCTGCGCCGACAGTACGAGATCGCGGGCGACACCGACCGGACGTTCTCGGAGAAGCTCCAGGCGCTGTTCGAACTGGGCTGCGAGCGCTTCGACCTCGAACTCGGCGGGCTGGCCCGCATCGACCCGGAGACCGACCTGTTCGAGGTGGAGGCCGTCAGCGGCGACCACGACCACCTGGTGCCGGGCGCGCGACTGGCCCTCTCGGAGACGTACTGCCGGGTACTGGCCGACGACGCGGACGTGACCGGTATCACCGACCCGGCGGACGACGGGTTCACCTCCCTCGAAGCGTACGAGGAGTTCGGCGTCCGGACCTACCTCGGCACCCGCATCGAGCTGAGCGGCGGCCTCGACCGGACGCTCTTCTTCGTCTCCTCGGAGCCCCGGGACGAGGAGTTCTCGGATGCCGAGCGGACGTTCCACCAGTTGATGGGTCAGTGGGTCAAGTACGAGTTCGAGACCGACCGACACAAGGCCCGACTCGAGAGCAAGAACGACCGGCTCGAAAGCTTCGCCAACATGCTGGCCCACGAGCTGCGTAACCCCGTCACTATCGGGGAGATCTACAGCCGACAGCTTCCCGATAACGCCGACGACGAGGCGGTCGACTACGTCACCGACGCCTTCGACCGCATCGAGGACATGATCGACGTCATGCTGGTGCTGACGAAGGGCCGCGAGGCGGTCGACGAGTGCGAACCGGTGGACCTCGCCGAGGCAGCCCGCGAGGCGTGGGACGGAATCGACGCACCCGACGCCTCGCTGGCGGTCTCCGTGGACCGCACGATCCGCGCCGACGAGACGTACGTCCGCCACCTGTTCCGGAACCTGTTCGAGAACGCCGTGGAGCACGGTTTGACGAGCCCTCGCTCGGGGGCTCGCGAGGGCGCCGTCGAGCACGGCGGGAGCGACGTCTCCGTGACGGTCGGGACCCTGCCGACCGGCTTCTACGTCGCCGACGACGGTCTCGGCATCTCGGCCGGGGACCGCGACGTCGTGTTCGAGGTGGGGTTCACCACCGCCTCCGCCAACGGCGGGACGGGACTCGGCCTGGCGTTCGTCGGGGAACTCGCCGACGTGTACGGCTGGGACGTCGCGGTGACCGAGAGCGAGGCGGGCGGCGCGCGCTTCGAGTTCCGGAACGTCGAGCGCGACGAGTAGCGCCGCCTTCGCGACCTGACGGACACCGAGGCGGCCCCTCGTCCCGGTTGCGACTCGTCCCCGCAGCGTAGCCGATTTTCGTCCCGGACCTCCTATCAGTCCGCGCCCACAGGACTCTTGGCTCGCAGTGTCGCGGGTATGACCATGGACGAGACGCTGACACAGGCCGACGAGGGCAAGCGAGTCGTCGGACCGGAGGGCGAGGTCCTCGGGACGATAGACAAGGTCGATCAGGGCATGGCGCACGTCGAACCCGACGCGGGGGACTACGAGAGCGTCAAGCGGTACCTCAACTGGGAGGACTCGAAGGCCGACGACTACACGTTCCAGGAGACCGCCATCGAGGAAGTGACTGACGACGAGGTCGTCCTGCGAGAGGGCGACGAGCACTGACTCAGAAGAACGAGAACCCGAACAGCGCCCACGCCGCCAGCGCGAAGCAGGGGACGCCCGCCGCGAGGAACGCGCCGAAACTCCAGTCCTTGACGGTGTTGCCGTCGAGCGGGCCGAACGGGATCATGTTGAAGCCCGCGAGCAGGAAGTTGATGCGGACGCCGAGCGCCCCGACGCTCCCGAGCGGGCCGCCCAGGAACAGCTCCAGCGGGAGGAAGAGGGCGCCGAGCGCGACGTTGGTCAGCGGGCCGGCCAGCGCGATGAGCCCGTTCTCCCGGAGCGTGGCCCGGCCGCGGTGGTACACCGCGCCCGGCGCGGCGAACAGGAAGCCGGCGAGCGCGCCCGCCACCGCGAGGAACAGCATGCCGTAGTCGGCCCGAAACTCCGCGACCTGCCCGAACCGGATGGCGGTGACCTTGTGGGCCATCTCGTGGAGCAGGAATCCCAGGCCGGCGGTCACGAGGCTCGCCGGAAGCAGGCCGACCAGCGCGGCGGGCCGGTACATGAGGATGCGGCCGCCGCCGGCGAAGAACACCGCGAACGCCACGGTCAGGGCGCCCCACGCGATCGCGATGTCGACCAGTTCGCGCTGGCCGAACCGGATGCTGGCGACCTTCATGTGAGCGTCCGGACGATGAGGTCCGCGCTGTTCCGCGCGCCCTGGATCATCAGGTCGGTGATCTGGTCGACGCCGCCGATCTGCGAGCCCAGCAGCGGGAGCACCACGAACGGGAACGCGAAGCTGGCGATCATGCTGCCGACGTTGGTCATCGCCACGATGGCGATGAGCCGGAACAGCGGCACGTCGAGCATCCGGTCGAGCAGGTCGCTCAGCGGGCTCTCCTCGTCGCTCAGAATCTCGTTGAGCTTCGCGATGTCGCCGACGTTGACCGAGGTGTACTTGAGTTCGACGTAGCCCGCGAACCACCCGGGCGCGAGCAGCGGGTTGACGCTGGTGAGCCACGCGACCGCGCCGCCGACGCCCGCCGAGGTCCAGCGCGCGCCCGCGAGCTTCGCGAGGCCGAACGCGAAGACGCCGTTGAACAGGAACCACGCCGCGAACACCTTCAGCAGGAGGGTGTTGCGGACGCCGGCCATGAACAGCAGGAAGAAAAACGAGAGGAAGCCGACCGCGACCAGGTAGCCGAACAGCTTGAACAGCGAGAACCGGCTGCCGGTCTCGGTGCCGACGAGGCTCTCCATCGGCGGGAGCGTCTCCGGGTGTCGGAGGTACTTCTCGATGCCCGCCCGGTGGCCGGCGCCGACGACCGCAACGACGTCGTGGCCCGCGTCCCGCAACTGGACGAGGTTGTGCGCGATGAAGGCGTCGCGCTCGTCGATGAGGGCTTCCGCCCCGCCGGGCGAGAACTGGCGGAACTCCTCCATCATCGCGGTCACCACGTCGCCGTCGGTCAGTTCCTCGATGTCGAACTCCTCCTCGTCCGGGTCGCCGCCGACGCCCACCATGGCCAGGCACAGCTCCCAGACCATCCGGAGCTTCTCGACCAGGCTCATCCGGGCCCAGAACCGCTGGATGGTCATCTGGATGTCGCGGTCGACCAGCGCCACCTCGCTGCCGACCGACTCGGCGGCCTCGATGGCGGCCTGCATGTCGGCGCCGGGCTCGATGTCGAACCGGTCGCCCATCCGGGCCTGGACGTACGACAGCATCCAGTACGCGATGAACTGGAAGACGGTGTTGCCCTCGAGCAGGTCCGAGGGCTCGAGGTCCTGGGCCACCTCGCCCTGCATCTGGCGGTAGCGGCCCTCGTCGAGTTCGACTGCGACCACGTCGGGTCGCTCGGCGTCGATGGTCTCGCGGACCTCCTCGACGCTGTCCGCGGAGACGTGGGCGGTGCCGACGACGCGGACGCTGCCCTCGCCGTCTCCGGGCCCCACCTCGGCTGAGTCGCTCATCGTTCGCCTTACACGCTATCCCTTTTTACCGTTGTCGATGGCCGGAGAACCGACAGACGGCAGACACGTCGGGCGGATCGCGGTCGACGCTCGCCGGGCGAACGCGACGGCCCGAAGACGAAAACGGGATTGGGACCGAGCGAGTCGTCCCGACCGATGACCGACGCAGCGACGCTGCTGGACTCGTACACGGAGATGACCGAGATTCTGCTACCCAACGACACCAACAACCTCGGCCGGGCACTCGGCGGAACGGTGCTCCACTGGATGGACATCTGCGGCGCGATCGCGGCGATGCGGTTCTCGAACCACCAGTGCGTGACCGCCTCGATGGACCACGTCGACTTCATCTCGCCCATCGACCTCGGCGAGGTCGCGGTCGTGGAGGCGTTCGTCTTCGATACGGGCCGGACCAGCGTCGACGTGAAGGTCGACGTGCGCGCGGAGGACCCCAGGGAGGGCGAGGAACGGGAGACCACCACCTCCTTCTTCACCTTCGTGGCGCTCGACGACGACGGCGAACCGACCGCGGTCCCCGACCTCGAGTGCCCTACCGACAACCAGCGGGCGCTCCGGGACCGCGCCCGCGAGCAGCGCCGCGAGCAGCTGGCAGCGGTCGCCGAGCGGATCGAGCAGAACGGGAACGAGTAAGGGTACACGGCCTCTCGGCCGGAGATCACCTCGGGACGGTCCCTACGCCTCGGTCGTGGTCTCCTGACCGCTCTCTGCGGTCGTGGTCGCGTTATCCGCTTGGGTCGTCGCGCCGGGTATCTCGGGGTTGTCCGTCTGGTCGATGGCGACGAACAGCGCGAGCGGCTCGTCGCCCTGTTCGGTCACCGCACCGGCGAATCCCGTGTAGGCGGTCCGGCCCTCGAAGCTCTCGGTGAACGAGGCGAGGATCTGGCCGTCGTTGCCCTCGGTCGCCTCGCGGACGTTCAGCGTGTACACGCCCGAGGGGACCGACGCGTACTCGCTGGCGTCGCCGAAGGTCACGTTGTCGTAGAGCACCGCCCCGGTGCGGTTGACCGTGACGTCCACCGGCCCCGCGCCGGGCGCGACGTGGACCAGCCGGACCGAGGCGTTGGTGCCGTTCGGCGCTCTCCGCACGTCCTGCAACGCGACGAGCTGAAACGCCTCGGCGGCGTTCTCCCCGACCTCGCCGGCGGCTACGAGCGTGTAGCGCTCGTTTGCCTCGACCGTCACCTGCTGTTCGAGCACCGTGGTCTCGTTCTCGGCGGTGACGATGGCGATCTGGTGGTCGCCCTCCTGCAGGTCGAGGTAGCTCGTCACGTCGCCGTACTCGAGGTTCTCGACCACCGTCTCGTTGTCGACGACCACGTTCACGGCCGGCGCGTCGGGCGACATGTGGGCCGCCCGGACCTGGGCGTTCTCGGGGTCCTGCAGCCCCGGTGCGTCTCGTTCCGTCAGCGAGGCCACCGAACCGGTGCCCAGTCCGGCGACGACGAGGACGGCGAAGCCCACCGCGACGGTGCGGGTCAGTGTCGAGTTGTCTCCGATCATGTCTCACGGCCGTCTGCGACGCCGTCGGGGATAAATCGCGGTGAACGTGGAACCCGGTAATTCCCAATAGAAGCCCACAAGGCGGCGGTTTCTCCGAGGAAAGTCGAAAAAGATCGAACGAAACGCGGCTTACGTCGAATGTAAGGTTCGCTCACGCGGGCGAAGCGGTCGACCTGCCGCGTTCGGTTGATTCGGTCCCGACGTGCCCTCCGGTCGCGATGCGTCAATCGGTCGTTTCGGTCGCGACCCGTTTCCGAACCGGTTCGGCCCCGACGCCATCTTCTCGCGTTCCACTGCGACGCGCTACAGCGGTCGCTACCGGTGCGTGTCGCGCTCGAACGTCTCTGGACCGAACTGGTTCCGCGCTTACGGCTCGACGGCGGTCGACTCGCTCCGCAGCCCGCGGCCGGTGGTTGCGCCGCTCACCGCGTCGGTATTCGGCTCGTCACCCCTCGTTCTTCTCGTCCATCTCCTCGCCCCCGGCGTCGGTGGCGAGGATGACCTCGAACGGCGTGTCGGCCGGCTCGTCGTCGGGCGAGAGGTACCCGGCCGCGACGGCCGAGTAGACCGCGCCGCCCTTCAGCGAGACGTCGACGGTGGTCACGACCTCGCCGTCGTCGTCCTCGGTCGCCGGCCGGATCTCGAGCTCGTAGTCGCCCGCCGGGACGGTGACGTAGTCGGTCGCGTTGGCGAACGAGACGTTGTCGTACAGCACGGTGTCGGTCCCCGCGACCGTCACGTCGACCGCCGGCGCGTCGGGCGACGCGTGGACGAGGCGGACCGACGCGTTCTCCTCGCTCGGCTTCTCGAAGTCGTCGACGAAGACGGCCGGACGGAACGTGTCCTCCGAGACCTCGCCGATGGCCGCGACGGTGTACATCGTCCCGGCCTCCACCGAGACGCTGCCCTCGAAGACGACCGCGTCGTCCTCCGCGGTCTGTATCGTCACCTCGCGGTCGCCGGACGGCACCTGCAGGTACTTGCTCACGGTGCCGAACTCGACTCCTTCGAGGACGGCGTCGCCGTCCACGAGCACGTCCACCGCGGGCGCGTCCGGCGACAGGTGCGCGACCCTGACCTGTCCGGCACCCGAGTCGGCGGCACCGGTGGTTGCGACTCCTGTCCCCACGAACCCCGTCATCACCAGCACGGCGACTGCGAGCGTCGCCGTTCGCCGCGTCCGTCTTGTTATTCTTTCCCGCATGCTGCGGCCGGGCCTCAGGACGAAGGGTCCATAAATGCCCCGACGCTTCACAGCGAAATCCGACGTAGAGTTCTCGAAAAGGCCGATTACGAGGTTCGGCCTCGACCCCCGCCGGCCGAGCAAGATACCGATTCCCGCACGGAGAATGCCGGTGCTAACGGCGCAGTAACGGTTGGCGGATTTACAACACGGCGGGTGCCTCGCCGCGCTGACCCTCCCTCGAACGCGGACCGGCCGGCGACGCGAAACCGGGTCCGACATCGGAAGGAACGCTTTTCGGCGTGCCGGGCGTACCGCCTCGACATGGGACTCGACGTGGCGGTTCCGGACCCGCCCGAACTGGCCGAGGGGACTGACATGCAGGAGTACGACGACGTCGAAGTGCAGGGCGACACCGACTACCGCCGCGGGGAACTCGAGGAGTTCCTGCGGGAGGGCGCGTGGGACGAGGCCTTCGGCGAGTGGGCCGAGCACACCGACCTCGACGAGCCGGAGTTCGAGGTGGCCCGCGAGCTCGACCTGTTCCGCGAGTTCGACTTCTTCTGGGACGACTTCGCCGACCGCGTCGGCTACCACGCGCCGG
The DNA here is from genome assembly GCF_003369835.1 of Halorussus rarus. NCBI lineage: Archaea > Methanobacteriati > Methanobacteriota > Halobacteria > Halobacteriales > Haladaptataceae > Halorussus > Halorussus rarus. The sequence continues at coordinate 1,457,669 of NZ_QPMJ01000001.1, read as the reverse complement.
GCATCCCCGAGGACTGGAAGGAGCGGGACTACCACCCGGACCTCGACTCGTGGAACGCGGTCTCGGGCATCAACGCCGCGATGACCGAACTCGGCCAGGTCGTCTGCGACGTGCTGGAGACCGACTACATCGACTGGGAGGCCGACTACGAGGCGCCCGACGACCTGCCGGACTTCGAGACCTGAGTCGGCGGACCGAGCGCGAGGGAGTCCATCGGCCGGTCCGACCGCTCAGTCGTCTTCGGGGACCGCGAGGCTGACCGCCCGGGAGCGCTCGGCGTCGGTCGAGACGACGCACTCCCACTCGGCGTCGCCCGTCGCCCGGAGGTCCGACACCGCGACCGCGGCGTCGGGGAGCCGCCGGTAGAGTTCGACCGCGAGCGGGAGGGTCGGCACCCGACCGTCGGGGCTCTCGAAGGCGTACCCCTCGACCGTGACGGCCCACGAGCGGCCGGCGGTGGCCTCGCCGGTGCGGGAGGAGTCCTCCGCACGCCCGTCGTTCGGCGCGACCGCGTAGTCGCCCACCAGCGAGAGGCCGTCGAGCCGGGCCAGCGTCGCCTCCATCGGGTCGCCGAGGTATCGATCGGCGATACCTCGTGCTCCCATTTTCGCTCCGCGAAAAGTGGGACCGCCGGGGGCCGACGTCGCGCCGAGTCGCTCGGCGGCCGCCCGGAGCACCTCCGCCTGGCGGTCGGGGTCGAGCCGGGCGTCGATCTCGGTCGCCATCGTCGAGAGCAACACCAGGCAGAGCTCGTCGGCGTCGGTCACCGACTCGGCGGAGTGGAGGTACGCCTCCATCGCCCCGCGCTCGACGTCGGTCTCGCCGAGCGCCGAGAGCGACTCGAACACCGCGGCGGCCACGTCGTGGCAGAAGTCCGAGGCGGTGGGCGACTCGGGAGGATGGTCGACCACCGGTACCGGGTCGAGCGGCCCGGCCGCGCCCGGCGACTCCGAGACCACCAGGTCGTAGTGCGGGAGCCGGGGGTCGTAGCGCCGGAGCTCCGCCCGGTACTCCGCGGCCAGCTCGGCGGCCTCGACCGCCGCCTCCCGGGACGGGAATCGCTTGCCCGACACCGGGACCGGCCGCTCGCCGGTCCGTGCGCAGTTCACGTAGTAGCGTCCGTCGTCGTCGTGGCGGTCCGCGATGCGCTCGCGCAGGTCCCGCAGGGTTCCACCGACCATTTTAGGTTGGCCTAAAACACCGTCCGACAAGTAAATTCCGGTTCCGGAACACCCAGAAGCTACCGATCCCCGGACGTAGAGTCCTCGTATCCTGTCTGTAACTGACCCAATCTGTTCTGGCTGTCGGGCGAATGGGGGTAGAAGAGAGAAGACCCATATACCCGGCATCGCTGCGTCGGCACGAACGGAGATGCCGCCCGGCTACGTCTTTCCCCTCGCCATCGGCGCCGTCGTCTACCTCTTCGCGGAGGACGTCGTCACCGCCCGTCGCTTCGGTCCAGTAACGGACGGTGCGCGGTCGAGCGAGACCGGCGGACTCGCGTTCCGCATCCTCGGACTCCTGGTGGTCGGCGTCGGAGTCCTGGAGTTCGCCCGACCCGTACTCTCGCTGTAGTCGCGCTGAACTCACGGCCCGCAGTTCCTATTGCCGGCTACTGCTGTGCTGCGGACCGTCATTCCGGGGAATCTCGCGCTCGACGGGATAGCGCTCGGGGACGCCGAATCCGGCGCCGGTCAGCGTCTCGCGGGCCGAAGCTACCGCCCGAACCCACTCGCGGCCGCGCTCGGTCCGGCCGCGCGCGGCGTACCGGACGGGCGCTCCGGTGACGGTCCGGTCGTCGAGAGCCACGCTCGCCCGGGCGTACTCGTCGACGCGGTCGGGGTCCGAGAAGTCGACGGCGTCGGGGAGGTCGACGTACGGCAGGTCGTGCTCGACCGCCATGTTCCTGTAGGCGAACGCGGCGTCGACGCCGCCGGCCTCCAGCGTCCGGAGCAGTCCCGTCTCCGGGAAGACGCTGATCCGGGCGAGCACCGCCTCGGCGTCGACGTCGTCAGCGAGGCGAAGCGCCATCACCGTCCGATAGCCTAGCGGGTCGCGCTCGGGGTCGGTCCGGCCGAGCGCGAGGCTCTCGTCGGCGAGGAGTCCGCGCCAGTCGTCGGCCTCGTCGGGGGCGTAGTCGGCCGCCGGGGAGTCGGGCGCGACCGCGATGACCAGGGCGTTGGTGGCGAAGCAGGTCGCGCGCTCGGACAGGCCGGCGAACAGGCCGGGGTCGGCCAGCGCGACGGCGTCCGGGTCGCGCAGGCCGTCGGCGAGCAGGCGCCGGCAGGCGACGCTGCCGTGGGCCTCGACGCTGACGTCGCCGATTTCACCGGCGACGCCCTGGAGACTGCCCGCCACGAGGACGTTCGCTGCGGCGCCGGGGTCGTTCGCGCCCGTCCCCGACCGGGCGACGAGCGCGCCGGCGCCCGCCGCGCTCCCGAGCGCGAGCAGGCCCGCGCCGCGCCGGAGGAAATCGCGTCGACTCGACACGAGTGTAACTACAATACCCTTCGTGAAAATAATACCGTAACGAGTTTCGGTTACTCGGTCGGTCGCTTCCGTCGTCGAACGCTCCCCCGGATTCAAGGTGGCCAGCGTCGAGTGGCAGGTATGGTTTCCGAGGGGGAGATAGCGGTCGTCCACTTCACGGGGCGGGTCGCGGAGGGCGAGGACGCCGGAGCGGTGTTCGACACCACCCAGGAGGACGTGGCCCGGGAGGCGGGCGTCTACCACGACCACCGCGACTACGAACCGGTCGCGTTTCGGGTCGGCGAGCGACGGACGGTTCCGGGACTCGACGAGGCGGTCCGGGAGATGGCGGTCGGAGAGGAGCGCACGGTCGAACTCGAACCGGCGCGCGCGTTCGGCGAGCGCGACGAGGGCCAGGTGGTCGAACTGCCCCGCCGCGATCTCGAAGCGAGAGACGGCGCGACGCCGGCGCCGGGCCGACTCGTCGAGACCGAGGACGGCGCGACGGGGTGGGTCACGCGGGTCGACGGCGAGGCGGTCGCGGTCGACTTCAACCACGAACTCGCCGGACTCGCCGTCGAGTTCGACGTGACCCTGGTCGACGTCCGCGGCGGCGACTGACGAGCTTGGCGGAGTCCTCGCAGCGAGCGCCCACCGCGTCGGCGCGCGGACCGTCTCTCTCGTCCCCTCGTCCGACTCCCTGGCGGACCGGGCATCGGTTGCCGGTTCGGTGTGTCGGCGGCCCGGCCCGGGACACCGGCAATCTCTGATGCAGGGGCGGAGTTTATCTATCCGTGCGTCCATCTCCCACCAATGGCCGAGCTGGACCCCCCGAGCGAGCGACAGTGCCTGCTGTGCGGCCGACGCGACGTCTGGAGCGACGACGACCGCAACTGGCAGATACGGAGCGAGGACGAATCGGGCGAGCCGTTCTGCATCCACGAGTGGGACATCAACGGCGCGTACCGGCCGATCCGGGACTAGGCGGCCCGCCGCCGTCCCCGACGGAGGGCCACAACCGCTCTTGCTCCGAGTCGGCTGGTTCACTCGTATGCACAGACGACGCGTCCTCGCGCTCGGACTCGCCGTTCTCCTCGTTCTGGGCGGCGCCAGCGCACCGATAGCCGCGGTCGGAGCATTGTCGCCGGCGACCGCCACAGACCACGCGAACCGACCCGCAAACCAGTCCACCACGCAGACGCAGGGCGGAAACGCGACGCGCTCGACGCTCGACGCGATGGAGGTCGTCCAGAACCAGACGAACGGGACCGTGGTCGGCGTCCGGCGCAGAACACAGGGCCGGAACGGAACGATCGAGACGCTCTCGTACGTGGTGTTCGTGCTGGAGGGCAACGAGTCGGCGGAGAACGCCGACGGGAGCGGGGTCACGATACTGGTCGCAGCGCGGAAGGACCAGGGCGGCATCATCTCGGTCGAACGCAACGACGGCTGACCCGGGCCTCGACCTCCAGCGAGTCGGTCACCTCGACCAGCTCGCCCCCGAACCTTCAAACCCGAGGAGGGGACAATCCCGCCCCATGTTAGCCGTCGCCGGCGGGAAGGGCGGAGCCGGAAAGACGACCACGACGCTCGGGCTCGCGGGGGCGCTCGTCCGCCAGCGACGGACCGCCCTCGCCGCGGACGCCGACCGCGAGATGCCGGACCTCCACGCGATGGCGGGCGTCGCCCGCGACCCGGGTCTCGACGCGGTGGCCGCGGGGTGGCCCGCCCGGCTGGTCGCCGGCACCGCGGACCCGCCGCCGTCCGGCGTCGAGGTGCTTCCGGCGGCGAGTGGACCGCCCAGCGCGCGCCGGAATCGGGCCGACGCCGGAGGGGTGCTCGCCCGACTCCGCGGGACCGCCGACGCGGTCCTGCTCGACTGTCCGGCCGGGGCGGGGCCGGACGCGGTCGCACCGCTCCGAGCCGCCGACGCCGCGGTGGTCGTGACCACGCCCGAACCCGCCTGCCTGCGCGACGCCGCCAAGACCGCCGCGATGGCCCGGGAACTCGACACGCCGGTCGCCGGCGCGGTCGTCTCGCGGGGAGAAGTCCCGCCGGAAGGAATCGAGCGCCTGCTCGACTGCCCGGTGCTCGGCGTCGTGCCCGGGGCTGGAGATTCGTCGGACAACGGAGGCCGGTCATCCGGCGCGGAACCGCTTGCCGACGGCGGAGTGCGGGCGGCGTACGACCGGCTCGTGTCAGCGCTCCAGCCCAAATACTTATGAATTCAGGGCGGAAAACCGTGCAAATACGTGTCACGGCGCCTCTCGACGGGGATCGACGTGTTAGACCGCAAACTGGACGGCGGCCTCCCGACCGGGAGCATCGTCGCGCTCTCGGCGCCGCCGGCGAGCCAGGCCGAGCTGCTGCTCTACGAGTTCACGTCGGCCCGCCAGACGCTCTACCTCTCGACCGACCGCGACGAGTCCGCGGTGTCCGAGGCCCTGGAGCGCGCGCCGGGACGCACCGGTTCCCCGGACGTCCGCCGCGTGGAGGGCGACGCGCCGCTGGACCACTCCCAGCGGCTCTTCCGACGGCTGCCCGAGGACTCGAATCTGGTGGTCGACTCGGTCGACCTGCTGGAGCGCCAGGGCGACGGCCGGTACCGCAACTTCCTCAACGACCTCCAGAACCACCTCCACAACACCGAGGGGGTCGCGATCCTCCACTGCCTCGACGGCCGGTCGGTGCCCGACGCCCGGGACGTGACCGAGCACGTCGCCGACGTGGTGTTCCAGCTCCACACCGAGTACTCCGGCGACACGGTCGAGACTCGGCTGGCGGTGCCGAAGTTCCGCGGCGGGCGGGCGCTCCCCGAGACCATCAAGCTCGAACTCGCCGAATCGGTCCGCATCGACACGAGCCGCGACATCGCGTGAGTGCGTGCGACGGTCGCTTTCCGTACTCGAAGACCGTCCGCAATCGTCGACGTAGTCCGACAGTCCAACGGCGATGCTCGGCACTACAGTCCAGGTTCGGGTGGATGAAAGGGGCCGACCGCTCGCGGGCCGGAGGCCCGTGGTCGTCTGACCGACCCCTATCCGGAGCGAACGCAGGGGGCGGAGGGTATGTCGGTCAGCGACCGCGAGCGGTCGGGGCTTTCTCAGTAGTTCCTTCTACTCGGACAGCCTCTGGTGCTACCTCGCAGTCGGTTAGTCGCATCCACATCGCGCCGAGCAGAGACTGAGAATTTAAGTCCTCTCGACGACCCATCGAAGACAGCCCGCCATGCAGACGATAGACGAGGTCCACATCGCCCCGCTCGGCTTCGAGCACGACCGCATCGTCGGTCCGGCCCGGAGGCACAACGTCGACGTGCTCTACCTCCTCGAACACGACGACCCCGGCGCCGGTCCCGACTTCCACGACGACCTCCGGTCGGACCTGGCCGATCTCCCTGTCGCGGTCCGGACCCGGAGCGTGGACGTCTTCGACATCTACGACGTGCTGGGGGTCGTGACCACGCTGACCGCCGACCACGCCGACGACATCGTCCGGGTGAACGTCTCGACCGGGTCGAAGCTCGCGGCGGTCGGTGCGGCCATCGCGTGCATGGCCACCGACGCGACCGCCTACTACGTCCACCCCGAGGAGTATCCCGACGACGACCGGCGCCACAGCACCGGCTACGAGGGCGACGAGGTGCTGCCGTCGTACCCCATCGAGTCGCCGACGACCGACCAGGTCGCGGTGATGGACTTCCTCGCCGACGCGAACTCGGCGGTCCGGACCGTCAAGAAGAAGGACATCATCGAGTACGCCGAGGAGGAGGACCTGGCGTTCGTCACCGACAACGAACCGGCCAACGACAAGGCGAAGTTCGCGCTCCTCAACGCCAACGTCGTCGACCCGCTGCTCGAGGACGGCTACATCGCGGTCGAGGACGTCGGCCGCCGCAAGCAGGTGACGCTCACCGACACCGGCGCGGACGCGCTCCGGGCGTTCCGCCACAAGCTGCGCGACCGCTGAGGTGTTCTCTCCGGAACCGACCGAACTCGCCGCCGGTACAGGCGGTTCCGATAGTATAGATAGTTCTGATACTATCTTTGGTAGATATAGTATAGACAGTAAGCTAATAGAGTTGAATACGGCCGACGGACCAGATGAAACTGGAGGTCGCGAGACCTCCACACCGCCGCCCGGTCCCCCGCGCCTTCCGCCCTCCCACCCAGTCAGGTCCGTCCTACGGTCCCCGCCGGGCCTCCCGCGGCCCGCGTTCGCCCTCCCTCGCGCGGCGTCCCGCGCCGCGTCCGTCGGCAGTCCCCGCTGACGCCGTCCGCTCCCGTTCGGCCCTCCCTCGCCGAACTACTCGCCCTTTCGAGCCGCCACCACCGGGTTTCCCACTCGTCGAATCTCGGTTTCGGGTGTCGCTCGCGCGCGAACCGTCGCTCGTTCAGCGCGAGCAGCCACGGCCGCCGCGCCACCGAGACAGCCTCCAGACCGTCGCACGACGTCCGGCCGCGGCGCTGGCCGGGAGAAAGAACGCAGGAACGAGTCGAGGTTACTCCTCGGTCGCTTCGGCTTCTTCGAGCTCTTCGACGATCTCGTCCTCGTCGACGTCGGCGTCTTCGAGCGCCTCCTCGAGGTCCGCGCCGCCCATGCCGCCGCCCATCATGCCGCCCATCGGGCCCATGCCGCCGCCCTCGATGGTCTCCTGGACGATGACGCGGTCCAGCCCGAGCTGGTCCATCACGTTCTGGGCGATCTGCTGCTTCTGGAACATCCACTGCTGGTTCATCGCCAGCTGGGGCGTGCTCTCGATGTAGAGCGTCTCCTTCTCGACGGTCTCGGTCTCCGTCTCGGGTTCGGCGTCCTCGTCGTCCTCGTCGGGTTCGACGACCGTCTCCTCCTCGACCTCGTCGGTCTGGATCCACATCTCGAGGTCGGCGTCGATGTACATCGAGATGAGCCCCTGGGCCTTCTCGACCTGGTCGTCGACCTCGCCGACGATCTCGTAGTCGTACTCGATGTCCTCGCCGGCGAGCGGGTGGTTGAAGTCGACGCGCGCGCGGCCGCCGATGATAGTCTCGACGTGGCCGTGCTGGCCGTCGACGTCGACGTGCGCGCCGGGGTAGCGCTCGTCTTCCGGAATCTTGTCGGCGCTGACGGTCCGGACCTCGTCGGCGTCGTACTCGCCGAACGCCTCCTCGGCGGGGATGGTCGTCTCGCCGGAGTGGCCGACCTCCTGGCCGACGATGTCGTCCTCGACGCTCTCGAAGATGTGGCCCTCGCCGAGCACGATGACGCGCGGCTCGAACTCTCGTTCCTCCTCGTCGAGACCCTCCTCCTCGGCGACCTCGGGGTCGGTCGTGTCGACGATGTTGCCGTCCTCGACGGTGCGGGCCGTGTAGTCGAGGCGGACGAAGTCCCCCTCCTGGAGTCCCTCGTTGGCCTCGTCTTCGACTTCTGCTTGCTCTTCGTCGTCGGCCGCTTCGGCCTCTTGTTCTTCACTCATACCCGAAACGTCGCTCGTTCGCCCCTTAAGAATCACGTTTCGTGTTTCTGACGGTGTTGGCCCGAATCCGGCGCCGGCGTCGGCTGACGGCCCGTAGTGCGTCAAGACGCACGCGCGGGCGGTTCGGCGGGCGTCCCGGTTCGATTCGGCGGACGGCTCCTTTCGAAATGGTTTAAAGTCGCGCACGGGAAAGACAGGGTATGAGTCAAGCCGAACAGACGCAGGCGCGACGATGCGTCTCCTGCGGGATCAACATCTCCGGGACCAACGCGGCGTCGTTCAAGTGCCCCGAGTGCGGCCAGCAGATCTACCGCTGCGCGAAGTGCCGCAAGCAGAGCAACCTCTACGAGTGCCCCGACTGCGGGTTCATGGGACCGTAACCATGGGGAAGGTAGCAGCCAAGATCAAGGTGATGCCGCAGAGCCCCGAAATCGACCTCGACGAGCTTCAGGACAAGCTCGAGGACTCCCTCCCCGAGGGCGCGAAGATAAACGGCTTCGAGCGCGACGACGTCGCGTTCGGGCTGGTCGCGCTGCTCCCCACCGTCATCGTCCCGGACGACACCGGCGGGACCGAGGCGGTCGAGGAGAACTTCTCGAACGTCGAGGGCGTCGAGAGCGTCGAAGTCGAGAACGTCGGCCGCATCTGACGCCGCCGATTCGGTTCGCGCCGATTCTCGCCGTTTTCGTCTCGGAACCTTATCGCGGAGACGGTGGTCCGTGTTCGCCGATGAACGCGGTTTCCCGCTCGATCTCGTTTTCATTCGGTTCGGCCGGACCGAGTCCTAACTGACGAATGTCCGACTGTCACGGAAGCAATTGCCGCCGCCACGAATCCCACAGACAGTCGTGAGCGAGCCCGATAGCGGCCGTTTCGGATTCTTATCCGAAAGTGAGGAAAGGGCCGCGTCCGTACCGCCGCGTATGAGCGCGACAGTCGGCGTGTCGGACTCGGCGTCGGGCGGCCGGGCCCTCGGTCCGCGGCTCTCGGCCGTCGCCCGCGCCGGAACCCTCGGATTCGGGGTGGCTCTGGTCCTCGTGACGGCCGGGCTGCTGACCGCCGCCCGGCCCGTGGGTTACCTGGAGTGGATACGGCTCCCGGCGACGCTGCCGGTCGACCAGCCCAGACTCGGCCACTACCCCGCGAGCACGACCGTCGGGCTGTGGCTCTGGGAGGTGACGTTCCCGCTCGCGGTGCTCGGGCTCTACGACCGCACGGCCGGCGGTCCGGTCCTGCGGCGGCGACTGCTCGTCGGGCTCCCGGCGGCGTACATGCTCGGGTTCGCCGCGTACTGCCGGTTCGTCTACCTGCCACGGGTCCAGCCGACGCCGGTAGAGCCGGCAGTCACCGCGGTCTGCTACGCCTTCTGCACCACCGGGGTCGGCCTGTTCGGTGCCGCGACCATCGCGGTCGGGTTCCTGGGCGTCCTCTCGTGGCTCGGCCTCCGGCGCAGCAGCGGTCGCGGCTCGGCACTCGCGACGCTCGCGTTCGGCGTCCTGTCGCTGCCGCTCGGCGCGCCCGCGGTCTACGCGGGCTATCGCGCGCTCCGGAACTGAGAGGCCGGCGAGAAATCTCGGCCGGACCGCGCTGTTCCCCTCAGACGCCCGACCCGGCCGGCGCGTCCGGCAGGTCGTACTTCTCGACGTCCATGCCGAGTTCGTCGAGCGCGGTCTCGATGTGGCGCTCCTCGGCGAAGTCGGCGCCGTCCTCCTCCCGGATGCGCTGGGCGACCGCCAGCACCTCGCCCCGGCGGTCGTCGGGGATGGCCCACTTGTCGGTCGAGAGCTCGATGACCAGGCCGTTGTGGTCCTGGGTGTACAGCGAGTGGAAGATTCCCCGGTCGAACTCGTTGTAGCCGCGCCACTCCTCCTCTAAGGTCTCGCGGATCTCGACGAACTCATCGGGGTCGATGCTGAAGCAGAGGTGGTGGACCCCGCCGACGCCCGTGCGCTGGGGCCGGGGGTCCGAGTCGCGGTCGTCGTTCACGAAGAACGTGACGATGCGGCCGTCGCCCGAGTCGAAGAACAGGTGGGTCTGGGACGGGTCGTCGAGGTTCGGCTGGCGGAGCACGAGCGGCATCCCCAGGATGTCGCGGTAGAACTCGATGGTCTCCTCGGCGTTGCTCCCGATGAGCGTGACGTGGTCGGTTCCGGTGGTGTGCATCGGGCTGTCGGGCAGGTCGGACGTGACCTCGAAGTCGTCCGCGGGTCGTCGGTTCGCCATGACCGAGGGTAGTCGGTCGGCGACCATAGGTCTCAGGTTACACTCGTGCCACCGGGTTACGCTGGCGTGCGAAGAGAACGGAGTTCCGGGACTACTCCGGACCGCTATTCGAGCGCCGCCTCGAACGCCGTTTCCAGGTCGCGCTTCAGGTCCGCGACGTTCTCGATGCCGACGCTCGCCCGGATCAGCCCGTCGGTGAGCCCCGCGGCTTCACGCTCCTCGCGCGGGATGGCGGCGTGGGTCATCGTCGCGGGCTGCTCGATGAGGCTCTCGACCCCGCCCAGGCTCTCGGCCAGGGTGAACACCTCCGTCTCGCTCACCGCGTCGGCGGCTTCTTCGAGGCTCGCGTCGAGTTCGAAGCTGACCATCCCGCCGAAGTCGTCCATCTGCTCGGCCGCGAGGTCGTGGTCAGGGTGCGATTCGAGCCCGGGGTAGTAGACGCGGTCGACGTCCTCGTGGTCCTGCAGCCACGTCGCCAGTGCGCGGGCGTTCTCGCAGTGGCGGTCCATCCGGACCGGCAGGGTCTTTGTCCCCCGGAGGACGAGGAAGCACTCGTGTGGGCCGGGCGTCGCGCCGACGCTGTTCTGGTAGAAGCCGAACCGGTCGTCGAGCTCCTCGTCGCTCGTCACGAGCGCGCCGCCGACCACGTCGGAGTGGCCGCCCATGTACTTCGTGAGCGAGTGGGCCACGAGGTCCGCGCCGAGCGAGAGGGGACGCTGAAGGTACGGCGTCGCGAAGGTGTTGTCCACCGCGCAGAGCGCGTCGACCTCGTGAGCGATGTCGGCGGTGGCCTCGATGTCGACGACGTTCAGGAGCGGGTTGGTCGGCGTCTCGACCCAGACGAGTTCGGTGTCCGCGTCTACGGCGGCCCGGGTCTCGTCGAGGTCGGTCATGTCGACGAAGTCGAACTCGAGGTCGTACTGCTCGTAGACCTGGGTGAAGATGCGGTGGGTCCCGCCGTAGACGTCCTCGCTGGCGACGACGTGGTCGCCCGACTCCAGCAGGTTCAGCACCGTGTTTATCGCGCCCATCCCGCTGGAGAACGCCCGGCCGTACTCCCCGCCCTCGAGGCTGGCGACGTTGGCCTCCAGGTCGGTCCGCGTGGGGTTGCCCGTCCGGGAGTACTCGTACCCCCGGTGGTCGCCCGGCGCGTCCTGCTCGTACGTCGAGTTGGCGTGGATCGGGGTCATGAGCGCCCCGGTCTCCTCGTCGGGCTCCTGGCCGGCGTGTATCGAGCGCGTCTCGAAGCGGAACTGCTCGTCGTCGGTCATGTGAGAAGCGACGGACGGGCGGCAGGTTACTCTTGCCCTTCGGGCGCGACCCGCCGAGGCCTCCTGAAAACGAGTCTCCTCGCCTCCCTCACCGCGTCACTCGGAGGCGGCGACGGTCCCGCGCGACTCCTGGCTCTCGCCCTTCCAGTACCACGCCGCGACGTTGATCGCGACGCCGAGGATGAGCAGCCCCCAGGTCGCCCACCACGACTGGTACCAGAGCACGTCCATGTAGACGATGGGGCCCTTGACCAGGGGCCAGAGCGGTTCGATCCGGGTCGACGCGTCGGGGGCCGACAGCATGTCGGCGAAGATGTGGGCGAGGCCCGACACCCAGACCGCGATGAAGCCCATCGCGTAGGCGTGGCGCTCGGCCTCCGGCGAGAACCAGTCGTCACCGCTCCCTGCCTCCTTCAGCACCCAGCCGAGTATCGGGCCGATGATGGCCGCCATGATGGTGACCAGCAGTACGGTGTGGAACACCCCGTGGTGGTGAATGCCCGCGAACCACTTCGAGAGGTAGAGGTCCACGTCCGGTAACATCCCGAACCAGAAGCCGGCCCCCACGAACGCGGCGGCCGTCTTCCGGCGGTCGATGAAGTACCACGCCGGTGCGAGCCATATCAGCGCCATTCCGAGGTGTCCGAGTACGTCGACCATGTGTGTACGATTCAGTGCCGGCGCGTGCATAGACCTGATGGCAGCGGGCGGTTCTAGCATCGGCTTAACGCCGCCGGAGTCGCCCGGTCGGGACGGGAGCCCCTTCGGGGTCGGTCCCCGCCTGCGCCGAAGTCGGGCCGCAGGGGTCGAGCGCCCGGAATCTCGGAACGTGCCTTTTATAACGGAGAGCGGACAAGAGGGACGTACGACTATGCCGAGTTCGAACGGACCCTACCACAGCACTCGCGACAAACTCTCGAACAACCCCCGAGAGCGCGGCACCTCTCCGCCCCAGCGCGCCGTCCAGGAGTACGAGGAGGGCCAGAAGGTCCACCTCAAGATCGACCCGAGCGTCGAGAAGGGCCGGTTCCACCCCCGCTTCGGCGGCCAGACCGGCGAGGTCGTCGGCGAGCAGGGCGCCGCCTACAAGGTCAGCATCAACGACCGCGGCAAGCAGAAGACCCTCATCGTCACCCCCGCCCACCTGAAGGCGCAGGAATAGCATGACCATATTCAAGGAGAAGGTCGAGGAGGAGTACCTGACCACGGCGGAGGCCAAGGAACTGCTCGCTGACGTCGAGGAGGAGCGCGCCCTCGACGAGGACCGCGAGATGCGCTACGAGCTGGCCCGCGCCATCGAGCACGTCAACCGGTTCGCCTCGCTCGACGCCGAGGAGTCCCGCGAACTCGTCGAGGAACTGCTCGCCCTCGACAAGGTCGACGAGCCGACGGCGTACAAGATCGCGGACATCCTGCCGAAGGACCGCGACGAACTCCGTGCGGTGTACGCCCAGGAACGGTACACCCTCTCGGGCGACGAGCTCGACGACATCCTCAACGTCGTCGCCAAGTACGACTGAGCGCCACCAACTCTTTAAGTATCTCGTCGGCGTAATCCGTGACAATGAGCGAACAGCAAAGCGGCGAACAGCAGGTGCCGGCGGTCGTGCTGGACTACCTCCCGCACGGCCGGGCCGACGACGAACGGCCACAGCACCAGAAACCGGCGCTGGCCTACGCGCTGGGCATCGAGGACTTCCGGCTGTTCGAGGTCACGCTCGAGGAGGACGTGAGCCTGACCATCACCGACCGGGTGGACGCCGACCGGTCCAACGACCTCGTCGCCAGCGTGCGCGAGATCGAGTACGGCGACCTCTCCGGGGCGGGCCAGTCGGAGCTCGAACACGCCATCCGGGACGTGGTGGAGTCTGACCAGGAGCGGTTCGTCGACTTCTACACCGACGCCCAGCCCATCACCCTGCGACTCCACCAGCTGAACCTGCTGCCCGGCATCGGCAAGAAGCTCCGGAACAACATCCTGGAGCAGCGCAAGCGCAAGCCGTTCGAGAGCTTCGAGGACCTCGAGGAGCGGGTGTCGGGACTCCACAACCCCAAGGAGGTGCTGGTCGAGCGCATCCTCGAGGAGCTCCGGGAGGACGACCTGAAGTACCGGACGTTCGTGCGCGTCGACGAACAGCAGCAGTAGCGCAACTCGGGTAACCGAACCGCCTCCTCTCCGCCAACCCTCTCTGTTTCGACACGTTCTCGCTGACTCGGTGGCTTTACCCGCCTTCGGTCGCTATCCGAGGATAACATGACCGACGCACGCGACCCCGCGGCTTCCTCGCGGGACCCCGACGCCCTGCTCCGGCGGGCGGGCGTCCGCGGCAACCCCGACCGCGACCAGCACTTCCTGGTCGACGACCGCGTCCTCGACCGACTCCCCGAGTACGCGACTGAGGCCGGCTTCGACCTGTCGCACGTCCTCGAGATCGGGCCGGGGACCGGCGCGCTGACCGACCGACTGCTCGCGGTCGCAGACGAGGTGACCGCGGTCGAGCGCGACCCCGACCTCGCGGCCTTCCTCCGCGAGGAGTTCGCCGACGAGATTGCCGCCGGCCGTCTGACCGTGGTCGCGGGCGACGCGCTCGAAGTCGACCTGCCCGAGTTCACCGCATCTATCTCGAATCTCCCGTACGGCGTCTCCAGCGAGATCGCCTTCCGCCTCCTCCCTCGCGGCCGGCCGACCGTGCTGATGTTCCAGAAGGAGTTCGCCGAGCGCATGGCGGCCGCGGCGGGCACCGACGACTACGGCCGGCTGTCGGTGAGCGCCCAGCACTACGCCGACGTCGAGGTGGTCGAGCCGGTGCCGAAGGAGGCGTTCTCGCCGCCGCCGGACGTCGAGAGCGCGGTCGTCCGGACGACGCCCCGGGAGCCCGACTACGAGGTCGACGACGAGGCGTTCTTCCTGGGGTTCGTCAAGGCCGTGTTCACCCAGCGCCGCAAGACCCTCCGGAACGCCATCCGGAACACGGCCCACATCTCGGGGCTCGACGACGCCGACGCCGTGGTGGCGGCCATCGCCGACGGTGAGACCGGACTGGACCCGGACGTGCTGAGCAAGCGCGCCGGGAAGGTCCCGCCCGCCACGTTCGCGGCGCTGGCGGCGGTGGCCGACGAGCACGGCCGGGGAGGTGATGCAGGGTGAGCGGCGGAATCGCCGGGCTCGTCTCGTTCATCGACCGGCTGGCGCGGTTCTCGACCACCGAGTGGCGACTCGCCGTCTCGGCGCTCATCCTGGTGGTCGTGATCGCGGGCGGGGTCGCGGCGACCTACCTTCGGGGGAAGGCCCACGAGCGGTTCCACAGCCACGTCGCCGACGTGATGCTCGCCGGGTCGGTCGGCGCCGTGCTCGTCGGCGCGGCGGTCGCGCTCCTCGTCCTCTGGGGGGTTGCGACCGACGTCGCTACCGCGTGGGAGCAGATCGGCGGCACCCTCGGCGCGGGGTTCCGTTTCCTCCTCGCGCTGGTCGTGCTGGCGAGCGCGTACGTCGTCAACGGCTTCGCCCAGCGCGCCATCGACCGGTTCACCGAGGGTCACGAGACCATCACCGAGCACCAGAGCGAGATCGTCTACCGGGTCTCCCAGCTCACGGTGTGGGTCGCCGCTATCTCGGTCATCCTCGGGATGTGGGAGGTCGACCTCAGCGGCCTCATCGTCGGCGCCGGCTTCCTCGGCATCGTCGTCGGTATGGCCGCCCGCCAGACGCTGGGCGCCCTGCTCGCGGGGTTCGTGCTGATGTTCTCCCGACCGTTCGAGATCGGCGACTGGGTCGAGATCGACGACGAGGAGGGCATCGTGACCGACATCTCGATCGTCAACACCCGCATCCAGACGTTCGCAGGCGAGTACGTGATGATCCCCAACGACATCGTGAGCGGCGAGAAGATCGTCAACAAGAGCCGGAAGGGCCGGCTCCGCAACGAGGTCGAGGTTGGCGTCGACTACGAGGCCGACGTCGAGCGGGCCGCCGGCCTCGCCGAGGAGGCGATGAAGGACTTAGACGAGGTGCTGACGGTGCCGACGCCCCAGGTCGTGCTCAAGGAGTTCGGCGACTCCGCGATCACGCTGGTCCTGCGCTTCTGGATCGACAAGCCGAGCGCCCGCCGGCAGTGGCGGGCCCGCACCGCGGTCATCGAGTCTGTCAAGCGGACGTTCGACCGCGAGGGCGTCAAGATCCCGTTCCCCCAGCGCGAACTCACCGGCCGCGAGGAGTCGGGCGGGTTCCGGCTGTCCGGCGAGTCGCCCGCCCCGGAGCCGACTGCCGACGGCGGCGTGACCGACGAGACGGAGACGGCGGACCGCAGAGCCGGCGAGGTGGACGGCGAGTGACCGACCTGGCCGACCGCCGGGACGTCGAGACGGAGGTGTACCAGCCCGCGGAGGACTCGCGCCTGCTGGCGGAGACCGCGGTCGAGGACCTCCGTGACGACACGCCCGGACTCGCGCTGGAGGTCGGCACCGGGTCGGGGTACGTCGCCGAGCGCGTCGCCGACGAGACCGGCGCGCGGGTCGTGGGGTCCGACGTGAATCCACACGCCTGCGCGCAGGCCCGTGAGCGCGACGTCGAGGCGGTCCGGGCCGACCTGGTCGCGCCGTTCCGGTCGGGGGCCTTCGACGCGGTCCTGTTCAACGCGCCGTACCTGCCGACCGACCCGGACGCGGAGCGCGACGACTGGATGGAGGTCGCGCTCTCCGGCGGCGAGGACGGCCGTGCGGTCGTCGAGCCGTTCCTCGAAACGGTGGGTCGCGTGCTCGCGCCGGACGGCGCGGTCTACCTTTTGGTCAGCAGCCTGACCGGCGTCGCCGAGGTGGTCGCGATGGCCGAGACCGAGGGCTTCTCGGCGGTGGCGCTCCGCGACGAGTCGTTCCCCTTCGAGACGCTGACCGTGCTGAAGCTCGTGCGCTAACTGCTGGTGGCGTTTGTCGGGTTCGGGAGCCGGTGGAGGTCCGCGACCGTGCCGTCGTACTCGACGGTCACGAGCGGGCGTCCGTTCACCGCGACCGCGAACTCCTCGTAGTCGGTCGGCAGACTCGTGCCGAGACTGAGGTCGGTTGCGGCGCAGTCCGTTGTCGATTCGGCCGAGGCGTTCGCTTTCCTCCGGGCGGCCCCGGCACTGTCTGCCGGGACCGTCCGGAGGTCGATCAGGAAACGGCCCGGCGAGACGCGGCTGACGTTCGCCGTTACGGTCCGGTTCCAGTCGTGGACGACAGTAGTTTCCAGCGTCACCGCGAACGATTCGCCGACCGCCACGTCGTGGACCCATCCCGGCTCCGAGTCGACATCGTCGCAAGCACCCACCGACTTCGACAGTGAGAGCCCGGGCGAGTCGAACTCGCGAGCGTCGTCGCTTTCGTCGAGACCGAAACCGACGCCGCCGACCGGCCCGACAATAGCGCCGAGGACAAACGCGACCACGAGGGCGAGCACAGCGGGGACTGGGCGGCTCATGCATCAACTGTCGAACAGAACCGAAAAATACCTTTCTACAATCGATGGGGCCATGTTGTGTGGCACCACACGCCTATGACCGACAGTTATCTCCCAAGAGGAAAATATTAAGCGTCGGCATTCCGTAGACCGGAGCACATGACAGAGCGCGTCGCGACCACACCGGGAGTGTTCCCGCTTCCGGACTGGGCGAAGGCGGACCTGGCGGACCTGAAAGGTCACCAGAAGCACGACCTCATCGACGGCACCGAGGGCGAGGAGATCACCGCGGTCTACGACGAGGCCCGCGAGGAGGTCGTCGACCGGCAGCAAGGCGCGGGGCTCGACCGCGTCGTCGAAGGCCAACTCCGGTGGGACGACATGCTCGCCCATCCGCTCGCGGTCCACGATTCGGTCGAGACCCGCGGCATCGTCCGGTACTACGACAACAACAACTTCTACCGCGACCCTGTCGTGACCGACGAACTCGGGTTCGACGGCGACATCGCGAACGAACTGGAGGCCGTAAACGAGTCCGTGGACGCCGACGAGTTCCAGGCGGTGGTCCCCGGCCCCTACTCGCTGGCCGACCTCGCCACCGACGAGTACTACGGCGACGACGCCGAGTTCCTCGCCGCCGTCGCGGAGTTCCTCGCCGGCGAGGTCGAGGCGTTCCCCGAGGTCGAGACGCTGTTCGTCCTCGAACCGTCGCTGGTCGAGAACCCGCCGGAGGGCGACGAGGGCGAGCGCGCCAGCGAGGCGGTCGACGCCGTCACCACCGCTGCTCCGGCCGACACCGACGTCGTGGTCCAGACCTACTGGGGCGCGCTCGACGAGAAGGTCCACGCCCACCTGCTCGACGCCGACTTCGACGCGCTCGGCTACGACTTCGTGGCGAACCACGAGGACAACCTCTACAACATCAACGAGTACGGCACCAAGGACTCCATCGCGGCCGGCGTCGTCGACGGCCAGAACACGCTGGTCGAGGACCCCGAGCAGATCGCCGAGCGGGCCGACTGGCTCGAGGAGAACACGCCGGCGGCCGACTTCGAGACCGTCTACCTGACGCCGAACACCGAGCTGTTCTACCTGCCGTACTCGACGTTCCGGGAGAAGCTCGCCGCCCTCGGGGAGGCCACCGAGGTCGCGGAGGTGAAAGCATGACCGACACCAGAGATCAGTTCCGACCGACGAACCACCCGGCAGACCACTTCCTGCTGACGACCGTCGTCGGCAGCTACCCAAAGCCCAAGTGGCTCGACCGGGCGCGCGACCTCCACGAAGAGAGCGAGGCGCGAAGCGCCTCGAACGCGAGCGGTGACGAACCGCGAGCGACTGCCGACTTCGACGACGCCGCCTGGCAGGAGGCCACGGACGACGCCGCGCGACTCATCACCGGCGAGCACGAGCGGGCCGGCCTCGACGTCGTCGTCGATGGCGAGATGCGGCGCAACGAGATGGTCGAGTACTTCGCCCACCGCATCGACGGCTACGAGTTCAACGGGCCCGTGAAGGTGTGGGGCCACAACACCTTCGACAAGCCCTCGGTCGTCTCGGACGTCGAGTACGACGAGACGTGGCTCGTCGACGAGTACGAGTTCACCGCGAGCGTCTCCGAGCGCCCGGTCAAGGTGCCCATCACGGGCCCGTACACGCTGGCCAACTGGAGCTTCAACGAGGCCTACGACGACACCGAGTCGCTGGCCAACGATCTGGCGGACCTCGTCAACGAGGAGGTCGAGAAGCTGGTCGAGGCGGGCGCCCGCTACGTCCAGATCGACGAGCCCGCGCTCGCGACCACGCCCGACGACCACGCCATCGTCGGCGACTGCCTCGAGCGCATCGTCGACGGGATCCCGGACGACGTGCGGGTCGGCCTCCACGTCTGCTACGGCGACTACTCCCGCATCTATCCGGAGATCCTGGAGTTCCCGGTCGACGAGTTCGACCTCGAACTCGCCAACGGCGACTACGAGCAGCTCGACGTGTTCAAGGACCCCGCGTTCACCAAGGACCTCGCGCTCGGCGTCGTGGACGCCCACGTCGCGGAGGTCGAGTCGGTCCCCGAGATCAAGGAGAACATCCGGAAGGGCCTGGAGGTCGTCCCGCCCGAGCAGTTGACCGTCAGCCCGGACTGCGGCCTGAAACTGCTCCCGCGCGAGGTGGCCTACGAGAAGATGGCGAACCTCGTCACCGCCGCCCGCGAGGTCGAGCAGGAACTCGACGACGGAGAGATCGACGTCGAGCGGTCGGCCGTGACCGCCGACGACTGACCGATAGGCTTCCCGACGTTGTAGCTGACTGGCGGCGCGCGTCGGCCGTCGCCCGGAACGCCGCGCGCCGCGCTATCGCGGATGCGTCCCGGCCCGGTTCAGCTCACGGAGGGGGTTCGGCCCGTCCTCGCACTTGAATTCTCGCCCGGACCGGGGAGTCACCGTGAACTGACGGAGAACGCGGTTTTCCGGCTCGACGAGCGTCAGAGCGGCAGTGCCGCCCGGACTCGTTCGATGACGCCCGGCGTCCGGGAGTTGCGGTACCGCTCGAACACGGGGTGGAGCGCGTTCAGGAACTCGCGCTTGTTCTCGAAGTGGTCGCGCTCGACCGCGGAGACTGCCTCCGAGAGAGCCACGGTGTGCCCGTCCGCGTCGTACTTGATGCGGGGGTTCGAGAGCGACTCGACGACCTCCGTGCCGGTCGACGGAAAGGAGACGTCCCCGTCGTCGAGGACGGCCGCCACTTCGGCGATGCCGAACTCGATGACGTCGGGACCGTCGTCCGAGTCCGACGGCGGTGGCCTCATGCCCATGGTGGAGGGTTCTGCCTCCCGCAATGAAAAACTCACTACTCGGAATTCCAAGGAGTCGGCCGACGGTCCATCGGATTCCGTGCGAGGACGGGAGAGATAGATACAGGCTTGACGCCGTTCGGACGACGGCCAGAACGCAGACTACCCCCGACGGCATTCCACCGATAGCGATGACCGAGTTCGCCGAACGGGAGACGCCAGACGAGGGCGGCGCGGACCCGATGGACCTCGCACTGGACGTCCCCCACATGGTCGCCGAGATCGCGCCCGACTGGTCGGTCCAGCGAATTCGGCCGACTGAGGAGGGGTCCGACTCGGTCTTCCTCCTGACCGTCGCGACGCCCCGGGGGCGACGGGAGGTCGTTCTGAAGGCGTTCGCGGGCGAGGCCGTCTCCCCGTCCGTGGCCCGCTCCGAACCCCGCGTGCTGGAACTGCTGGCGGCCGAGACCGAGATTCCCGTCCCGGAGGTGATCGGCTCCGTCGACGACCATCCCGACCTCCCTGCGCCATTCTTCGTCGCCGAGCGCCTCCCGGGCGAGAACGGGTCCGGTCGATTCCAGGACTTCTCGACCGACGCGCTGGCCCGCGTCCTCGGCGAGGCCGGCGAGCACCTCGCGCAGCTCCACGAGGTCCGGACGTTCGACCGGTTCGGCCGCATCGGCGTCGAGGACGGCGACCTGGCCGTGGTCGGCGACCAGTTCGCACCGAAGGACGACTGGACCGACTGGCTGCTCGCGGACGTCGAGGACACGCTCGACGGCATCGCCGGCGGTCGGTTCGACGACCTCGTGGGCCCGCTCTGGGAGTACGTCCGGGAGGCGGTTCCGGCGCTCGACGCGCCCGACGAGGGCGTGTTCGTCCACTGGGACTACCGCCTCGGAAATCTACTGCTCGACCCCGAGACGGGTGAGGAGACGGGCGTGCTCGACTGGGCGGGCCTCGTCGCCGGCGACCCTGTGTACAACCTCGCCACGGTCGAGGACCACAATATCAACTGGCAGACCCGCGACGTCGTGCTCCGGCGGCGGCTCCGCGAGCGGTTCCGCGCGGCGTACGACGCGAGTCGCTCGGGCGACCGGCTCGCGGACTTCCGGAAGCGCAAGCGCGTCTACCACCTTTGCAATCGGCTGAACGCGATGGCCTGCCTGCCCGACTGGTACTCCGACGGGGCGCTCCGGGACGAGCGGGCGGCCGAACACAGGATGTTCGTCCGCGACTACATCGACTGACGGGCCGGTCGACCGGAGATGCGACGACCGATCGACGCCCTCCGGACTGGGTCGAAGGGACAGGCCTATAACGGACCTTCACCTTCCCCCGCCCGTGTCCCGGACGCTCATTATCTCGGACGTCCACGCGAACGCGACCGCTCTCGAAGCCGTCCTCGCCGCCGAACCCGACCGCGACGCCGTCGTCTTCCTGGGCGACGCCGTCGACAACGGTCCGCACCCGAACGCGGTCTGCTCCACCCTCCGGGACCTCGACCCCGCCGCGAGCGTGCACGGCAACCACGACCGGACCGTGCTCGCGGCCGAACCGCCCGCCGCGACCAGCGACGACCCCTTCGCGGCGTGGCAGGCCTGGAGCCGCCGCCGGCTCCCGCCGGACGACCGTTCGTTCCTGGAGGCGCTACCCCGCACGGCGACGGTCTCGCTCGCCGGTCGCCGGCTCCGCCTCCACCACGGCGACTTCCCGCGGCCGGAGGCCTACGACGGGTCGTGGCGAACCCGCGCGACGCCGGAGGACGACCCGGCGCTGTTCGAGCGCGTCGCGGCCCGGTACGACGAAGACGTCGTGGTCCACGGCCATTCGCACTTCCCGTTCGTGGATTCGGTGTCGGGGACGACGTTCGTGAACCCTGGAAGCGTGGGGCTCCAGCGCGAGGGCTGGCCGGCGGACCGCGCGCGCTACGCGGTGCTGGACGACGGGGCGTTCGACCTCCGGTCGGTCCGGTACGACGCGGGCGCGGTGGCGACCGATTCGCGGGCGCTCGACAGCCCGTTCGCCGACATCTGGGGCCGGGCTGCTCCCGGCGCCCGGAGCGACTGACCGGGTCGCTCGGCCGAACTGTTCCGGTCGCTCGGCGTGGTGACCTGACACGCGTCCGAGGGACCGATGCCTTTCTTAACTGTCCATCACCTACTAGTAGGCATGACAGGCGTACGAGTCGCAGGGGTCGGCCTCACGCACTTCGGCCAGCATCCCGAGCGGACGGGGCGGGACCTGTTCGCGGACGCGAGCGCGCGGGCGTTCGCCGACGCGGGCGTGCCCCGCGAGGACGTGGCGCAGCTGAACTACGGCAACTTCATGGGCGAGATCGGCGAGCACCAGGGCCACCAGGGCCCGCTGATGGCCGAGGCGGCCGGCCTGAACGCCCCCGCAACGCGCTACGAGAGCGCGTGCGCGTCCTCGGGCGTCGCGCTCCGCGAGGCGGTCAAGGACGTCCGGAACGGCGAGGCCGACGCGGTGCTCGTCGGCGGCGCCGAGCGCATGACCAACCTCGGCACCGCGGGCACGACCGAGGCGCTCGCCATCGCGGCCGACGACCTCTACGAGGTCCGGGCTGGCATGACCTTCCCCGCGGCCTACGCCCTGATGGCCCGGGCGTACTTCGACCGGTACGGCGGCGGCAAGGAGGACCTGGCCGCCATCGCGGTCAAGAACCACGACAACGCGCTCGACAACGAGTTCGCCCAGTTCCAGAAGGCCATCACTGTCGAGGACGCGCTCGACGCCCAGATGATCGCCGAACCCCTCGGGCTCTACGACGCCTGCCCCATCACCGACGGGGCGAGCGCCGCAGTCCTCGTCAGCGACGAGTACGCAGAGGAGCACGGCCTCGATGCGCCGGTCTCTATCACCGGCATGGGCCAGGGCGGCGACAAGATGGCGCTCCAGGACCGCCAGTACCTCGCGCGGACGCCAGCGGCCGAGCGCGCCGCCGAGGAGGCCTACGCCGACGCCGGCGTCGGCCCGGCGGACGTCGCGGTCGCCGAGGTCCACGACTGCTTCACCATCGCGGAGGTGCTCGCGCTGGAGGCGCTGGACTTCTACGCGCCCGGCGAGGGAATCGGCGCGGCGGCCCGCGGCGAGACGACCCGTGACGGCGACCGGCCGGTCAACCTCTCGGGCGGCCTGAAGGCCAAGGGTCACCCGGTCGGCGCGACCGGGACCAGCCAGGTCGTCGAGATGACCCGCCTGCTCCGGGGCGACCACCCCAACAGCGACGCCGTGCCGGGCGACGTCGGCGTCACGCACAACGCGGGCGGCACTGTCGCGAGCACCACGGTTCACGTGCTGGAGGTGGAAGAATGAACGACGAAACCGGCGGCGGGGCCGAACGCGTCCGCGACGAGGGGTACGACGACTTCCTCGACGCCGTCGAGTCGGGCGAGGGGTTCTACCTGGAGTGCCCCGAGGGTCACGGGTCGCTCCCGCCCCGGCGGGTCTGCCCGCACTGCGGCGCGACCGACCTCGAAGAGGTCCCGCTACCCGAGACCGGCGAGATCGAGACCCACACCACGGTCCACGTCGCCGCGCCCTCGTTCGCCGAGGACGCGCCCTACGTCACGGCGGTCGCGGACTTCGGCGGCGTCCGACTGACCGGCCAGGTCCGCGGTGTCGACCCCGAGGACGTCGCAGTCGGCACCGAGGTCACCGCCGAGGTCGCCGAGACCGAGACTTCGGGCGAGCGCGTGCTGGTCCTGCGGACCTGCTGAGCCCTCGCCGAAACTCTCGTAAGGAGTCCGCTACCGCCCGGCCTCTCAGGTCTCCGCGCCGGGTTCGGTCTCCATCTCCTCCTCGGTCAGTTCGTCGAGCAGCACGTCGAGGAACGGCCCCGGGTGCTCGGCGTGTGGGAGCAGTTTGGCGTCGTCGAACACCACCAGCTTGGTGTCCGCCTTCTCGGCCAGTTCCTCGCCATCCTCCAGCGGCGAGACCGTCGCGTCCCGTCCCCAGACGATGGTGACCGGGACGTCGGTTCGGGCCAGTTCGTCCCCGAGGTCCACGTCGGGATCGAGGTACCCCGAGACGAACGAGGCGGGCGCGAACCGCGCGCCGGGCTGGTGGCTGGTCTGCCACTGGTAGTCGACGTCCCGCTCGGTGTAGGATGCCTCGGTCGAGTACGCCTCGCGGTTGTCGAAGAAGTGGAGCGACCGCTTGCTGGTCAGGAGGTTGAACAGCGCCTGGCCGACCACGGGCGACCGGAACAGCGACCGGAGCCAGGTCCGGCGCGGGCCGGTGTCGGCGGTCGGCGCGACGAGGACCAGCCGCGAGAACGCGTGGGACTGCTGCTGGGCCAGCGCGGCGTACGCGCCCGACAGCGACGTCGCCACGCAGGCGGCGTCCTCGGTCAGGTCCTCGGCGAAGTCGGTGACGAAGGCGGTGTAAAGCGCCGCCGAGTAGGTCAGCGGCGGCCGGTCCGACCGCCCGAACCCGGGCAGGTCGGGCGCGATCACGTGGTATGTCTTCGCGAGCTGGTCGAATATCTGGTCGAACTCCTTGCTCGACGCGGCGGCGTGGACCCCGTGCAGCAGGAGCACGTCCGGGTCGTCCGGGTCGCCCGCCTCGGTGTAGGCCACGTCGAACCCTCGCCAGCGGTAGGTCCGCTGGTCGCCCTCCAGCGCGGACTGGAGGTCGTTCGCCTTCCACGACAGCAGTCGGTTCCCGAGTACTGCGGCTCCCAGTCCGCCCGCCGCGCCGGCCAACACTCTGCGTAGCTTCATACCTGAATACTCACCGTCAGGTAAGTTAGCCGTTGTGCCGGCGAGGCAGCTCTACTCCTCGAGCACGCCGAGTTGCTCGTACAGGAACGCCCACCGGTCGAGTCGCTCCCGGACCGCCATCGAGGTCGGCTTGCCCGTCCCGTGGCCCGTCTCGGTCTCGGTCCGGAGAAGGATCGGCTCGTCGCCGGCGTTCGTGGCCTGCAGCCGGGCGGTCATCTTCCGGGCGTGGGCCGGGTGAACGCGGGTGTCGCCTTCGGCGGTCTTGAACAGCACCGCCGGATACTCGCGCTCGGCGACGTTGTGGTACGGCGAGTACGCCCGGAGGTACTCGAACGCCTCTGGGTCCTCCGGAGACCCGTACTCGCCGGTCCACGACTCGCCGAGCAGGAACTCGTGGAACCGCAGCATGTCGAGCAGCGGGACCGCGCAGAACGCCGCGCCGAACAGGTCCGGACGCTGAGTGATGGCCGCGCCGACCAGCAGGCCGCCGTTCGACCCGCCTGCCGCGGCGAGTCGCTCCGGCCGGGTGTAGTCGGCCTCGACCAGCCCCTCGGCGACCGCGTGGAAGTCGTCGAAGACGTTCTGCTTGTTCTTGCGCATCCCCGCCCGGTGCCACTCCTCGCCGTACTCCGACCCGCCCCGGAGGTTGGCCTGGACGAAGACGCCGCCGTCCTCCAGGAAGGCGGTCCGGAACCGGTCGTACCCGGGCGTGAGACTGACCCTGAAGCCGCCGTAGCCGTAGAGGACGGTCGGATTTTCGCCGTCGCGGTCGAGCCCCTCGCGGTGGACGACGAACGCCGGCACCTCGGTCCCGTCGGCCGACTCGAAGAACCGCTGGTCGACGACGAGGTCGACGTCGGTGTCGGGCTCGCGTTCGTGCACGACGGTCGTCTCCCCGGTCGTCGCGTCGCCGCGCGCGACCCACGGCGGTCGGTCGAACGTCTGGGCGCGGGCGAAGAACTCCGCTGCGTCGGGGTGACCGGTCAGGCCTCCGACGGCGGCGTACTCCGGGAGGGCGACCTCGTGGCGGTGGCTCCCGTCGCGGTCGCGGATCGAGAGCGTCGAGTGGGCGTCGCGCTGGCGGTGGACGACCAGCGCGTCGCCCGCGACCGCGAAGTCCGCGAGGGTCGCCTCGGACTCGGGGACTACCTCGCGGAGGTCGTCGGGGTCGACCTCGGTGGCGTTCGGCTCGACGGCGACGATGCGGGAGTTGGGCGCGTCGTAGTCCGTCGTCAGGTAGACCGTACCGTCGTCGACCTCGGGCCGGAACGAGGCGTCGACGTCGGCCACGAGGCGGACGAGTTCGCCGTCGGCGGGGTCGGCCCCCGCGAACTCCCACCGGAACACGTCGGAGTGGGTCCACCCCTGGTGGTAGGCGACCACGAGGGTCTCGCCGGCGAGTTCGAGCTGGGGCCAGACGTGCTCGCCCACGTCGTCGGTCAGCACGGGGTCGGCCGACGCCTCGCGCTCGCCCGCGCCGAGGTCGTGGTACCGTATCGCCTTGTCGAGCTGGGTGCCCTCGTCCGCGGATCCGGTGGTGACGTAGTAGAATCCGGCGTCGGTCCACGCCATCCCTCGCGGGCCGGCCCGACCGCAGTTCCGGACCGCGTCGACGGTCTCCCCGGTCTCGGCGTCGAGGACGGTCACGTCGTAGTTCTCCTCGCCGCCCTCCGCGACGCCGTAGGCGACCAGCGACCCGTCGGGCGACGGGTGGTACCAGTCAAGAGACTCGCCCCTGTCCCACTCGTTGGGGTCGGCGAGGACGGTCGGCGCACCGTCGAGGTCGGTCCGGACGACGAGTCGCGCCCGGTCGACTTCGGCCTCCCGGACGCGCTGGAAGTACCGGTCGCCGCGGGCCGTCACGACGCCGTAGTCCGGCACCTCCGCGCGCGCCTCGAATCGGGGTTCGAGGTCGTCGCGGGCGCCGTCGTGGAGGAACCGGTCTGCGTACTCGTTCTGGCGGTCGACCCACTCCCGGACCTCATCGGTGTCGTCCTCCAGCCAGCGGTAGGGGTCGCGTAGCTCCTCGCCGTGCAGTTCCTCGACGACTTCGCGGCGCTCGGTGGCGGGCGGCTCCGGCATACCGCCGTCTTGTCAGGCAGACGTACTCAACCTTCCGGGACCGACCCGCACGCTGTCGGGGCTCGCGACCGGTACTCCCGCGCAGTCGGCTTCGCAAACGAATTAACCCCCGGTCCGGAATCCTCCTGCATGGTCGTTTCGAGCGCTCCGGGCAAGGTCTACCTGTTCGGGGAACACGCGGTCGTCTACGGCGAACCGGCGGTGCCCTGCGCCATCGAGCGCCGGGCGCGGGTCACCGTCGAGGAGCGCGACGACGACCGCATCCGGGTCCACGCCGAGGACCTGAGCATCAACGGGTTCACGGTCGAGTACGGCGACGGCGCCGACGACGCGCCCGACGTGGACGTCGCGGAGTCGCTGGTCCAGGCGGGCATCGGCTACATCGACGCGGCGGTCGAGCAGGCCCGCGACGCCGCCGACGCATCCGACGCTGGCTTCGACGTCACTGTCGAGAGCGCGATTCCGCTGGGCGCGGGACTGGGTTCGTCCGCGGCGGTGACGGTGGCCGGCATCGACGCCGGAACCCGCGAACTGGGCGTCGAACTCCCAGTCGAGGAGATCGCCGACCGGGCCTACCGGGCCGAACTGGAGGTGCAGAACGGCGAGGCCTCGCGGGCCGACACCTTCTGCTCGGCGACGGGCGGCGCGGTCCGGGTCGAGGGCGACGACTGTCGAGCCATCGAGGCTCCGGAACTCCCCTTCGTCATCGGCTTCGACGGCGGCGCGGGCGACACGGGTCAGCTCGTCGCGGGCGTCCGGGCGCTCCGCGAGGAGTACGACTTCGCGGCCGACACCGTCGAGAGCATCGGCGACATCGTCCGCTACGGCGAGGAGGTGCTCGCCGAGGGGGACCTGGCCGGACTCGGCGAACTCATGAACTTCAACCACGGGCTGCTCGAAGCCCTCGGCGTCTCCTCGCGGTCGCTGGACCAGATGGTCTGGGCGGCCCGCGACGCGGGTGCGCTCGGCGCCAAGCTCACCGGCGCGGGCGGCGGCGGCTGCATCGTCGCGCTCGACCCGACCGACGCGACCGAGACCGCGCTGGAGTACACCCAGGGATGCGAGACCGCGTTCCGTGCCGGGCTCGACACCGACGGCGTGCGCGTGGAGGCCGAGTAGATGAGCGAGACCACCGTCCTCAAGCTCGGCGGGAGCGTCATCACCGACAAGGACCGCGCCGAGGCGCTGGACGGGCCGGCGCTCGACCGGGCCGCCGACGCCGTCGCCGACGCGCTCGCCGGGGGTGACATCTCGGAGCTCGTCGTCGTCCACGGCGGCGGGAGCTTCGGCCACCACCGCGCCAGCGAGCACGGCGTCTCGAAGACCGACGGCTCGGACGACGCCGCGGCGGCGGTCGAGATTCACGGCGCGATGAAGACGCTCAACGACTTCGTACTCGCGCGCCTCCACGACCGCGACGTCCCAGCGGTGCCGGTCCACCCCTTCTCGGCGGCCCGCCGGGACCGCGACGCGAACCTGACGCTCACGACCGAACAGGTCGAGACGATGCTCGGCGAGGGGTTCGTCCCGGTGCTCCACGGCGACGTGGTGGCCCACGAAAGCGAGGGCGTGACCATCCTCAGCGGCGACGAGGTTGTCACGGCCGTCGCCGACGGCATCGACGCCGACCGCGTGGGGTTCTGCTCGACGGTCCCAGGGGTACTCGACGACGACGAGGACGTGATTCCGGAGATCCGGTCGTTCGACGAGGTGGCCGAGTACCTCGGCGGGAGCGACGCGACCGACGTGACCGGCGGGATGGCCGGAAAGGTCCGGGCGCTGCTGTCGCTCGGCGCGCCCGCGACCGTCTTCGGGCCCGCCGACCTCGAAGCGTTCCTCGCGGGCGAAAATCCGGGGACGCGAATCGACGGGCGATAGGTTCGGTTCGGCGGTTGCTCCCCGTTTACGGTGTTCTGGCGCAGCCCTCTCGGGGTAGCCGGACTGGCGGTCCCCGGCCCCGGCGCCGGGCGACCGCGCGGAGCGTCCGTGGCGAGTTCGTCCCGGTTTCGTATTTAAACGTTGGCCTACGGCGGTCCCGAATGGCCTAGCGGCCGAGACGGTCCCGTTTCGGCCGAGCGGAACACCGGTATCAGGCCGTTTGATTCCCGTTCTCTGTGTGCTGTATCGGAGATCTGGTCGCGGCAGTCGACGCACCCCGTCGGCCAAAACATTCATCTTGCGCTCGAACCGGGCCAATCCCGGCAGTTTTTATTACCGGGGAGTCTAAACGCCTCATAGACCCGTAGCTCGGGAAACGTGGCCGGACGCCACCGGGTTGTCCCGTCGACGGCTGCAAGACGCCGCGGACCAGGGACCGCTCGCCCGAGCAGGTTTACGTGCGTACGGACGCCACGTTGCGCGGCTTCGCCGCGAAACACCGTGGCGCTGCCGCGGCGCGATCCGGTTCCGTCGCGGAGCCGGCGCGGCTCGGCCGCGACGACGTGGCTTTGCGTACATAAGGTGAAACTATGGAAATCGAAATTGCAACCATCGGCGGTTACGAGGAAGTCGGACGGCAGTGCACCGCCGTCCGCGCGGGCGACGACGTTGTCATCTTCGACATGGGGCTGAACCTCTCGAAGGTGCTGCTCCACGACAACGTCGAGACGGAGAAACTGCACAGTCTCGACCTCATCGACATGGGAGCGATACCGGACGACCGCGTGATGTCGGACCTCGAAGGTGACGTCCAGGCCATCGTGCCGACGCACGGTCACCTCGACCACATCGGCGCCATCAGCAAGCTGGCCCACCGGTACAGCGCGCCGGTCGTGGCCTCGCCCTACACCATCGAACTGGTCAAGCAGCAGATCCAGGGCGAGCAGAAGTTCGGCGTCGAGAACGATCTCGTGAAGATGGAGGCGGGCGAGACGATGTCCATCGGCGACTCCGGGCAGGTCGAACTGGAGTTCGTCAACGTGACCCACTCCATCATCGACGCCATCAACCCGGTGCTCCACACGCCCGAGGGCGCGGTCGTCTACGGCCTCGACAAGCGGATGGACCACACGCCGGTGCTCGGCGACCCCATCGACATGAAGCGGTTCCGCGAAATCGGTCGCGAGGGCGAGGGCGTGCTGGCGTACATCGAGGACTGCACCAACGCGGGCCGGAAGGGTCGGACGCCGAGCGAGGCGGTCGCCCGTCGGCACCTCAAGGACGTCATGACCTCCATCGAGGACTACGACGGCGGCATCGTGGCGACGACGTTCTCAAGCCACATCGCCCGCGTCAAGAGTCTCGTGGAGTTCGCTCACGACATCGGCCGCGAACCCGTGCTGCTCGGCCGGTCGATGGAGAAGTACTCGGGTACCGCGGAGCGGCTCGACTTCGTCGACTTCCCCGAGGACATGGGGATGTTCGGGCACCGCAAGTCGGTCGACCGCACCTTCAAGCGGATCATGAAGGAGGGCAAGGAGAACTACCTCCCCATCGTCACGGGCCACCAGGGCGAGCCCCGCGCGATGCTCACCCGGATGGGCCGGGGCGAGACGCCCTACGAACTGGAGAACGGCGACAAGGTCATCTTCTCGGCCCGCGTGATTCCGGAGCCGACCAACGAGGGCCAGCGCTACCAGTCCGAGCGCCTCCTGAAGATGCAGGGCGCTCGCATCTACGACGACATCCACGTCTCGGGCCACCTCCGCGAGGAGGGTCACTACCAGATGATCGACGCGCTCCAGCCGCAGAACATCATCCCGGCCCACCAGGACATGAAGGGGTTCGCGCCGTACGTGAGCCTCGCCGAGAGCCAGGGCTACGAACTGGGTCGGGACCTCCACGTGACGAGCAACGGCAACCTCATCCAGCTCGTCGAGTAACATGACGGACGCGAGCGCCGGGACACTGGAAGAGCAGGTGCTTGGGGCGGTCGAACAGCGGCGGGAGATCGTCAACGCGGCCATCGACGAGGACCTGCCGGTCGCAGAGCCCGAGCGCCTCTACGAGGCGGTCCGGTACCTGCTCGACGCGGGCGGCAAACGCCTGCGGCCGACCGTGCTGCTGCTCGTCGCGGAGGCGCTCGCCGACGTCGACGCCGATCCGGCGGAGACCGACTACCGGAACTTCCCGGACCTGACCGGCGGCGCCGTCGACCTGATGGCGGCCGCGGTAAGCATCGAGGTCATCCAGTCGTTCACGCTCATCCACGACGACATCATGGACGACGACGACCTGCGCCGGGGCGTACCCGCGGTCCACCGGGAGTACGACACCGAGACCGCCATCCTGGCGGGCGACACCCTCTACTCGAAGGCGTTCGAGATCCTCGTGGAGGCCGACGCCGACCCCGAGCGGGTCGTGGAGGCAACCGACGTGCTGGCGACGACGTGTACCAACATCTGCGAGGGCCAGGCCCGCGACATCGCCTTCGAGGAGCGCGCGGACGTGCTCCCCGACGAGTACCTCGAGATGATCAAGGACAAGACCGCGGTGCTGTACGGCGCCGCGGCGACCATCCCGGCCATCCTGCTCGGTGCGGACGACGAGACCGTCGAGGAGCTGTACCGGTACGGCATCGACGTGGGTCGGGCGTTCCAGATCCAGGACGACGTGCTCGACCTGACGGTGCCCAGCGAGAAGCTCGGCAAGCAGCGCGGCAGCGACCTCGTGGAGAACAAGCAGACGATCATCACGCTCCACGCCCGCGAGCAGGGCGTCGACGTCGACGCGCTGGTCGAGACCGACGACGTGGACTCGGTCACCGAGGCAGAGATCGACGAGGCGGTCGCACGGCTCGAGGACGCAGGCAGCATCGACTACGCGACGGAGAAGGCCCAGGAGCTGGTCACCCGCGGCAAGGACAGGCTCGCGGTCCTCCCGGACAACGAGTCGAAGGAACTGCTCGAGGGCATCGCCGACTACCTCATCGAGCGGGGCTACTGACCCAGTCCGATTTTCAGACGCCGAAGCTCTCGGGCCCCGGCGCTCGGGGGCGTCCGTCACACTCCGCAGTGGCGACTGCTCCCTCGTCGGGATGGCACGTCAGCGACAGTAGCGGGCGTCTGGAGAGGCGAGAAAAAACGGGGGACGGCGCCGAAGCGTCAACGGGGAGCGAGCGACCGGTCTCGCGACCTCACTCGCTCGGGAACTCCTTGTAGTGGGTGTGTTCGAGGTACTCTTCGAGGGTGGGCTGTCGCCAGTAGCGGACCACGTCGCTGCGCGGGTCGAACTCTACGATGTCGTCCTCGGCCAGACGCGGGAGGTGGGTCTGGCGGAGTTCGACCGCGATCTCCTGCCGGAGTGAATCGGTGATCGTCTCCTCGCCGTTCCGGGCCTCCCACACCGCGACTTCGTCGGCGAGGTCCTCGACGTCGGCGAGGCCGTCGTCGGTGCCGACGAGGGTGTAGAGCGCGTACCGGCGGCGACGCTCCGCGAGGAGGTCGAAGAGCGTGTCGAACGAGGGCGTCGTGACTGCGCGACCGTTCTGGAGGGCGTGGTCGCTTGCGTTTCCCGACCGTATCGAGTCGTTGTTCATGGCGGCTGACCTCCACCCGAATCGTTCGCCAGAAGGGGATAACAAACCCATGCCTCAACAGTGAGGTACAGCCGCGAGAGAGTGTCAAACGCCGAATATCAACCGTCTTAGAGGTGGACTGAACGTTCACTCAGCCAACTGGAACCCCCTGGACCGAACGTTCGTTCACCAGTCGAGGAACGTCCCCACGAGTTTGCGCTGTGCGGCCCGGAGGTGCTGGTGGAGCGTGGGCGAGGAGATGTCGAGCGAGTCGGCCACCTCCTCGCCCGTGCTCTCGCGGGGGTACTCGTAGTAGCCCCCGAAGTACGCGGCCTGGAGCGCGGTGCGCTGTTTTTCGGTCAGGTCCTCGCGGAGCGTCTGGCGGAACTCCTGGGCGGTGTCGACCGGTCGGTCGACCTCCTGCTTGCTCACGAGTTCGGCGTCGGGGTACGTCGTCCGGAAGCTGTCGACGACGTCCCGAACGTTCACGTCCGAGGACGCCTCCGCGACGTACCTGACGGCGCCGTCCTCGGCCACCGCAGACTTGACCACGGTGCCGGCCTTCACGAGTTGGTCGACGCCGGACCACGCGAGGTCGAGCTCCAGCAGGCACTCCTCTCCGTCGTCGGTCACGATCCGACTCCCCTCGACGACGTCGAGGTCCGCCAGCCCGTCGAGCACGGTCGACGCCGGCGCGCCCTCGACCGCGACGTACTCCAGCAGCTTGTCCTCCCGGATCGGGACGACGCCCTCGAGCGAGAACCGGGCGTCGAGCTCGGCCGAGAGCCGGCAGAACCCCGACTTCGGGCTCTCGACCGCGAACTCCAGTTCGACCGCGGTGTTCGAGAGCAGCAGCTTCCGGTTCTTGACCGCGTTGATGGCGAAGGCGACGATCTCGCCCAGCGTCTCGAGCGCGGTCAGCTCCCGGTCGGCGTACGCGCCGGTGCACGCCCCGCTGATGCCCAGCACGCCGTAGTTGGTGTTGCCGTACGTCAGCGGCACGAGGACCGCCGAGGACATTCCCAGTTCGGTCATGATCTCGCGCTCGCGGTCGGAGATGGCGTCGGACCGGGAGATGTCCGAGACCACGGCCGACTCGTTCTCGCGGACGACCCGGGCGAGCGCGTTCTCGTCCGCGGCCTGCGACTGGGTCGCCTCGACGAGCCGCTCGACGTCCGCCCGGTCGACGCCGACGATGGTCTCGGGATGCATCTTCTGGTCCTTGACCCACGGGCCGCCGATCCAGGCGAACTCGTAGAACTCCGAGTTGGCCAGCTCCTCGCAGACGGTTCGCTCGATCTCCCCGCGGGTCGCCGAACCGACGAGCGACTGGACGATGTGGTGGATCAGCCCGTTGATGCGGCTCAGACGGGTCAGCGCGTCCCGGCTCTCGGCGAGTCGGCGCTCGCTCTCCCGGCGGTCGGTCACGTCGCGGGCCACCCAGACCACCGCGTCCCGCCCGTCGATGGTGTCGCCCAGCGGCGCGGTCCGGCCCTCGAACCATCGCGTGCCGGCCGAGGTCTCGGCGTCGTACTCTATCGTCTCGACCCCGCCGGTCTCGAGGGTGGTCCGGACGAGGTCGAGGAACCGGTCGGCCTGCTCGTCCGGGAAGGCGTCGTGGAGGCGCTTGCCGACCAGCCGCTCCTGGTCGACGGTTCGGAGGTCGGCGGTGCCCGGTCCGGACAGCACCTCCAGGTACTGACCGTTCTCGTCGAGGACGAAGGCCACGTCCGGAAATGCGTTGGTCAGTTCGCGGAGCCGGTCGCCCGAGACGCCCGAGCCGGTCTCGACGCTGGCCGCGGCCACGGCCCGACTCACGCGCTCGCGGAGTTGGTCGCCGCCGTCGGCCTTCCGGAGGTAGTCGGTCGCGCCCATCCCGACGGCCTCGCTGGCGACCGCCTCGCTGCCTGACTCCGTGTACAGCACGAACGGCAGGTTCGGATGGTCGTGGCGGACGGCCTCGAGAAGGGCCAGACCGTCGCTCTCGGCCAGGGCGTACTCGCTGACGACGCAGTCGACGTCGCCCTCGACTGCGAGGTAGTCGCGGGCGGCCGCCGCCGTCGAGACTGTCGCGACCGATACGTCGTCGCCGCCCGAGAGCGCGGTCGGCGGGTCGTCCTCGTCGACGTAGAGGATCTGGATCGTCTTCGTCCCGGGGGTGCCTGCGGTCCGGTCGGGCGCCTCCCGTTCGACGCGCTGGCGTTCGGAGGTCACGTTCTGCCGGGTGGTACGCGGGCGCGAACCTAAGGACCTTGGTTAGCGATCTGATACCTCTCGGGAGCGACTCCGAACCGGCGGGCGGAATCGAATCCGGACGAGTTTTCCCGCAGACGCCCCAACGACCCGGTAATGAACGACGAACTCCGCGATCGCATCGAGACGGAGGCCGAGAAGCACGCCCTCGTCAACGCGGTCAAGCACGGCAGCGAGGCCGACGTCGGCGCGGTGATGGGCCCGCTGATGGGCGAGAACCCCGACTTCCGCCAGCACGGCGACGAGATTCCGGGCGTCATCGGCCCGGTGGTCTCGCGGGTCAACGACCTCTCGACCGACGAGCGCCGCGACCGGCTGGCCGACCTCGCGCCCGACTGGCTGGAGGAGATCGAGAGCGAGGACGAGGGCGAGGACCACCCGCTGCCGGACCTCCCGGACGCCGAGGAGTACGACGAGATCCGGATGCGCTGTGCCCCGAACCCGAACGGCCCGTGGCACCTCGGCCACGCCCGGATGCCCGCGGTCATCGGCACCTACGCCGAGCGGTACGACGGCGAGTTCGTCGTCCGGTTCGACGACACCGACCCCGAGACCAAGCGCCCGCTGCTGTGGGCCTACGACGAGATCCTGGAGGAGGTCGACTACCTGGGATTCGAACCGGCCGAGGTCCTCCGGGCGAGCGACCGCCTCGACGTCTACTACGACCACGCCCGCGACCTCATCGAGAAGGGCGGAGCCTACACCTGCTCGTGCTCCGGCGAGGAGTTCTCGGACCTGAAGAACTCGGGCGAGCCGTGTCCCCACCGCGACAAGGACCCCGAGACTACGATGGAGGAGTTCGAGGCCATGGTCGACGGCGAGTACGAGTCGGGCGAGATGGTCCTCCGGGTCAGGACCGACATCGAGCACAAAAATCCCGCGCTGCGCGACTGGGTCGGCTTCCGCATCATCGACACGCCCCACCCGCGCGAGGAGGCCGAGGACTACCGATGCTGGCCGATGCTCGACTTCCAGTCGGGCGTCGACGACCACCTCACGGGCGTCACCCACATCATCCGGGGCATCGACCTCCAGGACTCGGCGAAGCGCCAGCGGTTCGTCTACGACTACTTCGACTGGGAGTATCCCGAGGTGGTCCACTGGGGTCACGTCCAGGTCGACGCCTACGACGTGAAGATGTCGACCTCGACCATCCGCGAACTCATCGAGGCCGGCGAACTCGACGGCTGGGACGACCCGCGCGCGCCGACCCTGCCGAGCGTCGAGCGCCGGGGCATTCGCGGCGAGGCAATCGTCGACGCGATGATCGAGCTCGGCACCTCCACGAGTAACGTCGACCTCGCGATGAGCTCGGTGTACGCCAACAACCGCGATATCATCGACGACGGGGCCGACCGGTACTTCTTCGTCCGGGAGGACCACGCCGACTTCACGCTGACGGGCGATTACCCAGAGACCGCTCACCCGCCGGTCCACCCCAACCACGACGAGCGGGGCACACGCGACATCGACGTCGGCACCCGCGTCCGCGTCGAAGAGCCCGACGTCCCGGCCGACGGCGAGCGCATCTGGCTCAAGGGGTTCGGCTGCTTCCGTCGCGACGGCGACGAATTCGAATATGCCGGCGACGACATCGCCGCGGTCCGCGAGGAGGGCGTCGACGTCATCCACTGGGTGCCGGCCGACACCACGGTCCTGACCCGGATGCGGACTCCCGACGGCGGCGTCGTGGGCTACGCCGAACCGGGCTTCCGCGACACCCAGGTTGACGAGATGGTCCAGTTCGAGCGCGTCGGGTTCGCCCGCGTCGACGACCACGAGGACAGCGACGAATCCGTGGCGTACTTCGCCCACGAGTAGTCGCCATCGAAATTCCCGGCAGGGCCCGTGACAGCTACTCTTCGACCCGTAACTTCCGCTCGTCGTCGAGCGCGTCGTCCATCGCCCGGACCAGCGCCCGGCCCTTGTCGAGCGTCTCCTCGTACTCGGCGTACGGGTCCGAATCGTGGACGATGCCCGCGCCGACCCGAAGATAGTACCGGTCGCCGGCCCGCACCAGCGTCCGGATGGTCATGTTCAAGGTCGCGCGCTCGTCGAAGCCGACGACACCGATCGCGCCGGTGTACGGCCCGCGGCGGGTCGATTCGAGTTCGTCGATGATCGCCATCGTCCGGGGCTTGGGCGCGCCGGTGATGGTCCCTCCGGGGAACACCGCGGCGATCGCGTCGGCCACCGAGGCGTCGTCGCGACGTCGCCCGACCACCTTCGAGACGGTGTGCATCACCTCGGAGTAGCGGTCGACCCGGCGATACTCCTCGACCTCGACCGACCCATACGCCGAGACTTTCCCGAGGTCGTTCCGCTCTAAGTCGACCAGCATCGCGTGCTCGGCGTGCTCCTTCTCGCTGTCGAGCAGTTCGCGTTCGAGTGCGCGGTCCTCGTCGGGGGTGTCACCCCGCGGGCGCGTCCCGGCGATGGGTTCGGTCACGAGCCGGTCGCCCTCACAGTCGAGCAGGAGTTCGGGACTCGCGCTTACCAGGTCCACGCCGGGGAACT
Source organism: Halorussus rarus (assembly GCF_003369835.1). NCBI lineage: Archaea > Methanobacteriati > Methanobacteriota > Halobacteria > Halobacteriales > Haladaptataceae > Halorussus > Halorussus rarus. The sequence continues at coordinate 1,420,980 of NZ_QPMJ01000001.1, read as the reverse complement.
CCACCAGCGCCGAGTACGGCGCGGGGTTGACCCGACGGAGCGCGGCGTACGCGGCGACCGGGTGGACCGCGGCGGGCGCGTCGAGCCGCTGGGAGACGTTCGCCTGGAACGTCTCGCCGTCCCGGACGTACTCCCGGACCCGGCGGACGCGCTCGGCGTACGCCTCGCGACCGACCTCGTTGCGGAACGTCGCGACCGCGGCGTCGGCGGACGGCGGTTCGGTGGTCGGGTCGCCCTCGTGCGCGAGCCGGGCGAGGTCCCGCGCGCGCTCGACGGCGCGGTCGTAAACTGCGGTGGCGTCGTCATCAGGGTCTACTCGCGGACAGCACGTGATTCGGAGTTCGGTCGTTCCTTCGCCGCGGGGCTCGCGCCACGCAGCCACGCGGTCGTAGACGCCCAGCTGGAGCCGCGGGAGTCCCCTGTCGTCGTCGGTCGTCTCGGGCAGGTCCTCCAGTTCGCGGGCGAGGTCGTAGGAGAGCCACCCGAACGCGCCGCAGGGGTACGGCACCTCGCAGTCGCCTCGTACGAGTCGCTCGGACGCGAGGAGGTCGTCGAGCGCGTCGAATCCCTCGGGAGTGTCCGGAGTGGCGTCGGTCGTCACCCACTGCTTGGGGTCGGTCGCGAAGTAGCCCCAGCCGTCCTGCCCGCCACTCGTTTCGAAGTAGACGCTCGCTTCCGGTTCGCGCGCTCGTCGGTAGGCGTCGTACGGGTCGCCGACCTCTGTTCGGAGTTCGACCGGGATGCGGGCCGGGGAGTCGAGGTCGGACGTGAGTTGGTGAAATTGGTTTCGGGACGTGACGTTGCTAGGGTCGCTCACGGTCGTAGATAAGGAACTGGGCGCTATCTGTAAATCGGTCTCAGTCTCGACGGATTTAGACGTTCCGGGTATCTTCAGAGTGTGCGAGTCTCATGAGTAGCTGTCGCTATCGGTCTCGGAACTACTCCGAAGAAATCAAAAGGTGTGTGGCAATTACAGGTCTACTTCAGATTCGCCGATGACTGCCGTCTTGTCACTGCCGGAAGCTGTCCAGATGATTTTCACAGTGTCGCCATCGTTGATGTACGAGCCATCAGTATCCTCCAGCGAGAGACTACTTCCGGCGGTGATTTTGCCATCCCAGTCATCGTTTACTGTAATACCGGATGTCGACCAATCGTCCTGGCCGCCCCAGACATCAGACCCTCCGACGGTAACGTTCAACTGGTCAGACTCCACACCAGCACCACCATCGTGGGTGATGTCCACAGCATTATTGTTCCCAGCAGTGTAATCGAACTCGAAATTCGCGTTCGGACTCGCCTGACTCACGCGATCGCCGAGCCCGAGCACGAACGTTCCGATGACGGCAGCGAGGATCACTGTAATCGCGACCATCAAGATGACCCCGATGACGGGACTGACCGCTCGCTCCTCGTCACCACCGGCGAACGATGCTATCACTCTTTTCAGGTCCATCGCTATAGTGAAACCTCGGATTCGCCGATGACGGCTGTCTTATCACTGCCAGATGCACTCCAGATGACCTTGACCTTCAGTCCGTCACTGATTTTCGAATCTCCGGAAGTGTCCTCCAACTCAATAGTGTCACCGGCAGTTAATTTACCACTCCACTTTTGGTTATTGGAGCTATCAATATCAGAGTCGTATCCGTCTGAGGCGCTCCAAAGTTCGTTATCACCGACGTTCACTGCTAGCTGGCTAGACTCAACTCCCTCTCCACCGTCGTGAGTAATGTTCAACCAGTTATTGCCGTTACCTTCAGCATCTGTCGCATATTCGAATGTAAACTGTGCGTTGGGACTCGCCTGACTAACCCGATCGCCGAGACCGAGGACGAACGTTCCAATCACAGCCGCCAGGATCACCGTAATCGCGACCATCAGGATGACCCCGATGACCGGCGAGACCGCGCCGTCGTCTTCGAAGAGTGCTTTGAGTTTCATGTGTTGGTATTTCTCCGTTTTCCGGCACGTTATCATCCGTGAGAAGCGGCCGCACCCTTTATCTACGCCGGCGAACTACGACCATTCGTCGGCGGGGGACCGCCAAAGCCGCCCCGGCCCGGCACTTCTCGTCAGATGACACGTGCTTGATTGCCCCGTTCACAGCCGCCCTATAAAAATACTTCCTTACCTGAAAATAGGATTATAGAATTTGATACGCTCAATGAGTTATAATGACAGGTCGTAATAATTCCCACGACACTAGAAAGGTTCAAATTTATGCCCTGCCGGCGCGATTCAGAAACCGATGAGCCAGCAGGTATCGCCGGAGACGCTCCGGTCGGCGCTGCAGTCGCTGGCCGCCCGCCTCGGCAAGACCCCGACCGTGGTCGACATGCACGAGAAGGGCGACTTCTCGCCGGAGCAGTACCAAGAGGTCTTCGGCGGGTGGAACGAGGCGCTGGAGGCCGCCGGCCTCGACCCCGAGGAGATGGGGAGCAAGCGCATCCCCGACCGGGAACTGCTGGCCGAGCTCCAGCGACTCTACACCGAACTCGGCAAGCCGCCCACCCAGCGGGACATGACCGAGCGCGGCGAGTACTCCAACCGGACCTACCGGGTCCGGTTCGGCAGCTGGTCGGCCGCCCTCCAGGAGGCGATGCTCGACACCAACGACGGCATCTCGGAGGCCGAACTCCTCCGGGAGATCGAACGCCTGGCCGACGACCTCGGGCGCGCGCCCAAGGCCGCCGAGATGGACGAGCGCGGTGCGTACGCGCCCGTGACCTACCACCGACGGTTCGGGTCCTGGCGGCAGGCCTTAGCGGAGGCCGACCTCGACGGCACCGAAAGCGGTCCGCACCGCCGCTGAACCGGAAGCTATCCGCTGTTCCTACCCGCTGTTGCCGAACTCCTCGTACGAGATGCTGCCCTGCTGGACGATGGCCTGCTCGGACGGCACGGTGCCGTCCGGCGGGTCGCCCTCCACGTCGCCGGGCTCGCCGCAGACGATCCGTGCGATCATCCCGAGCGTCTTGTGCGGGATGCAGAAGTAGTCGTACGTCCCCGCGACGTCGAAGGTGTAGCTGAACGACGACCCCTGACCGGTGAGTATCCCGCTGTCCCACGGCTCGGCGTCCTGGGGGATCCGGGTCACGCTCGCACTGGAGTTGCTCTCGGCGTACGCCGTCGAGGAGTGGGCCCCCGACTCGATGACCCACTCGACCGTGGTTCCGGGCTCGACGAACAGCCCGATGGGGTCGAAGTAGTACTCGCTGCCCTCGGTGACCATCTGGACCTCGACCGGGCCGCCGCCCTGGGTCCCGGCCGCGGTGGTCGTCTGCTCGGCCGCGGCGGTCGTCCCGCCTCCCGTTGTCGTCCCAGTCGTCGCCCCGCCACCCGCCGTCTCCGTGCCGCCGCCCGTCGGAGCGTTGCAACCCGCGAGTCCGCCCACCCCGATGGCGCCAACCGCACTCAGGAACCTGCGCCGTCTCATGGCTCGACGTAGGGCGTCGAGCCGGAATAACGGTACGGCCGACGCCGGGCCGCGAGCGTCGATTCGGCCCGGAATCGACCGCGCTCGCCGCCAAACAGCTTTTCGGAGTTGCGGACGTACCGGACGACGTGTCGGAGCAGACCAGTCGTGAAGCCACGGCGACGGAATCGGGCTCCGAGAGCGGGAGCCGTCGACGGACGGGGGCGGGTCACGCCGTCACCAACTGGCTCCTCGTCGAGGGGAACCGGCTCGTCATCGCCGGCGGCGTCCTCGGGGGCGTCCTCGCGGCCCTGCTCGCGGTCGAGTGGGCGTACGGGTTCGTCACCGTCCGCGCGGCGAGTCCGATCTACTTCCTGTTCAGCTCGCTGCTCACGGGCGACCTGACGCTCGTGACCGTCGTCCTGTCCATCAACCAGCTCGTCCTCTCCCGGGAGCTCGGCGCGCCGGGCACCCTGAGCGAGCGCCTCCAGGGCGCGGTCGACTACCGCGACGAGGTGGCGGAGTCGACCGGCGCATCGGTGACGCCGAAGACGCCCGCGCGATTCCTCCGCTACCTCCACGGCGAGGTCGAGTCCCGGACCCACCGCGTCGAGGAGGCGGCGGCCGACGTCACCGACGACTCGCTCCGGGAGCGTCTCGACGAGCTCACGGCCTCGCTGTTCGACGACGTGGCGCTCGTGAACCGGACCCTCGAAGCCGACGAGGGGATCTTCACCGTCGTCTCGGCGACCATCGCGACCAACCACGCCGACCAGCTCCGAACTATCGCCGGCGTCCGGGCCGACTGCGCCGACTCGCTGTCCGAGGACCTCGACGACCTGCTCGAGGGACTCGAGACCCAACTGCTCCAGATCGACGTCGCCCGGAACTACTTCAAGACCGTGTACGTCCAGAAGGAGCTCGCGTACCTCTCGCGGGTCCTGCTGTACGTCGGCGTCCCGGCCATCGTCGCCAGCGGCCTCGCGCTGGTGTTCTACAACGCGGTGGGGCCCGCCTCGGTCCCGTCGGCCGTGGTCTACGCCGTGGTCGCGGTGACGTTCACACTCGGCTTCGCGCCGCTGGCCGTCCTGTTCGCGTTCGTCCTCCGGCTGGCGTGGGTCGCCCAGCGGACCGCGAGCGTCGCGCCGTTCGCCTCCGAGCGGTACCCGTAGCCGGGGACGCCACCCGTCGCGGCCTCACCGCGCCGACGGCCGCGGAGCGTCGTCTCACCGGATCTCGACCCGCACCGCGCCCCGCTCGCGGTCGGCTCGCTCGACCAGGCGGTCGATGCGGTCGTCCATCGCGGGATGGGTCGACAGCAGGCGGGTCATCGCGCCCTCCTCGTCGCCGCGGACGTAGAGCGGCGACCGCATCTCCCACCGGGGCTTCGTCGCGCGCTCGATCTTCCGGAGCGCGCGGGCCAGCGCGAGCGGGTCGCCGGTGACCGTCGCCGCCCGGTCGTCGGCCGCGAACTCCCGACGGCGCGAGTGAGCCAGCAGCAGGAGCGTGAGCGCGACGAACCCGACCATCACGACCTGCCCGACCCGCCGGCGGAGCGCGGTCGCCGGCGCGAGCGCGTCGGCCGGCGGCCGCCCGCGGAGCCAGTCGAACGCCCGGCGCAGGCCCGCTCCGACGACGACGAACGGGAGCGCGAGCGCGACGACGACCCAGACCGCCGACTGGCCGGCGCTGTAGCCCACCGTCTGGACGAGGCTGTCCCGGCTCTCCAGGTGGGCGAGCTCGTGGGCCAGCAGCCCCTCGATCTCGTCGGCGCTCAGCAGGTGGAACAGCGACCGGTCGAGCACGACGGCGCCGCCCCGGACGCCGCCGAGCGCCATCGCGTTCGGCGCGCCGATGCGCGCGACGTACAGCCGGGGTCGGTCGACGCCCATCCGTTCGGCGAGGTCGTCCAGGCGGGCGTGGACCCCGGGCGCGCGCCGGCGCGGGAGATCCGCCGCGCCGACCTGCGAGAGCAGCTGGATAGTGCCGAACCGGTAGCTGAGGTAGCCGAGCGCGACGGTCAGCCCCGCGGTCCAGAGCGCGACCTCCAGCAGGTCGCCCCGGGCCAGCCAGACCGCGGCCAGCAGCCGGTAGCCGAGGTAGGCGGCCCCGGCGTAGACCGCGAGCAGGGCGACTCCGACGAACGCCATCAGGACGCGGAGGCCGACGCGGCGCATGCCTGAGCGTTGGCGCGGGGCCGGCAAGGAGATGACGGTCTCGGCGAACGCGACGCCGGAGGCGGATTCCGCCGGGTCGCATCGCGACAGACGTCCGGCCGCGCTACCGGCCGACGGCGCCTGACAGAAGGAAAAGCTATTGTATCGTCGTGGCCCGAAATTCGTATAATGACTACTGGCTCCGGCGAGCAGCGCGAGCGAGGGTTCGACCACGCCGAGGTCGAGCCGAAGTGGCAGCGCGAGTGGGAGGACGCCGACGTGTTCCGCATCCCCGACAGCGCCGAGGACCCCGAGTACGTCCTGGCGATGTTCCCCTACACCTCGGGCAGCCTCCACATGGGTCACGTCCGGAACTACACCATCACCGACGCGTACGCCCGGTTCGAGCGACTGCGCGGCGAGAACGTCCTCCACCCGATGGGGTGGGACTCGTTCGGTCTGCCCGCCGAGAACGCCGCCGAGGAGCGCGACACCAACCCCCGCGACTGGACGATGGAGTGCATCGACTCGATGACCGAGCAGATGAAGGCGATGGGCTTCGGCTACGACTGGGACCGGGAGGTCACCACCTGCGACCCCGACTACTACCGGTGGAACCAGTGGCTGTTCAAGCGGTTCCGCGAGGAAGGGCTCGTCGAGCGCCAGAGCGCCGAACTCAACTGGTGTCCCTCCTGCGAGACCGTGCTGGCCGACGAGCAGGTCGAGGGCGAGGACGAACTGTGCTGGCGCTGTGACACCCCCATCGAGCAGCGCGAGATGGACCAGTGGTTCTTCACCATCACCGACTACGCCGACGAACTGCTGGAGTCGCTCGACGACATGGACGACTGGCCCGCCAACGTCCGGGAGATGCAGCGCAACTGGATCGGCCGCCAGGAGGGCGCGTCGGTCGCGTTCGAGATCCCGGGCTACGGCGACGTCGACATCTTCACGACCCGACTCGACACCATCCACGGCGCGACGTTCTTCTCGCTGGCGCCCGGTCACCCCGTCGCCCAGGAGATCGCCGAGGAGAACGACGAGGTCGCCGACTACATCCACGAGGCCGAGCACGCCGACGAGGACGACCTCGACGTTACCTCGGGCGTGTTCACCGGCGAGCACGCGGTCAACCCCGCGACCGGCGAGGAGATTCCGGTGTTCGTCGCCGACTACGTCCTGACCGACGTCGGCACCGGCGCGCTCTACGCGGTCCCGGCCCACGACGACCGCGACCACGAGTTCGCCGAGGCCCACGACGTCCCCATCGAGCAGGTCGTCGAGCCCGCGCCCGAGGCCGACGTCGACCCCGACGAGATCGACGTCCAGGAGGCGGCGTACACTCCCGACGGCGTCCTGGTGAACAGCGGCGAGTACGACGGCCTGACGAGCGAGGAGGCCCGCGAGCGCTTCGTCGAGGAGTTCGACGGCGAGCACCGCACCGAGTACAACCTGCGGGACTGGGGCATCTCGCGCCAGCGCTACTGGGGGACGCCCATCCCGATGATACACTGCGGGGACTGCGGCTACGTCCCGGTGCCCGACGAGGACCTGCCGGTCGAACTGCCGGAGTTCGTCCACACCACGGGGAACCCGCTGGATGCCGCCGAGGAGTGGAAGCACGTGGAGTGTCCCGAGTGCGGCGGCGACGCGGTCCGGGAGACCGACACGATGGACACGTTCGTCGACTCGTCGTGGTACTTCCTGCGGTTCGTCTCGCCCGACCTCGACGACGCCCCGTTCGACGCCGAGCGGGCGACCGACTGGATGCCGGTCGACCAGTACGTCGGGGGCATCGAGCACGCCGTGATGCACCTGCTGTACGCCCGGTTCTTCACTAAGGTGCTCGACGACATCGACCTGCTGGAGGGCGTCCGCGAGCCGTTCACCGACCTGACCAACCAGGGGATGGTGCTGGGCGCCGACGGCAACAAGATGTCCAAGTCCAAGGGCAACGGCGTCTCGCCCCAGCGCATCATCGACGAGTACGGCGCCGACACGGCCCGACTGTTCATCATGGAGGCCGCCCAGCCCGAGAAGGAGTTCGCCTGGAGCGCCGAGGGCGTCCAGTCGGCCCACCGGTTCCTCCAGAACCTGTACGGGCTGGCCGAGGAGTTCGCCGAGGGCGAGGTCACGGCCGGGGGCTCGACGTCCGCCGAGTCCGCGAGCGGCGAAACCGCGGCCGCGGTCTCCGAGTACGTCGCCCGCGAGATCGACGCCACGGTCGCGTCCGCCACAGCGGAGTTCGAGGCGTTCCGGTTCAACCACGCGCTCCAGGCCGTCCGCGAGATGGTCTCGCTGCTGCGGCGCTACCGCGAGCACACTGTCCCCGACGAGGACACCTTCGAGCGGGGGCTGACGACCGCGGTGAAGCTGGTGTCGCCGGTCGCGCCCCACGTCGGCGAGGAGATCTGGAGCCTGCTGGGCCGCGACGGGCTGCTGGCGCAGGCCGACTGGCCCGACGCCGACGCGCCCGAGGACTACGACATCGAGCGCCGCCTGGTCGAGAACACCCGCGAGGACGTCCGGGACATCGTCGAGACGGTCGGCATCGAGGACCCCGAGACCGTCACGCTCGCGGTCGCCCCCGACTGGAAGCACCGCGCCCACGAGATCGCGATGAACGCCGACGGCAACGTCGTGGGCACGGTCATGGGCGACGACCAACTGCGCGAGCAGGGCGAGGACGCCGCCGACTTCGCGAAGGACCTGGCCGCCGAGGCCGAGGCGCTCGACGAGCAGCTCTCACCCGAGCGCGAGCGAGCGGCGCTGGAGCGGGGCGCCTGGCTGCTCGAACGCGAGTTCGGCGCGGAGGTCGTCGTGCAGAGCGCCGGCGAGGCCGACCCGGACCTGGCCGGCAAGGCCGAGCCCGGCCGGCCCGCCATCGACATCGCGGAGTAATCGGCCGGTTGTCGCTCTTCTTCTCGCGTTGAGGCGTCTTCCGTTTCTGCCGGTAGTTGAAGTCCCACAGAGCGATTGCAGGCTGTCTCGTCTTCAGGCGCTCACCGTCACGTCCACCGTGGGCGGGACGAAAGGGGCTGCCCGCTCGCGCCCGAAGGCTGGTCGTCTCAGCGACCCCTATCCGAGGCGAGCGAAGCGAGCCGAGGATATGTCGCCGAGAGACCGCGAGCGGGCAGAGGGTTTCGAGGCAATCGGGGCCAGCGATTCGGCAGTCACTCCGAGAGAGTAGTCCTCTCCGAGACAACACTCATTCCCTCAGGCCGAACCCTTTTTGCCTCGCCCTCCGACGTCGCCCCCATGGACCAACCCACGGCGACGAACCGCTGCCGGCGGGTGCTCGACGCCGTCAGTTCCGCGGTCATCGCCGACGAGGCGTTCCTCGAGACCGTGTTGACCGGAGTGCTGGCCCGGGGTCACGTCCTGCTGGAGGACGTGCCGGGCACCGGCAAAACCCTGACCGCCCGGAGCTTCGCCGACGCGCTCGGCCTGTCGTTCTCGCGCATCCAGTTCACGCCCGACCTGCTGCCCGCCGACATCACCGGCTCGAACGTCTACAACGAGGGCACCGGCGAGTTCGAGTTCTCGTCTGGCCCGGTGTTCGCCAACGTCGTCCTCGCGGACGAGATAAATCGCGCGCCGCCCAAGACCCAGGCCGCGCTGCTCGAAGCGATGGGCGAGGGGCAGGTCACGGTCGACGGGACGACCCACGATCTGCCGACGCCGTTCTTCGTCCTGGCGACCCAGAACCCCGTCGAACAGGAGGGCACCTTCGGCCTGCCGGAGGCCCAGCGCGACCGCTTCATCGTCAAGACGGCGATGGGCTACCCCGACTTCGGCGGCGAGCGCGAACTGGTCGACCGGCGGGCCGACCGGACCGCCAAGGCGCCGAGCGTCGACCCGGTGCTGGAGGGCCGGGAGGTCGCGGCCATCCAGCGCGTCCTGGAGGACGTCCGCGTCGACGACAAGCTCCGGGACTACGTGGTCGCGCTCGGCCGGGCCACCCGCCAGGACGACCGGGTCGACGTCGGTGTCTCGCCGCGGGGCATCCAGCGGCTGTTCGAGGCCGCCCGAGCCCGGGCCGTGGTGGCGGGCCGCGACTACGTCGCCCCCGACGACGTCAAGCGCGTCTCCGGACCCACCTTCGCCCACCGGCTCGTGCTGACCGACGAAGCGCGGGTCCGCGGTGCCGACCGCGGCGACGTCGTCGCCGACGTGCTCGACCGGGTCGAAGTGCCCGCGGTGACGTCGTCCGCGTCCGCGTAGCGTCGGCGGTACGAACGGAGGCGGTCGTGGCTCGTCGAGTGGTTCCCGAGAGGCGCCGAAACGGAGGTCTCGGCAGGTCTGTCGGACCATCCTCCGACGAGCGCAAGCGTGTCTCAGTACCTAGTACGACCGGTTAGCAATAGTTAGATGGCACACTTTTGAGCGGCGTCACCGGAGTCCCTCCGGGGGACGTGGTAATGACCAACGACTCTTCGCGAGGGGGAATCGACCACTCGAAACGCACTGCACTGAAGCTACTCGGCGCGGGCACGGCCGTCGCGGCACTCGGAGCAGGAGGCGGGGCCGCCGACGACGGGCGCGGCCTGCAGGCCGGCGACAGCTTCGAATCGCCGCTGGTGGGCGTCAGCCGACCGTTCACCGGGGACGAGAACCCGGTCAGGGGGCTCGACGGCGGCGGACTGCCCTGGGTCGTCGACGAGGGCGACGTCGAACTCGAACCGGACGGCTCGCTGGAGGTCGAGGTGGAGGGGCTGGTCATCGACCCGGACGACGACGAGGCCGAGGACGAGGGGCTCGCCGGCCAGAACCCGCTCTCCGAGTTCAAGGCCATCGTGAGCTGCCTCACCGTCGAGGACGGCGAGGCCGACGTGGTCAACGTGTCGACGGAGACTGTCTCCGCGAGTGAGGACGGCGAGGCCGAGGTCGAAGCCTACCTCGACCTCCCGGACCCGTGCTTCGCGCCGGTGGTGTTCGTGACCAGCGGGGGCGGGAGCTGGCTCGCCGTGACGGGGTTCTGACCGCCGCTCCCCCCTTCACTCGGCTCCCGAACGTCATCGGCCCCGTTCTCGCGGCTCGAAAATCGCCCGAGCGGCCTTTCCCGCTCGACGCCAACCCCGGCCATGGTCGAGAAGGCGCGACGCGCGGCGGTCGAGGAGTCGCGGCCGGACGCCGACCCCGAGTGGGAGGTGCTGGCCCGCGAGGAGCCGGCGAGTCCGCCCCGCTACGTGGGCACGGTCCGGGCCCGCGACGCCGAGGAGGCCCACGAGGAGGCGACCCGGCTGTTCTGCTGGTACGACCACGAGGTGTGGGTGTGTCCCGCGACGGCGATTCGGCGGTTCTCGGCCGAGGCGGGTGCCGAGGTCGGGGAGGAGGAGCTGGCGACGCCGGAGTCCGGGGCGGAGGGACGGACGCACGAACTGTAGAAAGGAACTGGCTCTAGGACTGGAGTCGAGACCAGTTCAGACGAAGGCGGTTTTGTTTCCGAGCGACGGTAGCCGGTCGTGGCTGTTGAACCGAGCTAGCTACTGCCGTCACAAGTGAATACCGCACCGCAACCGCCCCGCGACAGCCTCACGCCTCCCCAACCTCCTCGCTGCGCTCGCTCGTCCCTCGCACGCACTGGCGGACCACGAGGGTCCGCCAGCGCGCGCCGATTTGAATATCAGAATCTGCGATGCTGAGGGAATTGTCTCACCGCAGCGCCATCACCAGCAGGACCGCGCCCGCGACCGCCGCGAACAGCGCGACCGAGAGGTCGCCCAGGCCGACGGCGCTCGGCCCCGCAGGGACGATCCGCGCCAGCGCGCCCGCAGCCAGCGCCGCGACGCCGCCGACCGACAGCGCGGCCAGCGCGTGGAGTAGTTCGACCCGCCGGGTCTCGGCGCGCCGCCCGACCTCCGAGCCGAGCGCCGCGGCGAACTCCCCGGCGTCCCAGACGACCAGCGCGGCGACGAGCCCGCCGAGCACGACCCATAGCGGCGCGGCGACCGTCCCGGCGAACCCGGCCGCGAGGAACAGGCCGCCGCCCGCCAGCGCGGGGCCGGCCGCGTCAGCGGGGACGAACCCGAGTCCGAACGCCACCGAGAGCGCGAGGACCGCGCCGGCGGCCAGGACCAGCACGCCCGCCGCCAGTCCCAGGACGACCGTCTCCGGGCCGTAGAACGTTACGGCCGAGTCCGAGAGGTCGCGGAACTGGCCGGTCAGCGGGGGTTCGAGCCGCCCGGCGACGAACCCGACCAGCGCGTCGAGCACCGGTCGGTGGACCGCGGCCGCGCCGGCGACGACCGCCAGCCCCGCGGCGAACGGCGCGTAGCCGACCAGCAGCTCCCGGGTTGAGGTCCGCGACGAGCGCCGGACGAGCGCCGCGATCGCCGCGAGCCCGCCGGCGCCGATGGCGGTCCACCAGAGCAGCGCGCGCAGTCCCGGCGCGGCCGTGACGGCCACGAGGGAGTCGTAGACGCCGGCGGGCAGTGTCTCCCGCAGCACCCCGGTCGAGCCCGCGACCTCGAAGAGGAACGCGGGCGGGACCGCGAGCAGGGCGACCGTCGCGACCCGGCCCAGCCCGCGCCGGAGCGCGGCCAGCGCGTCGGCGACCCCCACGTCGCCGACCGCCGCATCTCCCGCGAGCTCCCGGGTCGGCAGTTCGCGCAGCGCCCGGTGGGCGGCGTAGCCGGCGGCCGCGAGCAGCAGCGAGAAGGCCAGCAAGTGGAGTCGGCCGGGCGCCGGCGCGAGCAACCAGCCGGTCGCCGCCGCGACCAGGTCACCGAGCGCGCCCGCGACGCCGAGGTCGAGGTTCGTGACCGCCGCGTGGCCGGCGAGCGCGGCGAACAGCGCCGCCGGGAGCAGCGCGACCCGGACGGCGACGCCGAGACACCGAGACACCGCCCGGCGGGTGACGACGCCGCGGACCGACGCGACCGCGCCGAACGCGGCCGTCGTACAGCCCGCGAGGACCGCCAGCACCCCGGCGATGCGGAGCATCTCCCCCACCACGCGGGTCGGCGACGCCGCCGGGAACGACGCCGCGACCGCCACCAGCGACTCGTAGCCGACGCCGACCGCCAGCCCCGCGCCGGCTGGCACGAGCAGCAGACTCGCCGCGAACGTCGCCGGCGCGCGCCACCGCTCGACCGTCAGCAGGCCGAGCGCGCCCGCGAGACAGACCGCGCCCGCTCCGGCCGCGACCGTCCCCCTCGGGACGCCCGCCGCGGTCGCCAGCGCCGCCGCGCCGGCCGCGGTACCGAGGAGGACGATTGCGGTGCTCGCCCGGGTCGGCGCCCAGTCGGGTTCGGTCGGGTCGTGCGAGACGTCGGTCTCGGCGTGCGCGGGGTCGTCGATCATGGTCGGAGCAGGGTCCGCAGCGAGCGTTCGAGTGCGATGCCGAGCGGGTCGTCGACGTTCCAGTCGACGGTCGTCGCGCCCGCGGTCCGGAGGTCCCGGAGCCGAATCGAGCGCAGGGTCGCGGCCACGGTCCGGCCGGCCGAGTCGTCGGCCGCACCGGCGTCGAGCGAGGCGCCGGTCGCGTCGGGGCTCAGCACGGCGAGGTCGTGACCCCGGACCGGGAGCGCCCGGGCCAGCGTCGTCGGCCAGTCGTCGGTCACCGGCGAGACCAGCACGACCTGGGCCTCGGCGGGCAGTCTGGCGAGCAGGCGCCGGACGGTCTGGTCGGTGGTACTGCCGCCGTCCGGCGTCGCCGAGTGCGAGGCGCCGACGCTCCCGTCCTCGGCGGCAGCGGCCCGGGCCGAATCCTCGTCGCGCCCCGTGGCCGTCCCGTCGGTCCGCACGCGTTCGGGCGCGTCGCAGTCGGCCGCGCGCGCCGCGGCCTCGAAGACCAGTCGGGCTCGCGCAGAATCCTCGTCGGCGTTCACCCACGGCACGTCGCCGGCCCGGAGGCCGTCGGGCGGGTCGGCGTCGCCCGCGCCGAGCGCGGCGACGTCGGTCGCGACATTGGCCGCGGTCAGGGCGTCGTAGAGTCGCTCGCCCGCGTACGCCGCGAGCGCCGCACCGTTGGGGTAGCCCGCGGCCGGCGTCGTTCGGGCGACAGGCCGGGCGTCGACCACGAGGACGGTCCGGGCCGCCCGCTCTTCCCGGAAGTTGACCGTGGTGAGATCGCCGGTCCTGGCCAGGCGCCGCCAGTCGATGCGGCTGATGGGGTCGCCCGACCGGTACTCCCGGGTGGAGTGGAACACCAGGCCCTCGCCGCCGGAGTCGGTCGGGTGGGTGCCGACGCGGCGGGGCGAGGCCCGACCGAACGGCGGGTCGGCGACCGACCGCGAACAGGAGAGCGTCGTCTCGCCGTCGGCCGGCACGGCGGTCGTCACCCGGTCGGTCGCGCTCGCGGTCCGGACCCGGACCGCCGGGTCCTCGAACGAGTAGTTGCCGCGCTTGGCCACCACCGAGTACGAGGCGGTCGCGGCCTCGCCGGACCGGAGCGCGACCGCTGCGCGGGGCGCCCCCGAGACCACCGCGAGTTCGTCTGGGACGCCGTCGACGACCCGGACGTCGGCCAGCGCCGACTCGCCGGCGTTCTCGACGCGCAGGGTGACCTCGACCTCGGCGCCCGGCGCCGGGTTCGCGGGGTCGAAGCTGCGTTCGATGCGGGGTTCGGTCGCCCCCGACAGCGACGAGAGCGCGCCGACCGCCACGTACGCCAGCGGGACCGCGGCGGCCGCGAACAGCCCCGGCTCGGCGTACAGCAGGCCCAGCGTCGTCAGCAGCAGCGTCCCGGCCAGCGCGCCCCGGAACCGGGGGACGCGGTCGCGGTTCACGCGTCACCTCCGTCCGCGGCCGCGGTCGCTCCGTCGCCCGGGACGACCCGGTCGTCGGCCTCCTCGTCGAGCACCCGGTTCGCGGCGTCGACGGTCCGGTCGATGCGCCGACGGCGCTCCGCGGCGGGGTCGAGCCACGCCCGGAGGCGGGCCGGCAGCGGGAAGTCCGGCCCGGACTCGCCGGCGAGGAACGCGGCGGCGATCCGGTCGTCGGTCCACGCGCCGGACTCGACCGCCCGGCGCGCTCGCTCCGGCGAGACGTCGTCGGCTCTCGCCACCGCGTCGGCGGCGGTGTCGGCCAGCGCGACCCGGACCGCCCGGAACGCCCGCTCGTCGCCCTCGCAGGCCCGGGCGACCCGGTCGTCGAACGACTCGCCGGTTCGGGTGCGGTCGACCGCGGTCACCGACTCGGGCCGGGGACCGAGGTCGGAGAACCTGGCCGCGGCGGCGTCGGTCGGCGGCCTGTCAGGCCGACCCGCGCGGGCCGCCCACGCGGCGTACGCCCCGACGACCGACCCGAGGACCAGCAGCACTCGCTCGGGGTCCCGGGATTCGAGGAAGCCGACCGCCGCGGACGCCCGGTCGGCCAGCGCCGGCGAGACGACGACGGCGGCCGCCGCGAGCGTCAGGAGCGCGCCGAGGCCGCCGAGCACGCGGGTCCGCATCAGTCGTCGCCTCCCGGCGTCGGCGCGTCGTCGTCCGGTGTCTCGGTATCGTCTTCTTCCGGCCGAATCGCGCGCTCGATGGCGGCGACGGCCGCCTCGACCTGCGGGAGCCGGTCGTCCGGCGAGCGCGCGCCGTACTCCACGTCCCGGAAGGCGTCCCGGAGCGTGGCGACCGGGCCGGCCGGCAGGTCGTCCTCGCGGACCGCGTGGTCGGCGAGTTCGCCGGGGGTCGAAGCCGCGGGCTGCCGGACCGAGACCGCCCGGAGGAAGGTCTCCCACGCCTCCCGGAGCGTCCGGTAGGAGTCGGCGTCGGGATCGTCCGGCGACGCCGCGTCCGGAGCCGGGTCGTCGCCGAGCGCGCCAGGCGACCAGCCCTTGGTCGCGGATCGCCGGGCTGCTCGGAATCGTTCCCCGAGCCACGCCCGGAATCTGGCGAGGAGTTCCCGCACCGTGGTCTCGCCCGCGCGGAGTTCCGCGAGCGCGTCCAGCGCGGTCTCGACCGCCCGCGAGAGCCGGTCGGCCGCGCCGAACAGCAGGGAGACCGCCAGGTCGGGAATCGCGCGGAGCGCCCCGAGCAGCGCCGCGGCGAGCGAACGCGGCGAGACACCCCGGCGGTGAGCCGCGTACCCCAGTCCGCTGAGCGCGAGAGCGAGACCGCCGAGAATCCCCGCGAGGTTGGCGTACAGGCTCGAGACGGTCGTCCGCCGGGTCTGGCCCTTCGCCGCGACGACCACCTCCGCGCTCCCCCGGAACGGGAGGGAGGCGGTCGCCGTGCCGTTGATGTCGGTGGTTCGAGTCGCGCCGCCGACCCGGACGCTCGCGTTCGCGAGGGGGCCATCGCCGTAGGTCGTCCGCACGTCGACGGGGGCCCAGGGGAGCGCAAGCGGGAGCGCCGGGTCGACCGAGACCGCCAGCCGGGGTATCGTGAGGGTGCGCTGGCCGGCGACCGGTCCGCGGGCGACCGCGAGGGTGATGTTGCCGGGCGAGTCGTGAAGTTTGGCCCGGATTCGACCGCGTCGGTCGGTGGTGCCGACCGATTCGTTGCCGAGGGTCACCCGGGCGTTGCGAATCGGCACGCCCCGGACCGTCGCGATTACCACGACCTCGCTGCCGGTCGCCACCTCGCCCGAGACGGTGAGGGTGGCGTTCGTCGCCAGCGGGTACTCGGTCCCGTTGGTCTCGTTGCCGGGTGCGCCCGCCTCGGTCGAGCGAGAGCGCTGTCGGTCGGTTTCGGCGAGAATCGGCGGCGGCCCGCCCGCCAGCGCCATCGGCGCGTCGAAGTTCGCTGGCGGCGTGCCTGCGGGCCGAGCACCCGAGTCGGGCGCGGCGAGCGACTCGGCGTCGTCACCCGCCCCGCCGAGGGTGATTCTGAGTCGCTCGGCGTAGGGGACCTGCCCGGTCACGGCGCCCGACTCGTCGGTGACCCCGACGCGCTCGCCGTTGAAGGAGACCGGAACGCCGGAGGCGACGCTCCCGTCGCGGGTGACAGTCACTTCGACCGTCGCACCCGGCACCGGGGTCCGGTTGAGTTCGACGGCGTAGGGACTATTCGCCGGCGCGTCCGCAGAGGTGGTCGTCGTAGTCGTCTCGCCTGCGTTCTCGCCGTCCCCGCTCCGGCCGGTGGTCGTTCCGTCGCTTCCGCCGGTGGTACCGCCGTCTGCTCCCGTCGTTCCGCCGGTCCCGTCGGTCGTCCCGTCGCTTCCGCCGGCACTCTCGCTGTCGCCTTGGCCGGTCGCGGTTCCGGTTTCGGAGTCGGCATTTCCGGTTCCGGAACCGGACTCGGTCCCCGACCCCGTCGCGGTGCCGGAGCCGTCGCCCGTTCCGCCGCCGGGCGTCCCAGCGGTGCCGGAGTCGGGCGACGTGCCCGCTCCGGACTCGCCCTGCGTACCCGGGGTTCCCCCGGCGCTCGTTCCGGTTCCCGTCGCGCCCCCTCCGCTCGCGGCGGTTCCGGAGCCACTTCCGCCGCCGGTCGTGGCGCTGTCGGCCGACCCGTTCGGAGTGAACTGCTCGCCGGGGCTGCCCGACTCGTTCGGCGAGTAGCGGCCGGGGTCGGCACCGGTCTGATTCGCAAAGGCTCGCTGTTCGGCCTCCAGGCGGGCGCTGCCGGGCGTCGGGTCGAACCGGACCCACCCCACGTCGGGGAAGTACGCCTCGACCCAGGCGTGGGCGTTCATCGCCCGAACGCGGTAGGTGTTCGCGCCGACCGACTGGCCGGTGGAGTAGCCGACGACGTACCGGGCGGGCACGCCCTGGGTCCGGAGCATCGCGGTCATCGCCGTGGCGAAGTACTCGCAGTAGCCCCGCTCCATCTCGAAGACGAACTGCGAAGCGACGTCATCGCCGGCGGGCTCCGAGACGTTGAGCGAGTAGGTCTTGTTCGACTCCAGCCACGACTCTATCCGGCCGGCGGTCTCGTAGGGGTTGTCGGCGTCGGCGGTGAGTTCGTCGGTGAAGTCGCTCAGGCGGGGGTCTGTCGACGCCGGGAGCTCGGTGTAGCGGCGCTCGATCTCGGCGGGGTAGTCCCGGCCCGCGGTCCGGAGGAGCGCGGGGTCGCGCGGCGGGCGGTGGCTGACCCCCGAGTAGGTCGTCCCGGCGGGCACCGGCCGCTCGGCGACGAACGCGCGCTGGTCTGTGACCGAGAGCGAGTCGGTCCCGGTTCGGGAGACGGACTCGGGTCGCCAGACGCTCGGCAGCGCGGTGGCCGACCGTCGGAGGGTCACGCTGTACTGGACTTCCCGGCCCTGGATTCCGCCGCTCCGGTCAGAACCGGTGTAGGGGCTGCTGTCGCCCGACCGCTTCCAGCCCGACCCGGTGTAGGTGTCGTACGCGCCGGTCCGCCAGTAGCTGGCGGCCTTGCTCCGAACGGTGAAGTGGGTCTCGGCGTTCTGCGAGCGGAACGCGCTCGTATCGCTCCCGAGCGACCCGCCGACGGCGGTCCGGCTCCCGGGGTTGAGCGCGCCCAGTCCGCCGCCCGCCGAGCCACCGCCGCTGCCGCCTGAACCCCCGTAGGGGTCGACGCCGGGCTGGGGGACGACCGACCCGAGCGGGGTCTGCCCCAGGCCCGCTCCGGAGACGGCGGGGACGACGACGCCCGCGACGACGACCGCGAGCGCGCACGCGAGCGCCAGCGCGGCTCGGAGTCTGTCGCGGGCCGGTTCGTCGTCGGGCAGGAGCGCGGACGGCTTCTCGGACATGTGGTGAGTGGTGCGGCTGGAGACCGCCGACCGGGCGCGCGGCCGTCCGGTCGGCGACGAGTTCGGATGGAACGTGGGCGCAGACTGGTAAAAAGACTGGTGGAAGTTCGGGGCGACCGCCGCCGCTCGGTGGCGACTCGGCCAGTCGAACGAGCGGACGCCGGGCCCGAATCGGGGAGTTCCGGGAGCAGGACGCGACCGACCAAGACGCGGAGATGGAAATAGTTATCTGGTGGACACCTATTGTCTCTCGCATGAGTTCCCCGCTCGAAAAACCGGTCGTCCGATACGGCATGGGCCTCAGTAGCGCCGCGATTCTCACCTTCGTCGCGTTCGCCTTCCTCGAAGGAACGACTCGCTGGCTCGTGCTCGGAATGGCCGTCCTCGAAGTCGCGGTCGTGCCGCAGTTCCTGAAGTGGGCCGCGGCGCAGGAGTCGGCCTGAGCGAGGCCGCCCGCGACCGCAAGTCCGTCGGGGGAGAGACCAACATCTTTCACGCGGGCTTGCGAATACCCCCCACATGACCGACGAGTACACCGGCGCCGACCTGTTCGTCGACGCGCTGGAGCGGTACGGCGTCTCGCGGGTGTTCGGCAACCCAGGCACCACGGAACTGCCGGTGATGGAGGCCATCGGCGACAGCGACCTGGAGTACGTCCTCGGCCTCCACGAGGACGTCGCGGTCGGGATGGCCGCGGGCTACGCCTCCACCCGGCGGTACCACGCCGACCGCGCGGAGCGCGCCGGTCGCGCAGACGGCGACGAGCCGGAGGAGCAGTCCGGCGGTGAGGCCCCAGTCAACCCCGTCGGCGTCGTGAACCTCCACGTCGCGCCCGGACTGGCCCACGGCCTGGGCAACCTCTACGGCGCGGCCGTGGCGGGCGCGCCACTGGTCGTGACCGCCGGCAACCACAGCACCGACTTCCGCCACGAGGAGCCCATCCTCTCGGGCGACCTGGCATCGATGGCCAGCGAGTTCGCCAAGTGGAGCGACGAGGTCCGGGACGTCTCGGCGCTGCCGGCGATGCTCCGGCGGGCGTTCCGGGTCGCGCTCACGCCGCCGACCGGCCCGGTGTTCCTCGCGCTCCCGCTCGACGCGATGATGACGCCGACTGACGCCGACCCCGAGCGGCTGGGCGAGATTCCGGACGCCGGCCGGGGCGACCCGACCCAGATCGAGCGGGCGGCCGACCTGCTGGCCGACCCCGACGAGGACGTGGCGCTTGTCGTCGGCGACGGCGTGGCGCGCTCGGGCGTCGACGCGGTCGAGGCTGCGGTCGAGTTCGCGGAGGCCGCGGGCGCCCGGGTCCATGGCGAGATCCTGGCCTGCGAGATCGACTTCCCGACCGACCACGACCAGTGGGTGTCGTACATCCCGCCGGACGAGGACCTCGCGGCCACCCTGCTCGGCGCCGACAACCTCGTCTTCGCGGGCTGTTCGACCAACACCACGCTGACCCGCCACGACCGGGACCTCGTCGCCGACGACACCACGTGCGTCCACGTCAGCGACGACGCCTGGCAGGTCGGGAAGAACCAGCCCGCCGACGCCGCGGTCGTGGGCGACCCCGGCCGCGTGCTCGGCGAGCTCGCCGGCCTCGTCCGCAAGCGACTGACAGGGGTCGGCCGCGACGAGCGCCTCGACCGGGTCGAGATGGTCAAGCAGATGGCCGAGAGCCGGATGGCCGCGATGGGTGAGGACGAGGCAGACGACCCCCGCGCCTCGAAGGCCGAACTCGTCGACGCGATGGAGCGGGTCGCCGGCGACGCCTACGTCGTCGACGAGGGGGTCACCGCCAAGTACGCCATGCTGACCCGGTGGGACTTCGCGCCAGAGCAGTACGTCTCGAACAAGGGCGGCGGGCTCGGCTACGGCCTCCCGGCGGCCGTCGGGGCGGCCATCGCCGAGGGCGAAACCGACGACCCCCGCGACGTGGTCGGGTTCGTCGGCGACGGGTCGTACCTCTACTACCCACAGACGCTCTACTCGGCCGCCCGCTACGACGCCGACCTGACGGTCGTCATCCCGGACAACCGTAACTACCGCATCCTGAAGGACAACACGCTCGATCTGTTCGGCGGCGAGGAGGACGACTACGAGTTCGTCGGCATGGACTTCGAGCCGCCGGTCGACATCCCCGCCAACGCCGAGAGCCACGGCGCCCGCGGGCGGCTGATCGAGGACCCCGACGAGATCGAGTCCGCGCTGGCGGCCGCGCTGGAGCGCGACGGCCCGGACGTGCTGGACGTGCTCGTCCACGACTGAGGTCGGTGACGGGACAAGCGCCTTCGAAAACCTACCGGTCTCGCGTCACGACCTCGCCGGGCGTGGTCGCCGCGCCCGCCGAGAGCGTCACGCCGGCGTTCAGGCTGGTGTTGATGCCCGTCTTCGCCTCATCGCCGACGACCACGCCGAACTTCCGGCGACCGGTCGACACGCGCTCGCCTTTGACCGTCAGTTGTACCGGCCGGTCGTCGTGGCGGAGGTTCGCGACGTTGGTGCCCGCGCCGAAGTTGACGTCCCGACCGAGCACACTGTCCCCGAGGTAGCTCAGGTGCGCGACGTGCGTCCCGCGGCCGACCACGCTGTTCTTGACCTCGACGCTGTGGCCGATCTCGGCGTCCTCGCTCACGAGAGTCGCACCGCGAATGTAGGCGTTCGGTCCCACGCCCGCCCCGGCCCGGACGAGCGCCGGCCCCTCGATGACCACGCCCGCGTCGACCGTCGCGCCCTCCTCGACCACGACGTCGCCGCGGAGGTCGGCGTCCGCGTGGACGTCGCCACGGACGTCGCGGTCGAGTTCGCCGAGTTTCCACTCGTTGGCCGCCAGCAGTTCCCACGGCCGGCCGACGTCCAGCCACCGGTTCACGACGGCGTAGCTCACGTCGAACTTCTCGATGGTGCGGGCGAGCACGTCCGTGATCTCGCGCTCGCCGCGCTCGCTCTCGGGGACGTCGAGCCACTCGCGGGCCGCCGCGGGGAAGACGTACGCGCCGGCGTTGGCGAGGTCGGTCGGCGGGTCGGCCGGCTTCTCGACCACGTCGGTGACCCGGTCGCCGTCGGTCGACAGCACCCCGTAGTTCGACGGGTCGTCGACGCGGACCGCCGCGACAGCCGGGCCAGCGGCGAACAGGTCGGCGACCGCCGCGTCGTCGTAGAGGTTGTCGCCGTTGAGGACGGCGAAGGGTCCGTCGATGTACTCGCGGGCGGCCCGGACCGCGTCGGCGGTGCCGGCCTGGGACTCCTGGACCGCGTATCTGACCGGGACTCCGGCGTACTCGTCACCGAAGTACCCCCGGACCGCGTCGGCTTCGTAGCCGACGACCAGCACGAGTTCGTCGGCGCCCGCGCGCACGGCGGCGTCGGCGGTGTGAGCCGCGAGCGGCCGGTCGGCGACGGGCAGCATCGGCTTGGGGAGCGAGTCGGAGAGGGGCCGGATGCGGGTTCCCTCGCCGGCGGCGAGGACGACTGCTTGCATGACCGATACTTCTGCGCGACCCCGTTTCAGTCTCCCGAAGTCGCGCGGGGTCCGGTCGCTACTTAAATACCATGATGAGTACTGCCGGATGCTTTTACCTTCGGCGTATCTCTTCAGAGTACGACCCGAAATCAGGACTCGTCGGCGGTCGAACCCCCGAAGAACCCCGATGGCAATGACTTAATAACCATCGGGCCGTCATCGGTTACTACTTGGACCCGCTCCGGACCATCTTCAGATCGAGGAAACAGATACGAAATATGATGGAATACGAATGAACATCGATACATCCGACAGGCGGCAGCTGGAGGAGTCATCGAACGTTCTCCTGTTGGCACCGTTGACCCCCACCGGCAACAGGGCGTGTCTCGAACTGCTCGCCGCCACGACGCCCCCGGCGGACGCGAACATCGCGGCGGTGACGTACACGCCGCCGCCGGAGACGTGGATCTCCGACTGGCGAACCCACATCGAGGAACTGCCGGCGGAGTTGGCGTTCATCCACGCTAACACCGTGGAGACGTCGGGAGAGGAGGACACGGAGATGCCGTCGAGCGTGTCGGTCGCCCGGGTGGACCCGAACCAGCCGATGGACATCATCGCGCCGCTGAGCGAGCAGCTGACACGCTGGAAGGACAACGGCAACCAGACGCTCGTGTCGGTCCAGACGCTGACCATCCTGCTGGAGTACGTCGACTTCGACACCGCGTTCCGGTACCTCCACATCCTCACGCACCGAGTCCAGGCGGCCGACGCCATCGGCTTCTACCACATGGACCCGGACATCCACGACGAGGAGACCATCAACACGCTGAAGCCGCTGTTCGACGCGGTGGTCGAGGTGTCCGACGACGGCGGGCAGTGGTCGGTCACCGAGACGTACGGCGACCGGACCGCGACCAGCGACCACGTCCAGACCCACGACACCGACGTCTCCATCCCCGACTCGGAGGGCGGCCTGTTCGCGTCGATACGCGACTCGCTGTCGGGCGTGTTCTCCGACCAGGCCGGCCGGGAGCCGACCGACCCCGCGTCATCGGCGGGCGGACAGTCCGAGGGCGTCGGCGAGACCCGGTCGACCGGGCCGGCGAGGGAGTCGAGCCGCGACTCCGGCGTCGACGACCTCCCGGAGGAGGCGATGCTGACCGACGAGGACCGCATCCGGGAGCTGCTGACCCAGTACGGCGGCCGGATGAAGCAGGCCGACGTGACCGAGGAGACCGACTGGTCGAAGTCGACGGTCAGCCGCAAACTCTCGAAGATGGAGGAGAAGGGACTCATCACCCGGGTTCAGGTCGGAAGAGGGAACCTCGTCTTCCTCAGCGGCTACGAACCCGAGACGGCCAAATCGCCCTTCGAACAGGAGACCGACTGACAGATGACGAACGCAACCCCCGAACGACTGACCGTGCGCCGCCGGGAGTCGCGCCGGCCCGCGTCGCCGAGACACGGCAGTTTAAGTTCTCCCGAATATGAGTGAATCACTAGAGAGCGCAAGCGAGACCGGAACCATGCCCAACGACGCTACAGTGCTGATTGTCGACGACGAGAAGCCGATCACGGACGCCTACGCCCAGTGGCTGAAGGACGACTACCAGGTCCGCACGGCCTACAGCGGCTCCGAGGCCCTCGAAAAACTCGACGGCGACGTCGACGTCGTCCTGCTGGACCGCCGGATGCCCGATCTCTCGGGCGAGGACGTGCTGAACGAGATCCACGAGCAGGAGCTGACCTGCCGGGTCGCACTCGTCTCGGCGGTCGAACCCGACTTCGACATCCTCGAGCTCGGGTTCGACGCCTACCTCGAGAAGCCCGTCTCGGAGGCCGACGAGCTGCTCGAGACCGTCGAGACCCTGCTCCGACGCTCGACGTACGACGTCCAGATGCGGCGGTTCCTCTCGCTGGCCAACAAGAAGGCCGCGCTGGAGACCAAGAAGAGCCCCGAGGAGCTCGACGCCAATCCCGAGTACGAAGAGCTCACCGAGGAGCTCGCCGAGCTGCGCTCCCAGCTCTCGGACACGGCCACGACGCTCGACGACGAGGACCTCCGCGCGGAGTTCTACGAGACCGACGGTCAGTGATTCTGCTTCCCGACGAACCGGACGAGGCGCGGGGCGGGCTTTCGGGTTGACCGAGCGTTCGGTAAACACTCGCACACCAGCGGGCGGCAGGTCCGACCGGCTTCGAAGTCGACGTAGCGCGGGCTTCCGGCGGACGAGAATCGCGCGCGGACGGATTAATCGCGCGAATGGGCAAAGCGCTCCCGACGAGACGCACCGAGAAGACTCCTTCGTATCTACCCGTTATCGCCAGAAACACTTAAGGGGAAATTCCGTCGGCGCTGACTCCGATCGGCGCGACGTTTCCGCATGCCCGGGGAAACACGCCCGACCTCGGTTTAAGTAGGTCTGGCGACAAGGAGAAGCTACGACGGACGAGCGACCTCGTTCTGCGCCGATCGCCGCCCGCTGTCGCGGACTCGTGGCGAACACGTCACGTTCCCGAGAGGCGCATGTTTAAACTATCCCGACCGAGTACGGCCACCTGATGACCGAGGGGTGGACCGACGAGCAGGTGCCGACGTGGCAGTCCGAACCGGTCGGCGACGAGGGCGACGCGCAGCGACCGTTCAGCCAGCGGCCCGGCGACGGCGCGGTCGGCCGGGCGGACCTCCAGCGCGACCGGACGGTCCGGAAGTGGGGCCCGGTGACGCCGAGCGCGACCCAGATCGGCCGGGCGGAGTCGCCCGAGGCCGACCTCTCGGAGAGCGTCCGGCGGCTCCACGAGGAGCGCCACTCGGCGATGGCGGGCCACAGCGCGC
The DNA here is from genome assembly GCF_003369835.1 of Halorussus rarus. NCBI lineage: Archaea > Methanobacteriati > Methanobacteriota > Halobacteria > Halobacteriales > Haladaptataceae > Halorussus > Halorussus rarus. The sequence goes on along the minus strand of NZ_QPMJ01000001.1, from coordinate 1,396,516 downwards.
GGATGCACCGGCTCGACAAGCTCCGCATCGCCCACGCGCTCTGCAACGATCTCTCGCTGACCCCGTGGCAGCGCGACCGGGTCGTCGGCATCATGTCGGACCTCGACCTGACGGCGTTCGGGAGCCAGCGCGCCATCCCGAAGGTCGCGCTGGTCGTCATCCGCCACGTCGTCGACCGCGAGCGCGAGCACTACCTCGGGCTCCACGACCAGGACTGGATCCGGGACCTGCCGCCGGACCGCCTCGACGACCTCTACGACCAGTTCCGGTCGATAACCGACGAGGAGGAGTTCTCGGACCTCGTCGCCAAGCACGGCCTCGACGTGACCAGCCTGAACCGGCTCCGGCGCACTCTGAAGGACCAGCTCGGCGAGCAGGAACTGGAGGACGCGGTGTACGGCCGGAACCCCTACCGCGACCCGAACCTGCCGAGCCTCGACGCTCGCCGGGCGGACGAACCGCACGAGAAGTGAGGACTGGCGGAGAAGAGTCCGCGAGAACGGGAGAAGACGGCGAACGCAGCGCGGAGAAAACTTCCTCGTATCTACCCGTTATCGCTAGAGGCACTTAAAGAGCGCTCGCCACTTGCCCGACTTCCGTCGCATGCCGAGCGCAGTTTCGACTGACAAGCGGACCCACTACGGTCGAACCGTTCGGAGCAGAGACCGACGGCTCACGAATCGAGTTCCGTCAGAACGAGGCCGCCTTCCCTCGTATCTACCCCTTGTCGCCAGAGCTACTTAAACGAGGTCCGCAGCGGTGGCGGGCCCTCGTCGACGGCACTCGCTCCCCTCGCGAAGACCTGATCCACTCCCACGATTCATCCGGTTCTGGTCGCCTTCTCGATGTACTTCATCTCGGTTCCGTGATTACTCGTCTCCGCTCGAACTCCGGGCGCCAACCACACAATCAAGTCCCCCCGGCGAACACTGGCCAATATTCCGATGATAGAAGTGAAGAATCTGCGGAAGGTGTACGGCGGATTCACCGCCGTCGAGGGGAGCAGCTTCTCGGTCCCCGAAGGCGAGGTGTTCGGCGTCATCGGCCCGAACGGCGCGGGCAAGACCACGACGCTCAAGATGCTGTCGGGGCTCGTCGAGCCCACCTCTGGCTCGGCGACCGTCGCGGGCTACGACGCCCAGGACCCCGAGATGCGCGAGCACCTCGGCTTCCTCCCCGAGGAGTCGCCGCTGTACGAGGACATGACCGCGGTCTCCTACCTGGAGTTCTTCGCCGACCTCTACGACGTACCCGGCGACGTCGCGAGCGAGCGCATCCACGACACGCTCGACCGCCTCGACCTGGCCCACCGCGACCGGAAGATCGGCGACATGTCGAAGGGGATGACCCGGAAGGTCGCCATCGCGCGCTCGCTGGTCAACGACCCAGACGTGCTGATCTACGACGAGCCGGCGAGCGGCCTCGACCCCCTGACCACGAACTACATCATCGAGTTCACCCGCGACCTCGCCGAGTCGGGCAAGACGGTGGTGTTCAGCGCGCACAACCTCTTCCACGTCGAGAGCATCTGCGACCGCGTCGCGGTGATGAACGACGGCCGCATCGTCGCCCGCGGCAGCGTCGAGACCATCCGCGAGGAGCACGGCCGGACCGAGTACCGCGTCTACACGACGGTCGAGGTGGAGGACGCGACGCCGGTCGAGGACGACGCCGGGGTCGGCGGAGCGCGAGCGAAGCCCGGAGCGAGTACCGCGACGGCGAGCGCGGAGTCGGCGGGCGCGGTCCGGGAGGACGAACTCACTCGGTACTGTCGGGTCGTCGAGAGCATGGACGCCGTCGAGGAGACCCGGGAACTCGCCGAGGCCGCGGGCGGCGAGGTGGCCGACATCCAGACCCACACGCCGAGCCTGGAGGACATCTTCCTCGACCTGGCGAAGGAGTCGCCGGGCGTGGAGGGCCGGCCGTGAAGCCGCGCAAGACCCTCCGGATCGCGCGCTGGGAGGTCTCGAGGAACGTCGGTCAGTTCGACCGGCGAACCGTGGCTGTCGCCGCGGTCGTCTTGCTGGCAGTGGGCGCGCTCACCCCGATGGTCGCCAGTCAGGGTATCACCCTCGACGATGGCATCTACCGCGTCGGCGTCTCGCAAGACAGCCCGTATTACGACCCGGTGGCGCAGGACCCGACCTTCGTCGCGGTCGAACCGAACGCCCAGCGGTTCCCCGAACGAATGGACGTCCTCGTCCAACGGGGTCAGCCGATAGTCGCGGCCGACTCGTCGAAGGGGAAGGCCGCGCTCGCGGAGTTCCGGAAGACGGTCAAGCGGTACAACGACGCGCTCATGGCCGACGAGGACGACCGGGCCGCCGCCTTCCCCGTGGAGGTGTCGGTGCGCTACCGGGCCCAGGACCTGGCCGGCGCGTCCGGCGGTTCCGGCGCGGGCGGCGCCGACTCGGCCGCCACGCGCACGACTCGCGAGGGCGAGATGCGACTCGGCGGGGGCTCGGGCGGCGGAACCGGAAGCGGCGACTCCGACAGCGAGGGGTCCGCGACCGCATCACCCGGCGCAGGTGGCGACGCGGGCGACACCGACGGCGCCGTGCAGGCGCCCTCGGTCGGGAGCGGCGGGTCGCTGTTCGGCGGGAACGCCCGGGCAGGCACGCCCTCGGACATCGCGCCGCCGTTCCCCTTCGAGTCGCTGGTGCTCGCGTTCGCGTTCATCCTGCCGATGAACTTCGTCATCCAGGCGTACGCGTCGACCATCCTCGACGAGCGGATCAACGAGCGCGGCGAGCTCCTGCTGGTCTCGCCGGTCTCGCGGGGCGACATCATCGCCGGCAAGACCCTGCCGTACCTCCTCGGGATGGTCGCCATCGCGTCGGTCACGGCGGTCGGCATCGCGGTGCTGACGCCCGCGGCAGACGGCGCGCTCGCGGTCGCCGAGACCGCCGCCGCGTCGGTCGCGGCCGTGGTCCCCATCGCGCTGCTGTTCCTGGCGTCGGCGTTCGTCGGCGGGATGTTCGCCCGGTCGTTCAAGGAGCTCACCTTCGTCACGGTGACGCTGTCGGTGTTCCTGACCTCCTACGCGTTCATCCCGGCCATCTTCACCAACGTCCACCCCATCGCGGCCATCTCGCCGCTGACCCTCGTGGTCGAGGCCCTGCAAGGCAGCGGCTTCTCGGCGGGCGACTACGCGTTCTCGACCGGCCCGCTCTACCTCTCGGCCGGCGTGCTGTTCGCGCTCGGCGCGGGCGTCTACCGCGAGGAGGACATGTTCACCCAGCGGTCGGTCCCGCTGAAGTTCCTCGACGCGCTCGACGGCCAGATAACCGGGCGGCGCTCGGTCGCCAAACTGAGCGCGCTCTCAATCCCGTTCGTCTTCGTCGGCGAACTCCTCGTGGTGGCGGTGCTGTTCGCGCTTCCCGTCTCGCTGTCGATGCCCGTGCTGCTGGTCGCCATCGCCCTGGTCGAGGAGATCGCCAAGAGCGTCCACGTCTACGCCGGCTTCGCCCACTCGCGGTTCGAGCGGACGTTCCGGTCGGCCGCGACGCTCGGCTTCCTGTCCGGGCTGGGCTTCTTCGTCGGCGAGAAGGCGACCGCGGTCGCCCAGCTGGTCGGCCTGCCGAACCAGGAGCTCGGCAAGGCGGCGTTCGGCACCGTGACGAGCCTCGGCATCGAGGCCTCGCCGGCGGTGCTGGTCGCGCTCTTCCTCGCGCCGCTGGCGCTCCACACCGTGACGGCGACGATGACCGCGGCCGGCGCGACTCGCGACCGCAACTGGTACGTCGGGACGCTGGCGGCGGCGACGCTCGTTCACGCCGCCTACAACCTAACGGTGGTGAGCTACCTTGGGTAAGCGCCTGACGGTCGCCGGACGGGAGCTCTCGTCGCTCCGGAGCGAGAAGACCATCGTGCTCGCCATCCTGATCCAGCTGTTCGTGGCGGCGTTCTCGTCGTTCCTCGCGGTCGGGCTGGTGTCGCTGTACGACCCCGGCTCGGTGTCGAACCAGTTCGTCGTCGAGTTCGGCGTCACCGGGGACGCGGGCGACGACCTCGCGCCCGTCATCGAGCGCGAGGACGGCTGGCGCGCGCTGGAGTACGGCACCCAGGAGGCCGCGATGACCGACTTCCGACGGGGGGAGATCCACGCCGTCCTCCGGATCGACCGCCTCCCGGACGGGAGAGCGAGGGTGCGTGCAATCGCGCCCGACGGCAACGTCCGGACGACGCTGGTGGTCACCCAGATAAAGGGCGTGATGGAGGCGTTCGAGCGCCACGAGCGCGGTCGGCTCTCCAGTCGGCTGGAGCGCCAGCCGGTCGAACTGCCGCCCGACTCGTCGTCGAGCCCCTACTTCGGGTTCACCTACACCGTGCTGGTGCCGCTGCTGACGTTCCTGCCGGTGTTCCTCAGCGGGAGCGTCGCGGTCGACGCCATCGCCGAGGAGTTCGACCGGGGCACCCTCGAACTGCTCCGGGTGACGCCGCTGACACCGACCGACATCGTCGACGGCAAGATGCTGGCGATGGGTGCGCTCGCGCCGGTCCAGGCGGGCGCGTGGCTGGCGCTGCTGTCGTTCAACGGGACGGCGGTCGCCAACCCGGTCGAGATTCTCGTGCTGGTGACCGGGCTGTCGGTCGGCGTGGTCACGCTCGGCGCGACCGTCGCGCTGGCGGTCCGCGAGCGCAAGCAGGCCCAGTTCCTCTTCTCGATGGGCGTGCTGGTCGCGTTCAGCGCGACCTACCTGCTGCCCGAATCGCCGCCGAACGCGGTGGCGAAGCTCGCCATCGGGAGCCCGACCGGGCTGACCCACCTCTCGGTGGTCGCCTACGTGCTCGTCGCGCTGGTCGCGTTCGTCGGCCTCCGGCGGGCGGTCGCGGCGCGCGGGCTGGGAGAGTAAGTAGTCGGCTCTCGTCGTCGCAGGGATTCTCTCCTCACTTCTCGTCGCGGTCGCTTCCCCAGTGATTCCCGCGTTCGGCGTTCCCCGAAGCGTCGAGGTCGTTGTTCGGGGGTGCGCTGGGGTCGGTCTCATCGCTGCCGCGAGTGTCGGTATCGCGGCGGGCGACCCGTTCGGCCGATTCGCGGTCCATGACCCGGCGCTCGTTCTTCTCGGCGTCGACCATGGCGTACAGCAGCAGGCCGCCGCCGACCGTCAGCAGCAGCATCAGCGCGACGACGAACAGCTCGAACATCGGCGGAGCCGGGTCAGCCGAGGAACACGTCGACGACGTCGCTGCCCGCCGACCCGGTGTCGCGGTACAGTTCGGAGTAGCCGCAGTTCAGGCACGAGACGACCTGGAACTGGTTGGTCTGGATGTCGAACATCTTCGAGAGGCCGCCGCCGGTGGTCGAGATGGTGCCGACGTCGGTGTCGGTGTGGCCGCACTTCGGGCAACCTTCCTCGTCGCTCGCGGGGTCAGGGCTTTCGTCGAAGGGCATGTTCTGAAGTTCTTGCGGTGCTGTCAAGAACTTTGTGGAGAACCGGGTCGGGGGCTCGGAATGGTCCGTACATCGGACGCGTTGTGAACCCGAGATGGGTTGGAAATCGTTGCTAGCGCCGGCTACTTGGCACTGTAGCGCCTACCGGCAAGCATGACTCAGCGAGCGCGCGGTCGGGCCCCTCCCGGTCCCGACGGTCTCCCGTTCATCGGCAGCCTCCCGGCGTTCGCGCGCGACCAGTTCGGCTTCGAGCGCCGGATGCACCGCGAGTACGGCGACGTGGTCCGGTGGAAGTTCCCCGGCGGGTGGACGTACCACCTCTCGAACCCCGACCACATCGAGCACGTGCTGGTCCGGAACAACCAGAACTACGTGAAGGGCGAGGCGTTCCAGGAGACGCTCGGCCCGGTACTGGGCAACGGCCTGCTCAACAGCGAGGGGGAGTTCTGGCGGCGCCAGCGCCACCTGGTCGAGCCCTCGTTCCACCCCGACCGCATCGCGACGTACGCCGAGATGATGGTCGACGCCACCGAGCGCACGACCGAGACGTGGCGCGACGCGGAGACCCGGGACGTCCACTCGGAGATGACCGCGCTGACGCTCGAGATCGTCGGACGGACGCTGTTCGGCGTCGACCTCAGCGACGAGTCCGAGCGGGTCGGCGCGGCCCTGGAGGTCGTGATGGCGGCCTCGGAGTTCTCGATGACCGACCTGCTGCCCGAGCAGGTGCCGACCCCGCAGCGCCGCCGCTTCGAGAAGGCGGTCGAGACCCTCGACCGGGTCGTCGCCCGCATCGTCGCCGAGCGCCGGCGGAACCCGACCGACGAGGACGTGGTGTCGATGCTGCTCTCGGCCCGCGACGAGTCGGGCGAGGCGATGTCCGACCGGCAGGTCCGCGACGAGGTGATGACCCTGCTGCTGGCGGGCCACGAGACCACCGCGCTCGCGCTCACGTTCACCTTCTTCCTGCTCGCCCAGCACGGCGGCGTCGAGCGCAAGCTTGTCGCGGAACTCGACGAGGAACTGGGCGGCGAGCCCCCGACGGTCGCGGACCTCGACGACCTAACATACCTCGAGCAGGTGGTCACCGAGTCGATGCGGCTCTATCCGCCCGTCCCGGGCATCGTCCGCGAACCGGTCGAGGACGACCAGGTCGGCGACTACCGGATTCCCGCTGGCGTGACCGTGAGCATGAGCCAGCACGTCGTCCACCGCGACCCGCGGTGGTACGACGACCCGATGGCGTTCCGCCCCGAGCGCTGGACCGACGAGTTCCGCGAGTCGCTGCCCCGGCTGGCGTACTTCCCGTTCGCGGCCGGGCCGCGCCGGTGCGTCGGCGACCGGTTCGCGCTGCTGGAGGCCCGGATGGTGCTCGCGGCCATCCTGCAGGAGTACCACCTCGAACTGATTTCGTCGCCCGCGCTCGACCTGCGACCCAGCATCACCGCCCGGCCGCGGAACCCCGTGGAGATGAAGATCCACGAGCGGGCTGGGAGCCGGTGGGACGTCTCGGCGGGCGAGCGCGACGCCGAGGTTCCGATGGACTGAGCCGGTCGCGCGAACTGGACGGACGCTGACCGGTCAAACGTTTAAGCCGCCGCCGAACCACGGTAGCGTATGGCACACGACTGCTCGTTCCTCGCGGACCTCGCCCTCGACGGCGAGGCGTCGTTCGGCGACTCGGCCCGCGAGAACCACGCGACCGACTTCGGCGCCGAGGAGCGCGACCAGGGCGTCACCCCCGACGCCGTGGTCTGGCCGGAATCGACCGCCGACGTGTCGGCCGTCCTCGCGGCCGCGAACGACCGGCGGGTCCCCGTCACGCCCTACGCGGCGGGGACGAGCCTGGAGGGCAACGCCGTGCCCGCCCGCGGCGGCATCAGCCTCGATCTGTCCCGGATGGATTCGGTGCTCGAGGTCCGCCCGGACGACTTCCAGGTCGACGTCGAACCCGGCGTCTACGGCGCGGCGGTCGACGAGGCGGTGGCCTCGGAGGGGCTGTTCTTCCCGCCGCTGCCCTCGTCGGGCGACATCTCGACAATCGGCGGGATGATAGCCAACGACGCCTCCGGCATGAAGACCGTCAAGTACGGCGAGGTGAGCGACTGGGTGTTGGAGGTGGAGGCGGTCCTCGCCGACGGCTCGGTGATAACGGCGGGTAGCAGGGCGGTCAAGACCTCCAGCGGCTACAACCTCAAGGACGTGCTCGTCGGGAGCGAGGGTACCCTCGGGGTCGTGACGCGCGCGACCCTCGAACTCGCGGGCCGGCCGGAGCAGATACGGGGCGCCCGCGCGCTCTTCCCGACGCTGGACGACGCGGCCGCGGCCGTCTTCGACGCGGTGCGCTCGGGCGTGGACGTGGCGAAGATCGAGCTCATGGACGCCGACTCGGCCCGGATGGCCAACGCGTACACGGGTACCGACCTGCCCGACGTGCCCGCGGTCTACCTGGAGTTCCACGCCAACCACGGCGTCGAGCGCGAGATCGAGTTCTGCCGCGGCGTGTTCGGCGACCACGACGCCGAGCGGTTCGACGTGGCCGACGAAGACGAGATGGACGACCTCTGGGCGGCCCGCAAGGAGCTGGCCTACGCGGTCCAGCTCTGGGACCCCGACCTGTCGGCGCTCCACCCCGGCGACGTGACCGTCCCCGTCAGCGACTACCCCGAGATGGTGTCGTACGTCAAGGAACTCGCCGACGACCGCGACCTGGTGGTCCCGTGCTTCGGCCACGCGGGTGACGGCAACCTCCACTACACGGTGCTGGTCGACGAGGACGACGAGGCCCAGGTCGAAGCCGGCGCCGAGGTGTACGCGGCCACCGTCGAGAAGGCCATCGAGATGGGCGGCACCGCGACCGGCGAGCACGGCATCGGGCTCGGCAAGCGGAAGTTCCTGGAGGCCGAGCACGGCGCCGCGTCGGTCGAGGCGATGCGCCGGCTCAAGCGCGCGTTCGACCCGCGAGACACGCTGAATCCGGGCAAGATGTTCCCCGAGACCGCGGACGGCGGTCGGGTTCGCCTCGCAGACAACGCGGAAGTGGGTGGGAATACGTCGGCGCGCGGGGTCGGGGACGAGTCCGCGGAAGCCGACTCGGTCGCCGACCCCGGCGGCCCCGCCGAGGACTGAGAACCGGTCGCTGCGAGCGACCGGCGTATCGCCGATTCCCGGCTATCGCCCGCGGTTCCTCGCGACCCGCCACAGCACCCACGCCGCCAGCGCCGCGCCCGCGAGGCCGGCCACCGCGGGCCCGGCCGGATGTCGCTCGGTCGCGCCGCGGTACTCCGCCGGGAGCTCCTCGGCGCGGTCCATCCGGAGGTACTGGTCGGCGCCGGCGCGCTCGATGAGCCGCCGTTGCCACGCAGGGAACACCCCCGAGACGGCGGCCGGAGCCGCGAGTCGGGGCGATTCCGCGCGGTAGGCGTGCCCGCCGTAGATTACGACGCACTCGTCGGCCGCCCGGACGTTCCGGTACCAGTCCGTGTCGGTCCCGTACGGCAGGGGGACGACGAACCGGTCGCCGCGGGTCCCCACCAGCACGGGCGTGTCGTAGCGCTCCCCCGACCGCCGGCCGACGTGGCGGACGATGCCGTACGGCATCCCGCGCCGGCCGGCGAGTCGCATCGCCGCAGGGTTCAGATATCGCTTGTTGACGTCGCGGACGCGGTCCCGGGCCTGTCGGTCGCGTGCTTCGGTCTCTCCCGCCATGATGACTCGTCCCTACGGAAGGACGCTGACCGACTTAACCGTGTTCGCGGATTCTGGTGACGGTCGCGAACTTTGCAGACAGCGGGAGGACGTGCCCTACCGGCTGACCTTCGCGGTGTGCCAGGCGTTCGCGGCCAGCGCGTCGAACGCCTCGGCGGCGGCGTCGGCCATGGGGTACTCGCCGTGGTACGGGTCGGGGTCGTCCTCGACGCCGGTCACGGTGCGGACGGCGTCGGCTATCGACTCGTAGTTGTCGCCGACGATGTCCCGGACCAGCACCGGCATCCCGGCGCGGTCGCAGAGTTCGCGGGCCGCCTCCCGGCCGACGTAGACGCGCTGCTCGCGCTCGTCGGCGAACGCCAGCGCGAACGGCGCCTCGCCGAACTGGGCCTCGAGGAACGCCTGGGCCGGGTCGTCCGCCCACTCGATGGCGCCGACGCCCTCGACGCGCCGGAGCGCGGTGGCGGCCGCCGAGCAGAACGGGCACTCCCCGTCGTACACGAGCACGCCGTGGTAGTCGCTCATACCCGGCTGTACGGCGGGAAATCGTAAAACTGCGGTGGGGTGGACGGGAGGACGTCCGGCAGAAGAGAGTAGAGCTACGGGGGTCGGTCAGCGCTTCGACCGACCCGGCGGCCTGTCGTGGGCCGCGCGGTGGTCGAGCATCTCCTCGTACTGGCAGGCCCGAATCCGGAGGTCGGACTCGGGTTTGGCGGTGCAGGGCAGTATCATGCCGGCCTCCTCGTCCTCCTCGAAGTACCGCTGGGCGTCCGACTGGTCGACCTCGCCCTCCAGCAGTTCGGCGGCGCAGGTGGTGCACCACCCCTGCTGGCAGTCGGCCGGGAGCCAGACGCCCTCGCTCCGGGCGGCCGCGAGGACGTACTCGGTCTCGGGCACTTCGATCTCGACGGTCTCGCCGGCCTGCTCGACGTCGCAGTCGTCCGGAATCTCGATGGCGACGCTGTAGCTGCTCACGGACTCGCGTAGTGGTCACCGAGGGATGAACGTGTTGGGGCCCGGCCGAAAAAAGCGGCCACGACGCGAGTCGCGTGTCGGCCGTTACGCCGAGTGCGCTACCGCGTCGGTTACGCGGAGTCGTTGATGCGGCGGTTGGTCGAGTACGGCGCCTCGCCGGGTTCGCCGCGGACGAAGTGGCCCGCGGGGTTGGCCTCGCCGTCGCGCTCCATCGAGAGGAGCTCGACGAACCACGCCTCGTGCTCGATCTCCTCCTGGAGGATGCGGCTGGCCATGTCGTAGGTCCGCGGGTCCTTGCCGTGGGTCATGTCGCAGATCTCCGACCAGGTCCGGATGGCGCACCGCTCGGCCTCGAGGAGCGTCTCCAGGATCAGTTCGGCGTCGGCGTCCTCGCCGATCTCGTCGGGCTCATCGCCCTCGTAGGCCGTCGGAAGCTCCGCGTGCGGGCACGACGCCCGCCCCATGAAGTCGCCGATGTCGCCGGGGAGCGAGCCGCCGAGCTCGTACACCCGCGGCGCGACGAGCTCGAAGTGCGCGCGGTCCTCCAGTCGCGCGTCCTCGGTTATCTCCTTGTAGTCCTCGTGGCCGGCGAGGTGCATCCGGAGGTTGGTGTAGTAGTAGTACGTGCTGAACTCCGCGCCGATGGCGTCGATGAGTCGCTCCCGGAGCTCCTCCGGGTCGAGGCCGCGCTCCTTGAGTGCCTCCATTCCCACTCGCTTACTCGTATCGCCCGGTTCGACGCTGCCTGAGCCGTGTCGTCGTTCGTCGTCTGCCATTCGTGTCTCCCCCGGACGAACGGACGGCTCTCAATCCCTTAATATTTCATTCCAGATTACGAACACACGTTCCGAATCCGGAAACTCCGTTCGAGTCGCCGAGAGGTGGAGTCGGACGCGCCGACCGCTGGCCGACCGTCGCTCGCCAGACCGGGCCGATCAGCCGTCACCGCCGGTGTCGCCTGCCGGCGAGCGTCGCCCGTCCCGGACGACGTCAGAATCGCCACCGCCGGTGGTACCCCGGGAGGCGGTCTCGGGGACCACCTCGACGGTCGTCTCCCGGTCGCCCGCGACCGAATCGAGCCCGAGGCGCACCCGCTCGGCGTCGGGCGAGTCCGGCGCGTCGACGGTCCACGTCCGCTCGCGTCGCTCGCCCGCGGGAACAGCCACCGACGTCCGATGGGGGCCGTGCTCCGGCCCGAGTTCGTTCAGACTGGCCCGGAAGACGCCGTCGCCCTCGCCGACGTTCTCGACCCCGACGGACACGTCGAACGACGCGCCGCGGGCGACTCGCTCCGGCGCGTCGAACCCGGTCAGTTCGAGGTCGGCGGGCGGCGCGCGCAGGGCCGACACCACCGACGCGCCGAGCGACCGGTCCCGGCCGTCGTAGGTCAGCGCGACCGCGTCGGCGTCGAGCGGGTTCGGCACCTCGAAGGCGACCCAGCCCGCCGACGCCTCGGCGGCCCGGTAGACCGACCCCAGGTCGGTGAGTCGCCGGGGACCGCCGACGTCGCCCGGCGCCAGGGTCCCCCAGAAGTGACGCCCGTCGGCGACCAGCGCGAGGTCGCTGGGTCGGGGCGAGTCGGTCCGCGGGCGGACCCGGACGAACGCGAACTGGACCCCATCGTCGGCCTCGACGCCGACGGCGTCCGGGCTCTCGAGGTAGAAGAACGACGACCGGACCCCGACCGGGTCGAGTTCGACCGCCGGCGCCTCGGCGGTCGGCGTGTCCGTCGTCCGCCGCGTGCCCTGCCCCTCGGTGGTATTGTCGGGCCGATGGCTCTCGGTCCCGGTCCCGTCCGGCCAGCCGTCGAGACCGCCGAGGCACCCGGCGACGCCGGTCATCGCGAGCGCACCGGCTCGGAGGAGGGCCCGCCGACTCCGACGTCCTGTCATTCGAACCTAAATTAGAGAATCGCCAAGATAAGTTTTGTGACATCCCAATTCGGTCGAACGCGACGCCGCCGCGCCGGAGAGGTCGGACGCTGGCCCCGCACGAACCTTGAAATGCGAAGGCGCGACCAACCCCGGCCGTGACGTGAGATTCGCCGCGAGGAGAACAGCGGGAGCACGGCACGACTCCTCGCGCAGATGGGTGCAGGTGCCGTCTGTTCGCCAGGAGAAGTTCTCGCTGAGCCCTGTCGCCCATTCGGAGGCGAGTCGCGACCGTCTCGATTATGCGCTCGGCGCGTCGGCCTCGTCGTTCGCCGCCGGTCGTTCACTTTCGCTCCGCGGCGAAAGCGGTTAGGTACCCCGACCCTATCGCGGAGGCGTGGACGAGACTATCGACTGGCTCCGGGGTCGGCCCTACTACGACGGGCAGGTCGAGGCCCGCCGGACGCTGCCCGGCCGGAACGGCGACTTCCGCGATATCGACCTCGAGCCGCGACTGGAGGGCGCGCTCGAATCGCGGGGCATCGACGCGCTCTACCGCCACCAGGCCGAGGCGGTCGAGGCGGTCCGCGAGGGGCGGAACGCCGTCCTCGCCACGCCGACCGCGAGCGGGAAGAGCCTCGCGTACACGGTGCCGGCGTTCGAGCGTGCGATGGACCACGGCGGCCGGACCCTCTACGTCGCGCCCCAGAACGCGCTCATCAACGACCAGGAGGAGACGCTCTCGGAACTCGAACGCGACCTGGGATTCGGGAGTCGGGTCTCGGTCGCCCAGTACACGGGACGACTCGACAAGGGCGAGAAGCGGGCCGTCAGGGACCGTCAGCCGACGGTGGTCCTGACGAATCCCGACATGCTCCACTACGCGCTGTTGCCCCACGCCCACCGGCTCTGGGACTGGTTCTTCGGCGGGCTCGAGACGGTCGTGCTCGACGAGGTTCACGAGTACCGGGGGGTGTTCGGCAGTCACGTCGCGCTGGTACTCCGACGACTCCGACGGGTCTGCGACCGATTCGACGCCGACCCCCAGTTCGTCTGCTGCTCGGCGACCATCGGCAACCCCGTCGAGCACGCCGCGACCGTGACCGGAACCGCCGAATCGAGCTACGAACTGATCGACGAGGACGTGAGCGACACCGGTCCGACTCACTGGCTGCTCTGGAACCCGCCGGAGTACGAGAATCCGCAGGCGGGCACCTCGGGTCGCCGGAAGTCGAACCACGCCGAGACCAAGCGCCTGTTCGCCGACCTCGTCTCGAAGGACCACCAGACGCTGACGTTCACCCGGGCCCGGCAGGCCGCCGAGCAGTGGGCGATGGAGAGCGCCAGCGCGCTCCGCGAGCGCGGCCGGGGCGACCTCGCGCCCGACGTGACCGCGTACCAGGCCGCGCTCGGCAACGACCGGCGCAAGGAGATCGAGGAGGGACTCAACGACGGCGAGGTCCGGGGCGTCTGGAGCACCAACGCGCTCGAGCTCGGCGTCGACATCGGCGGCCTCGACGCCGTGTTGCTCGACGGCTACCCAGGCACGCGGATGGCGGCGTTCCAGCAGGCCGGCCGCGCGGGCCGGGGCGACGATCCGAGCCTCGTCGCGCTCGTGGCCGGTGAAGACCAGCTCGACCAGTATTTGATGGCCAACCCCGGGGACCTCTTCGAAGGCAACCCCGAGCGCGCGGTCGTCAACCCGGCGAACGACCAGCTGCTGCCGGACCACGTGCTGTCGGCCGCCCGCGAGACGTGGCTCTCGCCCGACGACGAGGAGTACTTCGGGGCGACGTTTCCGGATCTGGTCGCCAACCTCGAAGAACGGGGACTGCTGGAGCGCCGGACCACCTCCGGGGGAGTCCGCTGGACCTACGACGGTGACGGGAGTCCCCAGCACGAGATGAGCCTGCGGTCCATCGACGACCGCGAGGTGAACCTGGTCGACCGCCGAAGCGGCAGAGCCGCTTCGAGCCCACCTTCACAGAGTTCAGGCGGACGCTCCAACGGCGAGACCATCGCCAGCCTCCCCTTCGAGGACGCGCTGACCGACGCCCACCCGGGCGCCATCTACCACCACCAGGGCCAGTCCTACGAGGTGGTCGACCTCGACCTCGGCAAGGAGGTGGCCGAACTCTCGCCGACGTGGGCCGACTACCACACCAGGGTGCTCCACGAGAAGCAGATCACCGTGGAGGAGGACCTCCGGGAGAAGCGGCTCTCGACCCGCGATGACGTGCCGGTCCGGTTCGCCGACGTGACGATGCGCAAGCAGATCACCGGCTTCGAGCGCCGCGACCGGTCGGGCGAGACGCTGGCCCGCGAGTCACTGGACCTCCCGGAGCTGTCGCTCCGGACGAAGGCGCTGTACTTCACGGTGCCCGGTGACGTCGAGAGCGCGATGCGCGAGGCCGGGGACTTCGACGGCGGCATCCACGCCGCCGAGCACGGGATGATCTCGCTGTTCCCGCTCGAACTGCTCTGCGACCGCGGCGACATCGGCGGCCTGTCGACGCCGCTGCACCCCCACACGGGACGGAGCACGATCTTCATCTACGACGGCTACCCCGGCGGCGTCGGCCTGGTCCGGGAGGGCTACGAGACGGTCGAGGCCCTGATGGCCAACACGGCCGAGATGATCGCGGCCTGCGACTGCGAGTCGACCGGCGGCTGTCCGGCCTGCGTCCAGTCGCCGCACTGCGGGAACGCCAACGATCCGCTGGACAAGGAGCAGGCGCAGTTCCTGCTGGAGGAACTGACCGGAACTGACGGCGATTCGAGCGCCAGCAGGGACCGAGCGAAGCACCGTCAGGACTGACAGGCGCGGTCGGCCGTCTGCGAGCACGGTCCGCGCGGTGCTGCTGGTCAGCGACGGATTATCGGGGCTGAGAAGCGGACCGCAGAACTAAGTCACCCCCTTCACAACCCCCGAACACCGATGGACGAGGAGTTCGAATCGGTCCGGGAGAAGAAGAAGCGCGAGCTCATGCGGGAGCAGGGCCTCGGCGCGCCCCCGGCGCCGGTCTACGTCGACGGCTCGACGAACTTCGAGCAGACCGTGGCGGCCCACGAGGTCGTGCTGGTCCACTACTACGCCGACCGCGGGGCCGGCCAGCGCCTCCACCCGGTCGTGGAGTCGGTCGCGCGCGAGACGTTCGCCGCGGTGGCGAAGGTGAACGTCGTCCACCACCAGAAGCTGGCGCTGGAGCAGGGGGTCGAGGGAACGCCGACGTTCGACGTGTACGCCGACGGCGAGCGCGCCGAGCGCCTCGAAGGCGCGGTCGAGAAGGCCGAGCTGGTCGCGCTGCTCGACGAGTACACGCCGTTCTGACCGCGCCGTCCCGGATTACGGCCCGCGTCACCGCCTCCGATAGCGACGGCAACACCCGGGCCGAACCGCCCCGACCGAAACCTCTTTTAGGCCCACCTAACATAGATTAGGCCAGCCTAAACCATGGTCGACGCCCTCGAAACCATCCGCCGGAACATCGGCGAGCTAGCCGACGACGACGGCGACTTCTACGTCGCGTGCGCCGAGACCGACGAGTGCCCTGCGCCGCTGACCGGCAGGCGGTTCCCGACCGAGGACGCCGCGCGCGAGGCCGCCGCCCTCGCCCGGACCTACCGCGAGACGCTCCGGGAATCGGACCCCTCCCTCCCCGAGTACTGCCTCTCGGTGTACGAGCGCTCGGGCGACCCGCTCACCCTGGTCTCGACCCGGGAGCGGGCGGCGGGCCAGCGCGCGAACGGGCTGCCCCGGACCTCCCGGTCGGTGACCCTCTCGGGCGCCGGCGAGCGCGAGTGGCTCCGGATGGACAACGCCCCGCTGGTCCACGTCCGCCGGAACGGCGAACCGCTCCCGGACGACGCGGTCGAGCGCCAGCTCGACTCGAAGCTATGACCGTCGACGTCCCGGCGGCCGCCGAGGGGGTGGTCGACCTGCGGACGCCCGAGGCGGTCGAGCGGGCGGCGGCCGAGCGCGACCGGATCGAGGAGAAGGTCGAGGCCTTCGACGCGTTCGGCGACCGGGTGGCCGGCGTGTCCGCCGAGGCCGGCCGGCAGGCCGGGACCGCGAACACGGCGGCCGCGAGGGCGACCGAGACCGCCGTCGTCGCGTCCGGGACGCCGGCGCGGTCGGCCGGCGCCGCCGAGAGCGTCCGCGAGGCGTTCCGCGAGACGGTGGTGCCCTACGCCGAACCCGAGTCGCTCCAGCAGGCGATGGCCGACGAGCTGTCGCCGGAGCTGACGACCGCGCTCTCGCCGGCGGCGGGCGGGCTCACGCCGGGGCTGAAGTCCCAGCTGGTCTCGCGGGCCGAGCAGCGGCGCCGGGAGTGCCGGCTGCTCGCGGACGCCATCGAGTCCGAGCGCGAGCGGCTGGCCGAACTGGGCGACGAGCTCGAGCGGATCGTCGACGAAGTAGTCGGCGCCGACGAGACGCCGCTGCTCCAGCTGGGCTTCGAGGAGCTGCGCGAGCGCCACGACCGGCTCGCCGAACTCCGGGCGACGTGCGACCGGCTCGCGGCCGACCGCCAGGCCGCGATCCGCGGCGCGCGCCACGACGGGTTGACCGGAATCCGCCAGTCGGAGCTGCTCGATCACCTCTACGTCGACCTCCCGGACGACCACCCGGGGCTGGCGGACCTCGCCCGGCTCGACGCGGTCCTCGCCGACTGCCAGCGCGCGGTCCGCGACCACCTCTGCTCGCGGGTCTGAACGGGACGAACGTCGGGTCGGACGTTCCTGTCAGTATCGCGGCCGATGCCGATTCCGAAACCTCTTAGCTGCTGGTCGGCAGTGTCGCACCCGAACCGCCATGCCGGACCGCCTTGAACCCCTCCGCAGCCGGATCGACGAGCTGACCGACCCCGACGGCGACTTCGCGGTCGTCTGTCCGCTCTCGGACAAGCGCCCCGTGCCCGTCCGCGGCGCCTCGTTCCCCTCCGCCGACGCGGCCGAGACCGCTGTCGGACTCGTCCGCGAGTACCGCGAGGTGCTGCGCGAGGTCGACCCGCACCTCGAGGCCATCCCCATCGTCGCGTCCGAGGTCGGCGCCGACCCGCTGACTCTCGACGGCGCGTCCGAATGTCTCGGCAGATCCTCGGGATCGGTGACCGTCTCGGGCGAGGGCGACGGCGAGTGGCTCCGGATGGACGACGCGCCGGTGGTCCACGTCCGTCGGGACGGCGAACTCCTCGACGACGACGCCGTCACCCGGCAGCTCCGCGCGAAGCTGAAACGCTGAGGGCCGGGCCGCCCGCCGGGACTCCTGCTACGAGCCCCCATCGTCGACGGCTCTCGAAGCCTACCTACCGGAACCGACTGGTCCCCGAGCTCCCGCCCTCGCGCACGTCTCGCCGGAGCTCGGGAATCAGGTCGAGGTCCGGCTCGACGTCGCCGAGGACGAACAGCGAGTGGTACCGGAGGAACGTCTGGACCGGCACGAACGCCACCGCGATGGCGGCGGTCACGAGCGCGACGTAGACGAGCAGGGCGCCGACGCCGACCGCCAGCGCGGCCGGGTTCGCCAGGACCGCCTCCGGACCGCCGAGCAGGGGGACCGACACGAGTCCCAGTATCGCGAGCGGCACCGCGAGCAGCACGCCGACGACGGCGCCGGCCATCGAGGCCAGCGCGCCCGCGAGGAACGAGAGGCCGATCCGGACGAGGAGGTAGACGCCGAACTCGTCGAGGTGGTCGGTCAGCGCGGGCCGGAACTGCCGCCACCCCTCGACGACGCCGACGTTCCGGAGGACCATCACCGGGACGACGAAGTTGACCGTGAACCCGTCGACCAAGGCGACGAGGACGCCCGCGACGACCAGCAGGGGTACCAGTAGCAGGACCAGGCCGTCGCCGACCCCCTGGCCGGCGGTCGCGAGCGACACCGCGCCGAGCACCAGTCCGAGCGCGGGCACCGCGACGACCAGCCCCAGCAGGGCCCGGAACGCGAACAGCCGCACGGCCCGCCCGAAGTGCTGGCTGGCGTACCGGCGGATGCCGACGCGCCGGCGGCGGAGCGACTCCACGAACACGAACTCCATCGTCGACCCGACCAGCGCGTACAGCAGGCCCACGACCAGCGCGAGCGCGACGGCGACCGCGAGCACGGGCAGCACCTCCTGGAAGGTGAACGGCAGGTCCGGCTCGACACCGGGCGGGACGGGCAGGTCGCCGCTCCCGCCCGACGACGCGCTGGTCGAACTCCCGGCCGACGCCGAGCCCCCGCCGCCGCCACCGGTGCCCAGGAAGAAGACGACGACCGCGAGCGTGAGCCACTGGCGGGCGTCCACCGGTAACAACAGCTCCTTCGTCGCATCGAGCGCGTCGTCCAGCGCCGCCACCGCGAGCCACGACATGCGGTGGGGTACGCGGTCGACCGAGAAAACTGTCGGGGTATCGATGGGAAGTCGACCCCGGGAGAGGGGACGGTCCTACAGGTCGCGCTCAGGCCCGTTCTCCCGGACGCAGTCGACGAACGCGGCGGGCGCCGGCTCGGTCGAGACCGCGCCCACGATGTCGCCCGGACCCTCGTCGTCGAGCCCGCGGACCGGGAGCGTCGTCTCCGTTCGGACGTCGGTAGGGCGTCGAGCGAGGTGAATTCCGAAAATGGGGGAACGGATTGGCACGTCGCGGGGCGTTCTCGTCCCGGCGCTCGACTTCGACGGAATCGGGGGCGTCAGCGAGCGTCGTCCGCCAGCAGGTGGGCGTCGATGTAGTCGTCGAGTTCGCGCCGGGTCGCCCGGAGCACCTCGGCGTCGTCGTCGGTGGTGACCCGGCCGAGCATCGACCCGTTGACGGTCGTCACCAGGAGCGCGGCGGTCCGTTCGGGGTCGACCTCGCGGAAGACGCCTCGGTCGACGCCGTCCCGGACGACGTCGGCGATCTTCTCGCGGAGGTACCGGTCGGTCCGGGTGAAGTGGTCGCGGTAGGCCTCGTCGTGGGACGCCTGCGCCCGGAGTTCCATCATCGCGCCCGTGAACTCGTAGTGCTCGTCCTCGATCGCCGGGTCGAGGATCTGGTCGAGCATCGTCCGGAGGTGCTCCTCCGGGTCGTCGTGATCCTCCCTCGGGACGTTGGCCTGGAAGTCCTCCAGCATGTACTCCAGGAACTCCACGAGCAGTTCGTCCTTGCCGTCGTAGTGGTGGTAGAGCAGCGACTTGCTCTTCGCGAACTCGTCGCCGATGCGCTGGATGGTGAGGTTGGCGTAGCCGTGCTCGCAGAGGGCGAGGAACGTCGCCTTCATGATGGCGGTCCGGGTGTCGTCGGGGGCGTCCTCGAAGAGGTGGGCCGGCGGCATGTGATTGAATATTCAATCACGGCATTTAGGGGTTCGCATCCGCTCGTCCCGAAGCGGCCGTCAGTGGGTCGCAGACCGCTCGACGACGTATGATTGAATGTTCATTCAAAAGGTATTTGTGGGTCAGTCTGCTCTTCGGTACTGTGAACGCAATCGACGCTCAGCACCTCGCGCTGACGTACGCCGACGGGACGGAGGCCGTCAGGGACGTCTCGTTCTCCATCCCCGAGGGCGAGTTCTTCGGCTTCCTCGGCGCGAACGGCGCGGGAAAGACCACGACGATAAAGATGCTCGTGACGCTGTTGCACCCGACCGAGGGGAGCGTGACCGTCAACGGGTACGACGTCGAGGACGAGCCCCGGGCGGTCAGGGAGTCGATCGGGTACATGGCCCAGGAGACGAGCATCGACCCCGAGCTCACCGCGCGCGAGAACATCGAGTTCGCGTGCGGCGCCTACGGAGTTCCCCGGGGCGAGCGGGGCGACCGCATCGACCGCCTGCTGGACCTCGTCGACCTCGCGGACGTCGCCGACAAGCAGGCCAAGGGCTTCTCCGGCGGGATGAAGAAGCGCCTCGACGTCGCCACCGCGCTGGCCCACGAGCCGCCCGTCGTGTTCCTCGACGAGCCCACGACCGGGCTCGACCCGAAGGCGCGCAACCGGCTCTGGGACTACTTCGAGCGCATCAACGACCGGGGGACGACCATCTTCCTCACCACCCAGTACCTCGAGGAGGCCGACCACCTCTGCGAGCGCATCAGCGTCATCAAGGACGGCGAAATCGCGATCACCGGGTCGCCGAGCGAGCTCAAGTCGCAGGTCGGCGGAGACGTCCTCGAGATCGAACTCGACGAGCCCACGGACGAGGACGTCGAGCGCGCCCGCGACATCGCCGTCGAGTCCCGCCTCGTCGACGACGAGGAGGCGGTCGAGCCGACCGACGACGGCATCCTCGTCACGTCCTCGGAGGCCCGTCGGCACGGCACCGACCTGCTGGTCGCGCTCCGGGACGCCGGCCTCACCATCGTCGGGTTCAACGTCCGGAGCCCGACGCTCGACGACGTGTTCCTCGCGATCACCGGCGAGGAGTACGACCCCGAGGCCGACGCGGACGATGGGGACGCCGGGGCCGAGCGGAGCGCGCGGTCCCCGGGGGTATCGCAATGAGTGCGGACACCGAGACGGACGGTGGGACCGCCGCCGCCGGTGCCGAGCGCGGCCGGAAGACCACCGGGAACGGCTTCCTGACCGACACCTGGGTCAACCTCAAGCGCTGGCTCCGCAAGACGGTCCGGAACCCGTTCGTGATGACGTTCTCGCTACTGAACCCCATCATGTTCCTGGTGCTGTTCACCGAGGTGTTCGGCCAGATCACCGGCGGCGCCATCGGTCGGAGCGTCGGCGCCGACGTGAGCTACGTCACCTACCTGGTGCCGGCCATCGCGATCCAGGTGTCGCTCATCGCTGCGACCACCTCCGGCATCGGGCTGGTCGAGGACATCGAGTCGGGGATGTTCGAGAAGGCGCTCGTCTCGCCGATGCACCGCGGGGCGGTGTTCCTCGGCAAGTCGCTCTCGGAGGTGATGCGCATCGTCGTCCAGGTCTGCATCATCCTGACGTTCGGCTACGTCCTGCTGTGGTTCGACGCGGGCGGGAACCCCGGCGAGTACATCGCGACCGGGTTGCTCGGCGGCGCCGGCATCGTGCTCGTCGGCATCTTCTTCTCGATCTGGTTCACGGCGTTCTCCAACATCATGGCGCTGGTCACCCGCGACCAGGAGTCGACGATGATCTCGGTCAACATCCTCCAGTTCCCGCTGCTGTTCCTGTCGAGCGCGTTCCTGCCGCTCGAAACCCTCCCGGGATGGGTCCAGACCGTCGCCGCGCTCAACCCCATCACGTACGGCGTCGACGCCGCCCGCGCGCTGATGTTCGGCCAGGACGTGATGACGGTCATCGACGTGACGGCGTTCGGCGGCATCTGGAACACGCTCGTGCCGGCGTTCGCCGTGCTCGGCGTCCTCGACCTCGTGCTCGGCGGCGTCGCGGTCTACTACATGGCCCGGGCCACGAGCGCGGAGGCGCGCTGAATCGCCGGCGTCACACTCCGAACGCCCTCCTCCTCCTCCTGCCCGTCCTTTGAGCAGTCGGGACCGTCCGCGCTCCGCGAATGCCGACTGCCGTCGCAGTCCGTCCGGAATCCGGTTCGGATCCGCCGGAGTCCGTTCTCCGACAAGGAAGTAACGACCGCGTCGGAAGTCCGTCCTCTCGGACGACAGGGGCGCGCAGTTCGCGCGAACGGCCATCACATTTAGCGAGCGCAAGCCGCTATCTCTTCGGAAATGCAGTCTAACGCTTCCCCGCAGTGGGAATACCGCACCGTCCAGCCGCCGCGCGAACCCTCGATGAAGGAGGCCCGCGATCCGACGACCGCGCTCAACGAGGCCGCGGCCGACGGCTGGGAGCTCGACGAGACCATCGACTACGTCGGCGGCGGGACCAAGTTCCTGGTGTTCAGACGACCCGTTTCCGAGTCCGACGCGGGGACCGCCGATGAGTGAGACCGGCGAGTCCGAGGAGATCCGGTCGCCCAACACGCTCGAGGAACGGATCGACCTGAACCGATTCTACGACTGGTTCCTGCTCGGGGGCAACCGGTTCGCCGCGACCGGCCTGCTGGCGGGGGCGGTCTTCGGCGGGTTCATCCTGACCAGTACCGTCATGTTCCCGTCGCTGCAGTCCGAGATCCGGTCGGCCGACACCGTCGAGACCATGTTCTCGACCATGATCGGGACCGTCATCACCGGGACCACGCTGGTCGTGACAATCAGCCAGCTCGTCATCTCCCAGGAGAACGGACCCCTGGGCGATCAGCGCCAGCGGATGAGCGACGCGATGGACTTCCGGACCTACGCCACCAACCTCTTCGAGGCGGCGCCCGAAGCCGACCCCGGTCAGTTCCTGAGCCAGATCCTGGAGGCCAACAAGCGCCGCGCCGACGATCTCGAAGTGGACCTCGAGGACAACGACGACGAGAACCTCCGCCGGCAAGTCGGCGAACTCGTCGACAGCCTCCGGAACAACGCCGACACGGCACTCGACGGACTCGAGGGGGCGCAGTTCGGCACCTTCGACGTGCTGAGTGCCGCCCTCGACTACAACTACGCGTGGAAGATATACCAGGTCGAACGACTGACCCGGGAGTTCGCCGACAGCCTCGACGAGGACGACCGGGAAGCGTTCCACGACCTGGAGACGGCGCTGACCATGTTCGGCCCGGCCCGCGAGCAAATCAAGACGCTGTACTTCCAGTGGGAGCTCATCGACCTCTCGCGGTACATCCTGTACGCCGCGGTTCCGGCGCTGCTCGTGGCCGGGTCGATGCTCGCGTTCGTCGGCGCGGAGACGTTTCCGAACGCGACGCTCGGCGTGCCGAACGTCACGTGGGTCGTCGGGGGCGCGTTCACCGTCACGCTCGTCCCGTTCCTGCTCTTCCTGACCTACATCCTGCGCATCGTGGTCGTCGCCAAGCACACCCTCGCGATCGGTCCGTTCGTGCTCCGACAGTCGTACTCCTGAAGACGCATGATGGTCACTCGCTCCGTCCGACGCCGGTTTCGGCCCGCAACCGATGGGCCCGGAAACGGTCGAATGAACGCAGGCTATTCCGCGGAGGCGATACGAACGTGAGTTCGGACTGGGACACGGCGGGGAACACGGTGACCCAGTCCGAGGACCCGGGCCGGAGGCGGGTCGTCCACGAGTGGGTCTTCCTCACCGGGAACCGGATGCGGCTGGCCGGCGGGCTCGTGCTCGCGGCGCTGGTCGCCTTCGGCCTCCTCGAACTCTGGGTCGCGTTCGACCGGTACGACGTGACGGCGTTCCTCTACCTGACGGCGGCGGTCATCGGCGGGAACTTCACCCTGATTACCATCGTGCTCTCGATCAACCAGCTCGTCATCTCCCAGCAGCTGAGCGCGCCCGGCGAACTCGAGGCCGAGATTAAGGCGAGCACCGACTACCGGGACACCGTCACCGGCATCCTCGACCGGGATACGACCCCGGCGACGCCCGCGGCCTTCCTCGAAGTGCTGTTCAACGGCGTCAACCACTCCCTGAGGACGCTCGCCGAATACGGGGACGCGAGCACCGACGCCGAAGCTGAAGGCGAAATCGACGACGTGGTGACCTCGCTCGGCTCCCACATCGACACCATGATAGCGAAGCTGGAAGAGTCGAACCAGACCGTGTTCAGCGCGCTCGTCCTCACTCTGAACACCAACTACTCCGAGGAGATCACCGAGATCGCGCGACTGAAGGCGGGACTCCGGGACGCGGGCGGTGCTCCGCCGGAAGTGCGGGACGAACTCGACACGCTGGTCACGCGACTCAAGCAGATCGACGTGGCCCGCCAGTACCTGAAGACCCTGTACATGCAGCAGGAGCTCGCGCGACTGTCCAGGCGACTGCTGTACGTCGGCGGCCCGACGATATTCGCGTCGATATCGCTCCTGGCACTCGCGATTCTCGGCGACACCGGTCCCCTCGACGCCGCCCAACTGGCGTGGCTGTTCCCGTTCTTCGTGGCGCTCAGCGTCGCTCCGCTGGCGGTCCTGGTGTCGTTCATCCTCCGGCTGTCGGTGGTGGCCGAGCGGACCGTGGCGGTGACGCCGTTCACGACGTCGACCCAGGAGGACCCGTCGGTCGTCGACATCACGCAGGACTGACGAGGCGGCGCACCGTTCCGGTCGACCCGCTCGGCGAACGGGTTCCGTGGGCGCAAATAACGTCGGTGAGAATTGGTTAGCCTACTCTGCGGCGACCATCTGCGAACCCGCGCTCCCCCTGAGCGCTGGCGCCTGCGGCCCTATGACCGCAGACGCGTTCCCCCGCTCGACTACCGTGGCGTCGAGGTCGGCGTTCAGCACAGAGTGTTCGAAGTACGTCCGGTCGTACGTGGTCGAGTCGTACCCGCCGTAGAGGTCGAGCGCCAGGCGCTCCCGACCGTCGGCGAGCGACGCGAGTTCGGCGTCGTCGAACCGGACCAGCAGCGAGTCGGTGCCGGGCACGTACCTGACGTTCTCGGCGGCGACCGACCGCGTGCCGGGCGCGGACATCCGGAAGGTGCCGGGGACGAAGCCGTCGTAGTCCTCGGGCGCAGGCACCTTGAGGACGAGCTTGCCGTTCCCGTCGAGGCGGACGTCCGCGCGCCCGACGTGGACGTCGACGCGCTGCATCCGGCCCTCGACGGCGGGCGAGATAGTGCCCTTCGCCTGCATGTAGTCGATGACGATCTCGGCGAGCAGCCTGTCGGTCTCACCGACGACCGGCGCGTCTTCGAGCGGGTAGCCGTCACCGCCGCCCTTCATGAAGGAGTTGACCGCCACCTCGTAGGTCTCGTCGTCCTCCAGTCGGACCCACTCGGCGGGGTCGTCGGGGCCGGCCGCGTTGACGTACACGTCCCGAATCTGGCGGGTCCCGTTGTGGGCCGCCCACTCGAAGCGGACGCCGCTGACCTGCTGGCCGATCTGGGCGCCCGACTGCCGGCCGGCGTCGCTCTCCAGCGTGACGACCTGGCTCGCCAGCGCCTCCTCCAGCTCCGCGCCGGTCAGGTTCACGGTGACGACCGTGTTGCCGAACGGCAGGGTGTTGAACACGTCGCCGCCGGTGATGTTCCCGGGACCGTAGACGCTGTCCGAGCGGATGCCGCCGGCGTTGGTGATGGCGACGGTCGCGCCGGTGGCGTTCCGCATCGCGTCGGTGACGAAGTTGCCGTAGTTGGTCTCGCCGTGGTAGTTCGCGTCGAAGGTAGCGTTCAGTTCGACCTCGCTTCTGGCGACTACCGTGTCCAGCTGGGCCTCCGCCCGATACTCGTTGATGATGCGCGAGGCCGTCTCGTTCTTCGGGATCGCGTCGGTCACCTCGATGAGCCGCCCGTTCCAGGCGACGACCTCACCGCCGCTGACGGTGAGGTTGATCTCGCTGAGGTACTGGGCGCGAGCGACGCTCTCGGTGATTATCGTGCCCGACGTCTCCTTCGGCGGGTACCTGATCTCGTCGTCGCCGACCGCGATGACGTCGACCGCGCCGCTCGCGTTCGCGAGGTGCTTTGCCTGCGGGACGCCGGTGTGGGCGAGCGCGACGACCACGTCGACGTCGCGCTCCTCTTTCAGCATCTCGGCGGTCCGCGCGCCGACCCGGGTGAAGTTCCCGAGTTCGAGCCCCTCCGCCGCGAAGTCGATGTTGGTCTTCCCGTAGGTGGCGTCCCTGTCGAGGAGCCCGATAACGCCGATTCTGGTTCCGTTCCGCTCGACTATCTCGTAGGACTCGGTGCCGTCGAACGCCTCGCCGGTCGAGGCGTTCACGAGGTTGGTCGCCAGCCACGGGAACTCGGAGGCCGCGGTGAAGTTATCGACCTCCGCGAGGCCGTAGTCGAACTCGTGGTTCCCGATGACCTCCGCCGCCGGGTCGAGTTCGTTCAACACCGCGACGGGCGCGCGCCACTGGCTCACCGGGCCGAGCGCGTGCGGGCCCACCTCGTCGCCCGCGCCGACGAGGACAGTCGGGTTCTCGTGGGCGGCCCGCCGACGGTCGATGAGCGTCGCCAGCCGCGAGAAGTTGCGGTCCTCGGCGGCCGCGGTCTGGATGTCGTTGTACGAGAGGATCGTGACGGTGGTGTTGTTCTCGGCCTGGGCGCCGACCGACGCCGGACCGGACGGGTCGTCGCCCGCGGCGCTGATTTCCGCGCTCGTCGCCGAGTCCGCCCCAGCGTCGACCGACGCCGCGACTCCGACGCCGGCCGTCGCGCCGGCGACGACTAGCAGTAGCGTTACGACGGTCGCGATGCTCGCACTGGATGGTCTGTGTCGCACTGTGTTCCCCCCGACTGGACTGCTACGCGGTAGCTGTTAACGTTGACTATGAGGCGAATCCAGTCGACCGGACGGGACCGTAGGCCGACAGTTGGCGACCGGACGGGAACATACTTCGATAGAAAGCTGCCGAATCGAGGACGAAAACGGACGGACCGCCGACGACCGCCTCAGATCGACGCGGCGTCGCCGAGTCCGCCGTCGACGAGCTGGATGAGCACCGCGGCGATGCCCGTGCCGGACGACCAGATGGCGGTCTCCTCGGCGAGCGGGGAGTCGCCCCGCCGGTCCCGGACGCTCAGCAGCACCGTCTCGCGGTCGACCACGAGGACCTTCCCCACCGGGGCGCCCTCGTGGGGATGGTCGTCCGGAAACCGGGGAACCTCGACGTCGGTCTCGGCGAACAGTTCGGCGGCCCCGTCGCCGGCGACGGTCACCGCGACGCCCGCCTCGGCGCGCTCCACGAGGTGGGCCGCCACCTCGTCGGGCAGGTCGTCGGCGTTCCGACCGACCGCGAGGAACACGCTGTCCTCGGCCTCCTCGACGAGCTGCGCGACCCGGTCGTCGATGGCGGTCCGGCCGTGGACCGTCCAGATGTCCTCGCGCTGCTCGTCGGCGTCGCCGGCCTGCTGACGGGCGGCCTCGAGGAAGTCGAACGCCCGCTCCTGGGTCCGCTCGAACTCGCCGCGGAGGTGCGACCGGGCCGCCTCCAGGCTGACCGGCCGGTACTGGATGGGCTTGGACTGCTGGACCTCGACCAGCCCGCGCTCCTGGAGCGACTCGGCCGCGCCGTACACCTGCGACCGGGGCACGTCGGTCGTCCGGTGGACGTCCCGGGCGGTCGCGACGCCGAGTCGCTGGAGCGCGGCGAACACCTTCGCCTCGTAGTTCGACAGTCCCAGGTTCTCGAGGGCTCCGATGGCGTCGTCCTCGTCCATCAGTCCTCGGTGGCACCTCCGTTCGCGACCGCGGCGCCCCGCTCCGTCGCCGCCTCGCCGGTCTCGCCCGGCCCGAGGTAGCGCGTCCACAGCACCAGCATGCTGGGCAGCACCAGCACGCTCGCGAGGAACGCGTAGATGATGGTCAGCCCGGTGATGATGCCGAACTGCTGGAGCGCGGGCAGGATGGCGAACGCGAGTACGCCGAAGCCGCCGACCGTGGTCGCCGCGCTGCCGAGCAGCGCGCCGCCGGTGCCGGTGACGCTCTCGCGCATCGCCGCCCAGATGGTGTCCCGGCGGCCGAGTTCCATCGTGTAGCGCTCGCTGAGGTGGATGCTGTAGGCCACCCCCAGCCCGACGGTCAGGCTGGTGATCATCCCCGTCAGGACGTTGAACGGCATCCCGAGCAGGTACATCGTCCCGAGGATCCACGAGACACTGAACGCCACCGGGAGCAGGGTGATGGCTCCCAACGTCGCGCTGCCGTGGGCCAGCCGGTAGGCCAGCATGAGGAACGCGAACGTCGCCGCCAGCGTGATGAGCAGGCTCTCGATGACCGTGTCCAGGAGCTGATCCTGAACGATCTCGAAGACGATGGGCTGGCCGGTCGCGGTGGCGTCCAGGCCGTCGCCCGCGATGCCGTCGGCGATGCTCCGCATCTCCTCGGTCACCGTCGACGAGGAGGCGCCGCCCTTGACGGAGACGACCATCCGGGCCGCGGCGTACTCGTCGTCCTCGCGGTTGACGACGCCGGCAGCCTCCTGCGGAGCGACCTCGAACAACTCGTCGTACACCCGCTCGACGTTGCGGTCGGGCACGCCGTCGCCGTCGGTGTCGGCCGCGGTGAACGTCGCGTTGAACGTCTCGTTCTGCGCGGCGACCGACTCCATCACCGAGAGCGGACTCCGGATCTGGGGTTCGCCGTTCGAGAGCACGACCACCACGTCCTCCTTCTGGGCCGCGGTCTCCGTGGCGGCCTCAAGCTTCCGGAGCGCTTGCGGGGTGGCGACGTCGCCCTCGACCAGTATCTGGGCCTGCGAGTCCTGGCGCAGGAAGTTCTGGTTCACGAACTCGAGGTTCGCCTTCGCCGAGTAGTCGCCGGGGACCATCGGTCCCGGCAAGCGCTCCGTCCAGGCCGGCGGGTCCTCGGCCAGGAAGTCGGTCTGGTCGAAGGTGGTGTCGACCTGGGTCGCGCCGTACGCGCCGCCGGCCGACAGCACCAGCGTGACCGCCAGCACGACGTACGGCGCCCGCCGGGCGGCGACCGCGCCGACCGACAGCACCGACCCGAGCACGCCGCCGCTGGTGCCGAACGCGCGCTTCTTGCGGTCCCAGCCCCGGGATTCGAGGAAGCCGTCTATCTCGACCTTCAGGGCCGGAATCAGGCCGCCGAAGACCACGAGCGCGGCCGCGATGCCGACCGAGCTCACGATGCCGAAGTCCTGGATGGGCGGTAGGGGGCTGACCAGGTTCGAGAGGAAGCCGATGACCGTGGTCGCGGTCACCCAGACCAGCGCCACGCCGACGCTCGCGAGCGCGACCGACATCCCCTCGCGGACGCTCTCGCCGTCGTGTTCCTCGCGCTCCTCGCGGTGGCGCATGAACACGTGGATCGCGTAGTCGATCGACAGCCCGATGAGCAGCACCGGCACCGCGATGAAGATCTGGTTGAACG
This sequence comes from Halorussus rarus, assembly GCF_003369835.1. Classification (NCBI taxonomy): domain Archaea; kingdom Methanobacteriati; phylum Methanobacteriota; class Halobacteria; order Halobacteriales; family Haladaptataceae; genus Halorussus; species Halorussus rarus. The sequence goes on along the minus strand of NZ_QPMJ01000001.1, from coordinate 1,367,786 downwards.
TGATGTCGGCCCAGCCCATGAAGCCGAACGTCCAGACGAGCACCGCGCCGATGCCGAACACGCCGAGCGCGATGTCGAGCAGGTCGCGGTAGGCCACGAGCAGGGTCAACACGACGAACAGCAGCGCCAGCGGACCGACGATGGCGATGCTGTCGGTCATCGACTGCTCGGTCTCCTGGCTGATGATGCCCGCCCCGAATACCATGACCTCCCGGTCCATCGACTGGTGGGCGAGATCCTGGATGGCGATCTGGGTCTCGACGAGGGCGTCCGAGGAGCTCATTCCGCCCATGCCGCCGCTCCCCAGGTCCTGGAACACGACGAGCATCGTGGCGTTGGCCTCGGTGCTCCCCGGCTCGTAGGAGGTGGGCATGAACGCGAACGCCTGGCTCGCCACGCCCTCGCCGCCCTCACTCAGTACCGTCTCGACGGTCGACTCGACTTCGGACCGGTTCATCGACCGGAGCTGCTCGATCTGGTCCTCCAGCGAGGGCGCGGAGGCGTTCTGGAGCTGCTGGCGCTGGGCCTGCAGCGCCTCGGCGTCCCCCCTGAGCTGCTGACCGCGCTCGCGCAACTGCTGGCCCTGCTGCTGGAGCTGCTGGTACTGGCTCGCCAGCACGCCCCGCGTCCCGAGCCGGTAGACCTGCTCGAACTGCGATCGGATCTCGGTCGCTCGCTCGCGGTAGGTCGACTGGTCGACCTCGCCCCGCTGGTACGAGGCGTTCAGCCGGTCGAGCCGGAACTGGAGCCCGCGGACCTGCTCGTACGCGCGCACGAACGTCGTCGACTGGTTCTCGTTCAGGCTCGCGATGGCCGCGGCCCGGACCTGCTGGAGTTCGGTCTCTATCTGCGCGGACCGCTGCCGGTACGACGAGTTGTTGACCTGGCCCTGCTGGTACGAGGCGTTGAGCCGGTCGTATCGAGCCTGCAGCCCGCGCGTCTGGTTCAGCGCGTCGCTCAACCGGGCCGCGGTGAGGTTGAGTTCCCGGCTCTGCCGCTGGAGCTCGGCCCGCGACTCGTTGAGCGACTGGCGGCGCTGCTGGAGCTCCGCGCCCGACTGCCGGAGCTCGGCCGCCTGCTCCTGGCGGATGGCGACCGTCGCGACGATGTTGGCCACGCCCGTCGTGGGGGTGTCGTTCGCCAGACTCGCCCGTATCGTCCCGTTGGCGCGCAGCGCCTGCTGGAGTTCGAGGGTCTCGACCAGCCCGCCCTTCGAGAGGACGTTGCCGTTCCGGTCCCGGACGATCACCTGGACGGTCGTCGTGTTCTGCTGGCCGGTGTCGAAGTTGGACTCGATGTAATCGAGCTTCTGGGCGGCCGTGCTATCGCTCTGGAACTGGTCGAGCGACGACGACTGCTCGACCATCGGCGCGCCCGCCCCGACCAGCACGGTCAGGACGAGCAGCACCACGATGACTTTGCGACTGTGCTCGGTGATGACGGCGAAGAGATCGCTCGCGTTCACGACGCGACCCTCCGCGCGGCTGACTGCCTGAACATGTGTTCAACGCTGTTGTTAGAATGGTACTAACAGCACGTCCATAAAGGCCTTGATTCGAAGACGGCCGTTCGGCGGGCGTCGGACCGCGACAGCGCCGCGATGCCGGGCGAGCCGCGACCGTCCGCCGGAATTTGACGGCTACGGAAGCTATTAGGCGTCCGGGGGACAGTGACGGAGTATGCGAACGCCGCGGACCGATTCCGGCGTCGACCGACGGGTCAGCACCGCAGTGGTGACCGCGGTGGCGGAGGCGGAGGGTCGCTCGCCGACCGACCTCGTGCCGCCGCTGCACGACGCCGTCGACCCCGAGGCGCTGGACCGACTGTTCGAAGACGACCGGCCCCGATCCGAGAGCGAGCCCCGCGTCTCCTTCACGTACTGCGGCTACGATGTGCGCGTGGGCGGTCCCAACGACGTCGTCGTCCGCCCCGCGGACGAGTCCGGCGCCAGCCGGGTCGTCTGACTCCCGCCGGCGCGCCCGGTCCGACGCCCGACCGAGAGGTCAGACCGCTCCGGCATCGTCAGATCGTTCCGAGATTGTCGGACGGGTCCGCGAGTTGAGTCGACGGGTCCCGGAAGACGGTCAGTAGCGACAACCTTTTCGGGATTTCGCGGGGAAATCTAGTCGATGGTAGAACTCGCGACGCTCGCACAGGTAGCCGGCGGCCTGGTGCTCCTGTTCGGCAACGCCTACTTCGTGACCATCGAGTTCGCGATGACTCGCGTCAGGCAGTTCACCGAGGGCGAGTTCCAGGGGTCGTCCGGCCTCGAACGGGCGTGGGAGATGACCGACCGCCTGGAGATCTTCCTGTCGGGGTGCCAGCTCGGTATCACCGTCTGCAGCGTCGGCCTCGGCGTGGTGGCCGAACCCGCGCTGGCAACGCTGCTGACGCCCGTTGTCGAACTGACCGGCGTCGGCTCCCACGCGCTGGCGGCCATCGTGGCGCTGGGTATCATCAATATGCTGCACGTCGTCGTCGGCGAGCAGGCGCCGACGTACCTCGGTATCGAGCGGACGAAGACCGTCGCCGCGTACGGGTCGGCCCCGCTGTACTACTGGACGAAGATCCTGTCGCCGGTCATCATCCTCGCGGACAAGACCGCGAAGTGGCTGCTGTCGCTGTTCGGCGTCGAGATAACCCGGTCGTGGACCGAGGCCGAGACCGAGGAGGGCGCCCGCGAAGTGTCGAGCCGAGGCGACGCCCGCCGGGAGATGGGCGACATCCTGAGCCAGGCCGGTCTCGACGACGAGCGCGAGGAGGAGGTCATCGCGGCGCTCGACATCGACACGATCCCCGTCCGCGACATCATGGTCCCGCGCGAGGAGATCGTCGCCCTCTCGACCGCGGACGCCATCGAGGAGAGCCTCCGGCGGGTCCGGAACGAGCCCCACACCCGGTTCCCGCTGATCGGCGAGACGCTCGAGGAGTTCGTCGGCATCGTCTACACGCCGCCGCTGCTCGGTCGCGGGGAGGAGTTCCGCGACGGGTCGCTGACGTGGGAGGACGTTGCGACCGAGCCATTGACGGTGGACGCCGAACTCGCCGTGAGCGACCTCGTCGACCGATTCCAGGAGCGGCAGCACGAGCTGGCGCTCGTCACCGAGGACGGGGAGGTCGTCGGGATGGTCACGGCGACCGACGCGTTCGAGGCGATGATGGGCGAACTCGAGGACCCCTACGACGAGGAACCGCCCGACGCGCAGGTGTGAATCCGGGTTCACACCTCCGGGACCGCGGCCGTGAGCTATCCCTGCACCGTGCCGGCCGTCAGGTCCTGTAGCTTCCCCTCGACCGTGTAGCCCGGCGTCTCGACTTCGATGGTCGAGTCCGAATCGACGCCGTGGAACTTGAGGTGGAGCTCGTAGCTGCCGTCGGCGGCGATGTCGGTCGACTCGACCTGCTCGGTCGGTCGGTGGCGCGCCCACGCGTTCTCGCCGGCGAGGTCGGCGGCGGTCTCGCCCCGGATGGTCCACTTCTTCGGCGGGTTCCCCACGTCGGTGCCGGCCATCGCGTACCCCTGTGACCGCCATTCGCCGAACCCCTCGTCGATGACGTAGACGTTCTCGTACCCCTCGTTGATGAGCTGAGAGGCCCGGATGGACGAGAGGTGGTGGGGACACCCGCAGTAACAGACGATGCGGTCGTCCTTCGGCCACTCGTTCAACGGGTCGTTCGACGTCCGGTAGCGCTCCGGCGCCGGGCTCAGCACCGCGCCGTAGACGTGGGCCGCCTCGTACGAGCCCGGACCCCGGGCGTCCGCGAACCGGGCCTCGCCCCGCCGGTACCAGTAACCGGTGGCCTCTATCGGGGCCAGCGGAACCTGAACGCCGCCCTCTTCGACGGTCTCGAACGAATCGGTGTCGATGCTGCGCTCCGAGGGCTGTTGGTCGAACGCCGGCGGGTAGCCGTCGGTGTTCCCGTCGGTCGGCGTGTACTGACCGTACCCCGACCACGGCGTGGTGGTGTCGTCGCCGCCACCGCCGCCGCCCTGCCCCAGACACCCCGCGACCGGGGCGAGCGACGCCGCCCCGGTCGCCAGGAACGTTCGGCGTTTCATCTCTGGCTGTTCGTAGCGAATCGGCGCGTAAGAATGTTTCCTTGGATATTACCCGCGAAATCGGCGGAAATGAACGGAGCGACCCCCGGATACTCGACCGCGACGACCCGTTTCACTCGACCGCGAGGGCCCGGTCGCAGCAGTCCCTGAGTCGGGCGTACGTCTCGTCGGTGACCGCGTCCCGGACCGTGCAGTAGGCCCCGCAGGCCTCTCGCTCGCGGGCGGTCGAGACGACCGAGTTCAACAGCCGGAACACTTGGTCCTCCCGGCCGTACATCAGCAGGACGTTGACGTTGTCGACGACGACCCACCCGCCGCGGGAGACGTACTCCAGCGCGTTCGAGACCCGGATGCTGATGCCGGTCAGGTCGCTGGGATCGACCGGGTCGGTCGTCCAGAGCGGCCCGTCGTACTCGCCGGGCGACCCCGTGACCGGGACCACGCCGACCTTCCGGGGGTCGCCCCCGCGGCGCTCGACCAGCGACTCGATCTTCTCTGGTGATGCGGTCGCCGACAGCACCAGCAGGTTCTCGAACGCCGCGTCGGGCAGCAGGTCGAGCGGCGACCCCATCGACGGCACCGACACCAGCGCCTGCTCGCCCGGCGACAGGTCGAACCTGCGGTCGTCAGTCGTCTCCGGCACTCTCGAACCCTCCGGTCGGGTCGCCGACGGTCGGCGCCTCGACTCCCGCGTCGTCGAACCGGACGTACGGTCGGGCGAAGTGCCACGTACCCGCGGCGGCCAGCAGCGCGGCCACCAGGTCGAGCGCCTCCGAGACGAGCGAACTCTCGAACAGGAATCCCGCCGTGTACGCGCCGGTCACCAGGAAGAACGCGCTCGCCAGCAGGAGCAGCCCGCGGGTGTACGCGACGTTCCGGGCGTAGGCCACGACGGGATAGACCAGCAGGAGGGAGGCGGCGACGAGCGTCGCGGTCTGGGCGATGAAGACGAACGAGAGGAGGCCCCTCATAGCTTCCTCCGTTCGGTGAGCAGGACGAGCGCGTGGGCGGCCGCGACGAGCGTTCCCGCGACGGCGGCCGTCGAGAGGACGAGGTAGAGCCCGGCCGAGATCTCGACGCCGAGCGCCTCCGGCGCGTTCAGCGCGGCGAACGCGAGCACGACGACCGGGATCGGCCGGAGCACTCGTCCGAACGGCGCGCCGCGGAAGCCCCGCGACGCGATGACGGCCACCGGGAACGTCCCGGCGAGTACGAGCGCGGTCGACAGCGCGAGCATGCGTTCGAGTAACATTCGACAGGGGGTTCTCGCTTCCGGATTAAATAACCCCCGCCGAACTCGGACGAGAACGGGCGAACCCCGGGAATCGAAGCGGGACCGATTTCGCCCGCTACTCGCTTTCGAGCACGCGGAAGTACCGCACGTCGACGTGCTCGCCGCCAGTGAACGCCCGGTCGCGGTGGACGCCCTCCTCGGCGAAGCCGAGTTTCTCCCAGGTGCGAGCCGACGCCGGGTTGGTGGCGAGCAGGCGGGCCTGGTCCCGGGGTCGATCCCGCCGCAGAGCCGATTTACGTCTCGCCGACAAAGGGCCGTCTATGCGCACCGCAGTATTGACCGAACCCGGCCGACTGGTCGTCGAGGACCGACCCCGGCCCGAGCCCGCGCCCGACGAGGCGCTGGTCGCGGTCGGCGAGGTCGGCATCTGCGGGTCGGACCTCCACTACTACGAGCGCGGCCGCATCGGCGACTACGTGGTCGAGAAGCCCCTGGTGCTGGGCCACGAGAGCGCGGGCGAGGTGGTCGCGGTCGGCGACGCAGTGCCCGACCTCGAGGCGGGTGACCGAGTCGCGCTCGAACCGGGCGTCCCCTGCCGGCGGTGCGACCACTGCAAGCGCGGCGAGTACAACCTCTGTCCGGACGTGACGTTCATGGCGACCCCGCCGGACGACGGCGCGCTCGCCGAGTACGTGGCCTGGCCCGCCGACTTCGCCCACCGACTGCCCGACGAGGTGTCCGTCCGCGAGGGCGCGCTCTGCGAGCCCCTCAGCGTGGGCGTCCACGCGGCCCGCCGCGGCGAGGTCGGCGCGGGCGACTCGGTGCTCGTGACCGGCGCGGGTCCCATCGGGCTGCTGGCGATGGCCGCGGCGCGGGCCGCCGGCGCGACCGAAGTCGTCGTCGCGGACGTGGTCGACGCCAAACTCCGGCGGGCGAGCGAGCGCGGCGCGGACGCGGTCGTCGATTCCGGCGAGCGGGACCTGGCGGCGGCGGTCGCGGCCGAGACCGACGGCGAGGGCGTCGACGTCGTCGTCGAGGCCTCGGGCGCCGAATCTGCCATCGCCGGTTCGCTCGACGCGGTCCGGCGCGGCGGAACCGTGGTCTTCGTCGGTCTCGCCTCCGCGTCGGAGATTCCGCTCGACGTGGTGGGCATCGTGGACAGCGAACTCGACGTCCGCGGGTCGTTCCGCTACCGGAACACGTACCCCGCGGCCGTCGGCCTTATCGCCGACGGCGCGGTGGACGTCGCCGGCATCGTGGACTTCGAGATGGACCTGGACGAAGTCGAGGCGGCGTTCGAGCGCGCGACGAATCCGGAGACCGTGAAGGGGATGGTGACGGTCGGCAAGTGAACGATAACAGACCGCTCAATTAGGAAAATTTGAATCAGCACTTCTCGTCGAACTCTGACTGGCGAAGGGCGAATGTTTAAGTATTATTTGAAATAAAACATGTCGGTGGAATACACCACCGGGAGAAAACGAGAATGAGTCAAAAAACGGACCTTCAACGAGAGATTCTCTTGACGGCGCATCAGAACCCGGATCTGACGAACAAGGAAATCGCCGACCGATGTGATTGCTCTAGTTCGTACGTCAGTACGGTTCTCAACAGATACGAAGACTACGGCGTGTTGGAAGCGATGGATGACCAGATGATTCAGGATCAGCGCGAACTCGACCGGATGCTCGACGGGATGGGCTTAGGTGCCGGAGCGAATGACCAGCAGAGTGGCTCGAAGAGGGGCGGAGGAAACACGACTCCAGCTGTCGAAGACTTCTCTTTGAAAGAACCGGAAACGACTGTGGATTGGATCGTTCAGATCGGATCTGCGCTTTTTGCACTACTGATTGTCGGATACGTACTAATTGAAGTTATTCAGACTCTCTACCTGTAGCCCTCTATTGACTCTCGAAACACTCGAGATCGTTTATTCGTCACTGCCGTTCTGCTCCCTGTCGCCCACGATGGCCTCGACGTCGGCGTGGTCGTGGAGCAGGTCCCCCATCACCGCGACCGTTTCGGCGTCCCGGGTGCGCCCGCTCCGGACCACATCCTCGGCGCGCTCGATGGTCGTCAGGGTGTCCGACTGGACCAGCAGGACCGGGACGCCCTTCTCCTCGGCGGCGCCGACGACGGCGCCCGGCGGCCGGAACCCGCCGGTCAGGATGAGGCACTTCACGCCCGGAGCTTCGAGCGCGACCCGCTGGAGGTCGGGCCGGTCGCCCCCCGTGACCAGCGCGGCGTCCTTCGTCCGCCGGAGGTGCCGGAGCGCCGAGTCTCCCGACATCGCGCCGACGAGGAACCGCTCGACGAAGGCGTCGCCGGGCGCGTCGTTGAGCTGCTCGGCCGACAGCTCCGCGGCGAGGTCGTCGACGGTCACGCCCGCCAGTTGCTGCTCGCGCGGAAGGACGCCCAGCACCGGGACGCCCCGGCCTTCGAGGAAGGGGACCACCTCGGTCTCGAGCCCGTCGAAGTTGCCGTCCTGGACCGCGTTGAACAGCACGCCGAGCAGCCGGTCGCCCACGTCGTCGACCGCCGCCAGCACGTCGTCGACGTCGCCGGCCCTGGCGTACTTCGAGAGCAGCAGCACCTCGGCGTCGAGCAGGTCGGCCACCTCGGGGTCGGTGAGGTCGACGATGCCGCCGGTGGTGAGCTTCCCGCCGCCCTCGACCACCATCAGGTCCTTGCCCTCGGCCAGGCTGTCGAAGCTCTCGCGGACCTGCTCGCGGAGCTCGTCGGGGTCCTCCCGACCCCGGATCGCCTGCTCGATGAACGTCGGCGAGTAGACGATTGGCTCCAGGTTGTGCATCTCGGCGTCGAGGCCGAGCACCTCGCGGGCCAGCATCGGGTCCTCGTCGAGGGTCTTCCCGACGTTGCTCTGGAGGCGGGTCCCCTTCGGTTTCATGTAGCCGACCGAGAGGCCGCGCTCGGCGGCCAGTTCGGCCAGCGCGAGCGCGACCGCGGTCTTGCCTGTGCTCTCCTCGGTCGCGGTGACGAGTATCGTTCTCATTGGGTATCAGTACTCATAGTTCGTCGGTGTCCACGGTCAGCCGCACGTCGACGGCCTGGACGCCGTCCGGGCCGGCGACGAGGGGGTTCACGTCGAGTTCGAGGATGGCCGGGAAGTCGGTCACGAGCTGGGAGAGCCGCTGGAGGCTCTCGACGATGGCGTCGCGGTCGGCCGGCTCGCGGCCCCGGGCGCCCCGGAGCAGCGGCGCCGACCGGATGCCGTCGACCATCTCGGTCGCCTCCCGTTCGCTGACGGGCGCGACCCGGGTCTCGGTGTCCTCCAGGACCTCGACGAAGATGCCGCCCAGGCCGAACAGCAGCAGCGGGCCGAACTGCGGGTCGCGGTTCACCCCGATGATGGTCTCGGTGCCCGCGTCGAGGTCGACCATCTCCTGGACCTGGACGCCCAGGATGTCGGCGTCGGGCTGGTAGTTCCGCGCGCGGGTCACCAGGTCCTCGAAGGCGTCGTACACCTCCTCGGGCGGGACGCCGACCTTCACGCCGCCGATGTCGGACTTGTGGAGGATGTCGGGCGAGACGATCTTCATCACGACGTCGCCCTCGATGCTCTGGGCGGCGGCGACCGCGTCCTCGGGCTTCTCGGCGACGGTGCCCTCGGGCGTCGGAATCCCGTAGGCGTCGAGCAGTCCCATCGCTTCGACGCCGAGCCGGTTGTCGCCGCGCTCCTCGGCGGTTTCCAGGATTCCGCGTGCGCGCTCGCGGTCCACGTCGAACGTCTCGGGCGCCTCGTACTCGCGCTCGCTGATCTCGCGGTAGCGCGAGAGGGCGTCGAGGCTCCGGACCGCCCGGGCCGGGTCGAAGTAGTTGGGGATGCCGCCCTCCCGCAGGCGCTCGGCCGCCGCCTCGGTGCGCTCGCCGCCCATCAGCACCGCCGCGACCGGCTTGCCGTGCTCGGCCTGGAGGTCCGTGACGGCGTCGGCGAGTTCGCCGTAGTCGAGAACGGCCGTCGGCGCCGAGAGGACGACCGCACAGCCCACGTTGTCGTCGGCCAGCGCGAGGTCGATGGCGGTCCTGAACCGCTCGATGTCGGCGTCGCCGATGGCGTCGATGGGGTTGTAGATGTTGGCCTCCTCGGGCATCGCCTCGGCGAGCGCCTCCAGGGTTTCCTCGGAGAACGAGGCCAGCGAGAGCCGGGAGTCGCCCACCGCGTCGGTGGTCATCACGCCCGGACCGCCGGCGTTGGTCACGATGGCCACGTCGTCGGTCTCGGGCAGGGGCTGGCCCGACAGTATCTGGGCGAAGTCGAACAGCTCCTGGACGTTCTCGACCCGGAGGACGCCGGCCTGTTCGAGGCCGGCCTCGTAGGCCTGCTCGCTGCCCGCGAGGGTGCCGGTGTGCGAGGAGACCGCCTGCGCGCCGGCCTCGGTCCGCCCCGACTTGACCATCACGATGGGGGTGTCGTCGGTCGCCTCGCGCGCGGACCGGATGAACTGCCCGCCGTCCTCGACGCCCTCCAGATAGCCCAGGATGACGTCGGTGTCGGGGTCGTCGCCCCACGCTTCGACGAAGTCGGTCTCGTCGAGGACGGCCTTGTTGCCGAGCGACACCACGTCCTTGAACCCGATGCCCTGGTCGTTGGCCCAGTCGAGCACCGCGGTGATGAACGCGCCCGACTGGCTCATGAACGAGATGGAGCCGGCGAGCGCGTTGTCCGGCCCGAACGTGGCGTTGAGCCCGGTCGGCGTGCTCATCACGCCGAGGCTGTTCGGGCCGACCAGGTTGAGATCGTACTCCTCGGCGACCTCGGTGAGTTCGCGCTCGCGGCTCGCGCCCTCGCTGCCGGTCTCGCCGAAGCCCGCGGTGATGACCACCACGTTCCGGACGCCGGCCTCGCCGCACTGCCGCACCGCGTCGACCGCGATCTTCGGCGGCACGACGATCACCGCGAGGTCCAGTTCGCCCGGGACGTCGCCGATGTCGGGGTAGCAGTCCAGCCCCAGCACGTCGTCGTAGTTCGGGTTCACCGGGACGGTCTCGCCCGCGAAGTCGGCCCGCAGGTTTGCCGTTATCGCGCGGCCGACCGAGCCCTCGCTCTCGGTCGCGCCGACGACGGCGACCCGCTCGGGCGCGAACAGTCCCGACAACTCTCCGGTGTTCTCGTCCACGTTCGTGGGTTCGCCCGAGTCGCGCTTAAAAGTGGTGTCCCGTTTTCCGGCGGCGGGAATCGGCGGCGTCGACCGGTCTCGGCCGGCTTCCGTGCGAGACCGGTTCGGCCGTCCCCTCCGGTCGTCGGTTGGAATAACCGGCGCCTACTCGGATACAATCCTCGCCATCCGCGACGAATTCCAAAGTATTTACTCGGATGTGAAATCAAAAATCGGAGATAGCGGCCCCGAGACGCCGAGTAAATGGTGCATAATTATACGCCAGGGTACTCTCGAACTACACGATGTCAGAATCCGGGAAGACGGTCCGCTCGCTGGAGACTGCGCTTCCAGACCCGACGACGGCCGACAACGTGGTGTACGGCCCGTCGGTGGAACGGCTCCGCGAGTTCTCCGAGCACTTAGAGACCACGACCGAGTTCGGCGCCCCGTCGTACGTCAGCGACGAGCGGTCGCGCAACGCCGACCTGACGGAGAACGCGGTCGACGCCGACTTCGGCGCGGACGACTTCGCGCACGTCGAAGACGCGTTCGAGGCGGCCCGCGAGCGCGAGATGGTCTGCGTCGACCGCCGGATGGGTCGCCACGACGACCACTCGTACGTCTGCCGGCTCTACGTCCCGAAGGAGTACGGTCGAATCGCGCTGGCCTGGGCGAAGCTCTTCGAGCCGGTGGCCGACGACGACCCCGACCCCGACTTCGTGACGGTCCAGATTCCGGACGCCGACGAGATCGCCATCCGCATCCTGCCCGACGAGGGGGTCACCGCCGTCCTCGGCAGCGACTACACCGGCGAGGCCAAGAAGTCGTTCCTCCGGCTGTTCATGTACTACGCCAAGCGGGAGGGCGGGCTGGGCCTCCACGCCGGGAGCAAGCGCGTCCGCCTGAAGAACGAGGACGGCGACCTCGAGACGGTCGGCCAGGCGTTCCTCGGGCTCTCGGCCACCGGCAAGTCCACGCTGACCGCCCACGGGCTCCGGCTCGACGACCCCGAGGAAGCCACGATGCTCCAGGACGACGTCTGCGCGCTGCTGCCCGACGGGACCGTCGCCGGCAGCGAGGGCAACGGCCTGTTCGTCAAGACCATCGGCCTCGACTCCGACGAGCAGCCCGCCCTCTACGACGCGGTGACCCACGAGTCGGCCGTGCTCGACAACGTCGACGTGGCCGACGACGGGACGGTCGACTTCGATTCAGACCGCTACACCACCAACGGCCGGGCGGTCATCGAGCGCGACCAGCTCTCGTCGGCGGGCGATGACATCGATCTCGACGGGGTCGACCAGGTGTTCTTCATCACGCGCAACCCCGTGATGCCGCCGGTCGCGAAGCTCTCGGCCCGGGAGGCCGCCGCGGCGTTCATGCTCGGCGAGTCCATCCAGACCAGCGCGGGCGACCCCTCGAAGGCCGGCGAGTCCATCCGCGTGGTCGGCACCAACCCGTTCATCATCGGCTCGAAGGGCGAAGAGGGCAACCGCTTCCGCGACCTCGTGGCCGACCTCGACGTCGACTGCTTCGTACTCAACACCGGCCACCTCGGCGGCCGCGACGTCGGCGTCGAGGAGTCGGTGACCATCCTCCGGGAGCTCGCCCGCGGCACCGTCGAGTGGACCGACGACGACGCGACCGGGCTGACGGTCCCGAGCGAGGTGCCGGGAATGGACGTCTCGGCGTACGACGTCGCCGACAACGTCGAGAACCTAGATGAGAAACTGGCCCGACTCCGGACCGAGCGCCGGACCCACCTCGACACCTTCGAGGACCTCGACGAGGAGATCCGGGACGCGGTGTACTGACGGCGGGACTTTTCTTTCCTCTCACTTCCGCAAGCAGGTGTCGATGCCCAGCAGCGCGTTCACGACGCAGAACCGCGTCGCGGCGTTGAACAGGAGCGCCCCACCCAGGACGGCCGCGGCGAGGCCGACTCCGGTGTGACCGCCGATGAGGGCGCCGCCCGCCGCCGCGACCAGCGCGACGCCGAGGACCCCGCGAGCGAGTCTGTCGCGGCCGCCGACGTTCGGTTCGTGCGCCATGCTCGGAGTCCGGAGCGCCGGACAGTTAGTTCTACGCCCCGTCTGCCGCAGCGTCGTGGGCTCGACGGACCGCCCGCGCCAGCGACTGGTGGTCCGGCGCGAACTGGAGGTGGGAGTCGCAGTTGCAGTCCGACGCTCCGAGACCGGCGACCGCCTCGGTCTTCGCCCGCTCGTCGGCCTCGATGCCCCGGTTCACGGCGCACTCGATGTCTTCGTCTCGGGTCTTCACGACGTCTGCAATCCGTGACGCGGGGTGACCCAGCAGGTAGTCGACGTGCCAGCGGCGGGCGTCGCGTTCGCCCGCGGCGAGTTCGCGGTGGCGCTCGACCCGGGCGAACCCGCCGGTCCCGAACGCGCTGCCGGTGTAGGCGTACCACCCCGCGACCAGGTCGCGCTCGCCGGCCGCGCCGAACGCGACGGTCGCGTCCTCGGCGAGTTGCACGAGCAGCGTGTAGGTTCCCTTCGCCATGGTCGGAGTTCGTCGTTCTTCTTGCGACTGCGTCTACAGGTGCGACACCACCAGCGCCGCGGCGACCGCGAGCATCGTCACGCCGTTGAGCGCGACCGACTGCCTGTGGTACTGCGCGAAGGCGTCGTCGCCCGCCCGGTCCATCTTCGGGATGAGGACCTGCCGGGCGTAGAGGTCGAGGACGACGCCGACCAGCACGAGCAGCGTCAGCGCGTTCCCGTCGAGCGGGCCGCCGGTCTCGACGACGAACGAGGTGCCGAGCGCCAGCCAGCCGAGGATCTCGCCGAACGCGTAGTACTTCGGGAAGATTGCGTTGACCACCCGGACCGCCTCGCCCCCCAGCACGTCGAACGTCGTAGGCGCCCCGACGAACGAGAAGAAGACGATGCTCCCGAGCCAGACGCCGAGGGCGGCGTCGAGGACGACCGCGGCGCCGGTCTGGAGGAAGCTCATGTCCGACGGTTGGAACCCTCGCAAAATCAATGGTTCGGATGCGCCACCGCCGGGAGACCGAAGTCGCGCCCCGCGACAGCCTCGACGCTCCTCACGACCGGTCCGGGAGCCGACACGCCTCCCGGCCGGCGACCATCACTGGGACCGTGGCCGTCCGGACCACGCGCTCGGCGACGCTGCCGGCGCGGACCAACCGTTCGAAGCCGGTCCGGCCGGCCGTGCCCATCATCACGAGGTCGACGTCGTGGTCGGCGACGTAGTCGAGTATCTCCTCGGTCGGGTCGCCGTACCGGAGCGCCTTGACGACCGGCACGCCGCGCTCGGACGCGCGTCTTTCGACCGCCTCGACCGCCGCTTCGCCCTCCGATTCCATGCGCTCGACGTTGAAGTCGACGTGTCCCATCTCGGAGTCGGTCTCGACGACGTAGAGGGCGTGGACCTCCGCGTCGTGCTTCGCGGCGAGTTCGACGCCGTTCGTGACTGCGCACTCGGAGGCGGGCGTGCCGTCCGTGGGAACGAGGATGCGGTCGAACATGGCTGACGAGAGGGAACGCCGACGGCGCGATGCGGCGTTCCTCGTGAGTTATTCTCTCACCCCCGACAAAAGTGTTCCCGACCGTTCACTCCGCTACGTCGACGGCCTTCGCGCCCGAGAGCTCCTGGAGTCTGTCGGGGTCGATGGGGAACACCGCTTCCGGGGTGCCCGCGGCGGCCCACACCGTCCCGAACTCCGCGAGCGTCTCGTCCAGGAACACCGGGACGTCGGCGTCGTGGCAGAACGGCGGTACCCCGCCGATGGACCAGCCGAGCGCGGCCTTGATCTCGCCGGCGTCGGCCATCTCCACGTCGGCCTCGTCGAGGTCGAGCAGGTCGGCGAGCTTGGCCTCGCTGACCCGGTTCGCGCCGCTGGTCACGACCACGACGAGCCGGTCGTCGGCGCGCATCGCGATGCTGCTGGCGATCTGGGCGACGTCGCAGCCGACGGCGTCGGCGGCGTCCGCGGCGGTCTTCGTCCCCTCCGGGAACTCCTCGACGTCGACCTCGAAGTCGTACTCGCGCGCGGCGCGGTCGGCGAACTCCTGCGCTCTCCGATGCATGCCCGTGGGTAGCGTCGGCGCGGCTCAAATAGGTCGGGGTCGAGCCGGGCGCCCGACGGTGCCCATGCCGACCGGCGGTCACCAGCTGCGTACAGTCTCGTCGCGTCGTAACTCGGACCCGGTGCCCGCAACGGCGGCGTACACTACGCCGAGCAGCGTCCCGTAGACGAGGTGCGCGACCCCGAGCACTACCGGGAACGCGAGTTCCCCGACGAGGCCAGGAACCGGCAGGAGCGGTACCGGCAGTTCGGTCGCACCCGTCGCGTTGAGTCCCAGCGGGAGCAGGACCCCGCCGGTCAGGACGCCGAGCGCCGCGCCGTACCCCGCGCCGACGCCCGCGAGCGCGGCCGTGTTCGACGCGTAGTCGCCCAGGAGCGGTTGCGATACCACGGCGACGAAGAGCAGCGCGAACACCACGCTGTTGACCAGGTGGGCGACCCACCCCGCGAGGACGGTCGGTCGCCCGTAGAGCGCGCCGACGAGCGCCATCGTGCCCGCGCCGAAGTGGAGCACGAGACCCATGCCGACGCCGGCGACCAGGCCAGCGACGACCCCGGCGGCCCACCGGCGGCGCCGCGCCCGGCCCACTGCGGTCGATTCTGTCGTTTTCGCTGTCACTTCCCCACCGCGCCTACCATCGGCCCGCTCCGATATAGGTACTCGCCGACCCCTCCGGAAACTGTCCTCTCGGCCCGACGAGGGTCAGTCGGTCGTGTCCTCCCGTCCGGTCGCTTCCGCGTTCGTCCCGCCGGGCGTCGAGAGCCCCCGGAGCCCGGCGACAACGCCCGCGCCCGCCGCGACCAGTCCGCCAGCGACCGCGAAGGCGGTCGGGTAGCCGAACTGCGCGGTCCAGCCGCCGAGCAGGCCGCCGACGCCGCCGGCCGCCGCCACCAGCGCGGCGTGGACGCCCAGCGCCTCGCCCCGGACCGCGGCGGGCGCGTGACGGGTCACCAGTCCCGTGCCGGTCACCGCGATGACGGCCCACGTCGCGCCGAGGACGAGGAAGACGCCGACCGCGCCGGTCAACGCGGGGAGGCCGACCAGCGCGCCGACGACCGCGACGGCGGGGAACGCGACCGCCCTGACGCCGAGCGCCCCGCTCTGGAACAGTCGCGCGTCGACCCGGTCGACGAGGTCGCCGACCGGTCCGTAGCAGGCCACCGACGCGACGCTCGTGGCGAGGTACAGCCCGAACGTCGCGTCGCCGCCGTGGCCCGCGGCCGAGAGGTACGCCGGCAGCGGCGCCCAGAACGCCGCGAATCCGGTCGAGAACAGCGCGACCGCGGCGAAGTAGCCGGCGAGCCGGGGCGTGAACCGCCGGCCCACCTGCCGGGGGCGGATCCCCAGCGTGGTCCAGTAGAGCCGGTTCGGCGAGAAGGCGAACGTCGCGGTCCTGACGTGGCGGTTGGTCCGGGAGAGGAACCGGGCGATTCGTCGGCGGTCACTCCGCCGGAGGTCGGCCGCGGCGGGCGAGGGCACCCACGCCGCGGCCGCGACAGCCGAGACCGCGGTCAGCCCCGCGCCGACGGCGAACAGCCAGCGGCGGGCGGCAAGCGGCGATGCGAACCGCGGCGCGAGGACGCCGAGCCACGCGGTCCCGAGCACCAGGCCGCCGGCCCAGCCGAACCCCTGGTACCGGTTGAGCGCCGCGATCCGCCGCGACCACTCGCGCTCGGGCGCGTCGGCCACGACGAGCAGCGTCAGGACCGGTCCCGCGGCGGCCGAGACGAACCAGAGGACGGCGTTGACCGCCAGGACCGCGGTCACGGACTCGAGGAACGGCAGCGCGGCGAGCGCGGCCGCCGACCCGAGCAGACTCCCCACGACGACCGCCCGGCGGTCGCGGGTCCGGTCGGCCAGCCGGCCCCACAGCAGCGCGCCCGGCGTGCCGAGCAGCGCGACGCTCCCCGCGAGCAGGCCGAGCGCGGTCGGGTCTCCGCCGAGCGCGACGACGTACAGCGGGACGAGCAGCGACGCCGCGCCGAGCGCGACCGACCCGAGCCCCCACGCGTACAGCCACCGTTCTGTCATCGACGCGACTGACGCAGGACCGACACGTAAATGTCCTGAATCGCTCGGAGCCGACCGACGCTCGAACGCCCCGGATCAGTCCGACTCGGTGGGGTCGTCGCGGAGGGCCGCGGCGGTCTCGAAGATGTCGTCCATCCAGGCGTCGAGGTCGTAGGCCGTGACGAGCTGGCGCATGTGTCGCATGCGCTCGCGACGCTTCCCCGGGTCGTCGGTGATCGCCCGGTGGATGGACTCGGCGAACTCCTTGGTCGCGTACGGGTTGATGGTGTAGGCGTAGTCGCCGAGCGTCTCGTCGACGCCGGCGAAGTCCGACAGCACCAGCGCGCCCCCGTTGTCGAGCTGTGCCGCGACGTACTCCTCGGCGACGAGGTTCATCCCGTCCCGGACCGAGCTCACGAGCGCGAGGTCGGCGTGGCGGTAGAGGCCGTACAGCGACTCGGCGGGGAGCATCTCCGTGACGCCGACCACCGGTTCCCAGTCGTCCGTGCCGAACCGGTCGTTGACCCGCTCGGCGGTCTCGGAGACCTCGTCCTGTATCTCCTGGTACGCCGGGATCTCGCTCCGGCTCTCGCTGGCCTTCTGGACGTAGACGAACTCGCCGCGGAACTCGGGGTGCGAGTCGAGGAAGTACTCGATGGCCCGGATGCGCTCGGGGATGCCCTTCGTGTAGTCGAGGCGGTCGACGCCGACCGCGACCACGGCGTCGTCGGCGATGCCCCGCTCTTCGCGGAAGCGGTCCCAGAACGCCTCGGCCCCGTCGCTGCCGGCCAGCCGCTCGATGCGCTCGGTGTCGACGCCCATCGGGAACGACTTGACCAGCGTGGTCGAGTCGCCCCGGTGGACCTCCCCGCTGTCCCAGTCGATGGCGGCGTCGTCGAAGCAGGCGTCGACCCCCTCGAGGAACTGGGCGCAGAACCGGTCGACGTGGAAACCGATCAGGTCGTTGGCGAGCAGGCCCTCCATCAGTTGGCGGCTCTGGGGGCACACCCGGAAGTCGTCCCACGTCGGCCACGGGATGTGCCAGAAGTGCGCCAGCGTGGCGTCGTCGCCGAGTTCGCGTCGGACCATCCGGGGCGCGAGGCCGAAGTGGTAGTCCTGGAACCAGATGAGCGACCCCGGGTCGGCCTCCTCCGCGGCCGCCTCGGCGAACCGCCGGTTGACCGCCTCGTAGCGGTCCCAGAACCGCGGCTCGTAGGTGATGCGGCCCCGGTCGCTGTGACACAGCGGCCACAGCACCTGGTTGCTGTAGCCGTAGTAGTACTCCTCGATTTCGTCGTCGTCGAGCCAGATGCGCCGGAGGGTGTAGGCCGGGTCCTCGGGCGGCACCCCGACCCGGTCGTGCTCGTCGACGACCTCGCGGTCGGCGTCGCCGTCGCCCCAGGCGACCCAGGTCCCTTTCGCCCGCTGCATCACCGGGTCGAGGCCTGCCGTCAGCCCGCCGACCGGGCGGTCGACGGTGATCTCGTCGCCGTCGTACGAGTGGCTGTACGGTTCGCGGTTCGAGACGACGACCAGGCCCTCGGTCGGCGCGGACCCGTCGGCGTCGGGGGACGACTCGCCCGTCATCCCTCCGGTGCGAGGTCGGATGCGTTCGGGGCGGCGTCGCCGCGCTGCAGAGTCGCGTCCCGGTCGGAGGAGCGGCGCCCATCAGGGTGAGGCCGGACCACGGTCGATAGACTCATGTCCATCTAGAGAAGGCGTACACCCTCTTTTTGTTTGGGGTGGCGCGCGGCGTTCGATTTACTCCCGGAGCGCCCGGACCTGCTCGCGGGTCGGCAGCGCGGTCATCGCGCCAGCCGCGGTGGTCGTGACCGCCGCCACCGCGTTCGCGAAGCCGAGCACCGCCGAGAGCGAGCGGTCGGCCGCCCCGGCGCCGTCCCCGTCGGCGAGCGCCGCGAGCGCGCCCGCGGTGAACGCGTCGCCCGCGCCCGTGGTGTCGACCGCGTCGACGCCGTAGCCGCCGTGGGAGGCCGCGCCGGCGCCCCACGGCGCCCGGTCGGTCGCGGCGGCGAAGGCGCCGGCGTCGCCGAGCGTCAGCAGCACGGTGTGGGGGCCGTCGTCGGCGACGGCCGACGCCAGGCCCTCGGGCGACTCGCCCTCGAACCCGGCCGCGTCCAGGTCCTCCGGGGTCGCCTTCACCACGTCGGCGTGACCGAGCATCTCCGCGATCAGGTCCGAGTACGCCCGGTCGCTCGTCGCCCAGAGCTCCGGCCGGTAGTTGGGGTCGAAGACGACGGTCGCGCCGCGCTCGCCGGCGCGCTCGGCCAGGTCCAGGGTGGCGGTCCGGCCGGGGTCGGCCGCGAGCATCACGCCGCCGACGTACACCCACTCGACCGACTCGAGGGTCTCGTCGGGGACGCCGCCGGGTTCGACCCGGGTGTCGGCGGTGCCGTCGCGGTAGAAGGTGAACGCCCGGTCGGCGTCCTCGTCGTGGCTCACGAACGCCAGCGCGGTCTTCGCCGCGGGGTCGCGCTCGACGAACCGGTCGGGGACGCCGAACGACGCCAATGTCCCGGCGAGGTGGTCGCCGAAGGGATCCTCGCCCACGCGGGTCCAGAACCACGGGGTCGCGTCGAGGCGGGCCAGGCCGACCGCGACGTTGGCGGGTGCGCCGCCCGCACGCCGCGAGAACTCCGCCACCTGGGCGAGCAGGCCCGGGCTGTCGGGCAGGAAGTCGACGAGGGCTTCGCCGGCGACCAGAACGTCGGGGTCGCGCTCGGAGTCGGTCATCGGTTGTGACAATCGGCGGGCCGCCGGAAAAGGATTTACCGACGGGCCTGTCGACTCGCCGCCGGAACGCCGCCGTCGGCCGCCCACGGCGCCGAACGTTCGGTCAGGTGGCCCGTGGACTCTTACCCCTCCCCGACCAATCCCGAGGGGGAACGAAGATGACGGGGGACGCGACACCTGCCGAGAGTACGGAGTCGACGCGAGGAGAGACCGGTGGCCCGACGGAGGACCAGCAGACCGCGGACCGACGATCCGGGGACCGGCTGGCGGGAGACTCGGGGACCGACAATCCGGAGCCAGGAGACCCGCAGGCCGGGGATCGGGAGACCGCCGGCGAGGGCGGCGGGATGACTCGCCGGTCGTTCGTCCGGGCGGCCGGCGGCACCGCCGCGGCGGCCGGGGCGGCCGCTGCGGTCGGCGCCGACGAGGCGGCGGCGCAGTCCGAGACCTACCGGTTCGGCGGCGAGGTGGCGGCGTGGCACGGCCGGGCGCCGGCGGCCATCGAGGGCCAGGACAACCCGACCATCGAACTGGAGGCCGGCACCGAGTACGAGTTCTGGTTCGAGAACATCGACGGCGCGCCCCACAACATCACGATGCAGGACTCGGAGGGCAACACCATCGCCCAGAGCTCGCTCGTCTCCAGCGAGGGGGCCACCGCGTCGGTGACGTTCACGGCGACGCCCCAGATGACCCAGTACATCTGCACCATCCACCCGACGACGATGGTGGGCGACGTCGAGGTGACCGGCGAACTCGAGGGCGGCGGTGGCGGCATCCCGACCCGGATGCTGGTGCTGGCCGCCGGGGTCGTGCTCGCGTTCATCTCGCCGCTGCTGTTCGCGCTCTTCCTGTTCTCGCGGGACCGCGAGGCGGGCGGGGAAACGACGGCCCGACCGTAGTCAATCCGCGGTTGTCGCGATTCAACGACCGCCGACCCCGCGTGGCATTATTGCGCTCCGGGACGCACCCGGACCCATGAGAGTCACCGCGCTCGCAGTCGTGGCGGCGGCGATGCTCGCCGCGACCGCGGCGACCCCCTCCGCCCCCGCGCTCGCCCAGGAGCAGGAGGGGACGGTCGTCGGTCGCCCCGACCTGGAGCTCTCGGCGACCGACAACCGGTTCGGCGCGGGCGAGCAGGCTACCCTCGAGGTGTTCGTCTCGAACAGCGGCGACCTCGACCGGGGCGGACCCGCCGAGTACGAACGGCGGGTGACGACCGCCCGGAACGTGCGCCTCGACGTCGACGAGTCGCGGATGAGCGGCCGGCTCGCGCGGAACGTCGAGGTCCAGACGGGTACGGTCTTCGCCGGCTCGGTCCCCGAAGGCGTCTCCGGCCCGTACGCGTTCAATCTGGAGATCGCCGACTCGCTCTCGCCCGGCACGTACGAGCTCCCGGTCGAGGTGAGCTACGACTACACCAACTTCGTGCGCTACGGCCCGGGGCGGGCCCCCGAGTACGGCGACGCCTCGCGCTCGACCACGGCATACGTCACCGTCGTCGTCGAGGACCAGCCCCGGTTCGCGATTCGAGCGCAGAACCTCACGCGCGTGACCGCGGGCGACACGACGACCTACCGGCTGAACCTGACGAACACCGGGACCCAGCCCGCCGTCGACGCCCAGGTGACCCTCTCGGCGGCGAACTCGTCGGTGTTCTTCGGCGGGGGCGAGGCGCCCCAGCAGCGGACCAGCGTCTTCGTCGACCGGCTCGACCCCGGCGCTTCTCGGACCTTCGAGGTCACCGTTGGCGCGTCCGCCGACACCGCGCCGGGGACGTACCTCGCCAACGCGGTGGTGGCCTACGAGACCCCCAACGGCGTGTCCGGGCGGTCGAAGGGGCTCACCTTCGGGGTCGCGGTCGGCACCGAGCAGACGTTCGCGCTCCGGGGCGTCGACGGCTCGCTCCGGGTCGGCGACGCGGGGCTGGTCACCGGCCGGGTGGAAAACACGGGCGATACGAACGTCTCGGACGCCGTGGTGGTTCTCGCGAGCAACGAGACCGACCTCCGGCCGCGCTCGACCGAGGTCGCGGTCGGCCGGCTCGCTCCGGGCGAGTCCGCCGACTTCAGCTTCCGCATCGACACCGCGAACACGACCGACCCCGGCCCGAGGCAGGTGTCGTTCCGGGTCCGGTACCGGAACGCCGAGGGCGAGACCCGGCGGAGCGACCCCATCGACGCCCGCGTCGCGGTCGCCCGCGAGCAGAGCTTCGCGGTGAACGCGACCGCGACCGGCCTACAGGTCGGCGACCGGGGGACCGTCTCGGGCACCGTGGTCAACACCGGCGAGACGAACGCTTCCGACGCGGTGGTCGTCCTGCGAACCGAGGGGACGACGCTCCAGCCCCGGACCACCGAGTTCGCGGTCGGGACGCTCGCGCCCGGCGAGTCCGCCGACTTCAGCTTCGACGCCGCGGTGCCGAACGACACGGATCCGGGCGTCCGGCAGGTGTCGTTCCGGATTCGGTACCGGAACGACCAGGGCGAGACCCGGGTCAGCGACTCGCTGCCGGCCAGCGTCCGGGTCGGCGCCGAACAGACGTTCCGGGTCGAGGACGTGACCGGCGACCTCCGGGTCGGCGACGCGGGCGACCTCGTCGGCGAGGTGGTCAACGCCGGCGACCGCCCGGTCTCGAACGCGGTCGTGGTGCTCCGGACGAACAACCCGACGCTCGACCCGCGCGAGACCGAGTACGCGGTCGGCAGGCTCGCCGCCGGCGAGTCGGCTCCCTTCGAGTTCACGGTGGACGTGACCGGCGACGCCGAGGCCGGACCGCGCCAGGTGTCGTTCCGGGTCCGGTACCGGAACCGGGAGGGCGACCTGCGGCTGAGTGACAGCGCGGACGCCCGGGTCGAGGTCGCCGAGGACGTCGACGAGTTCCGGGTCGAGCCGGTCGAGGCGACCCTCCCGGCCGGCGACTCGACGGTCGTCGCGTTCCGGGTGACCAACGCCGCGAACGAGACGCTCCGGGACGTGGAGGCGAAGCTGTTCGCCAGCGATCCGCTGTCGACCGACAACGACGAGGCGTTCGTCTCGCGACTCGAACCCGACGAGTCGACGGTCCTCCGGTTCGGCCTCGGCGCCGCCGGCGGCGCGATCCCCAAGACCTACCCGGTGTCGGTCGACTTCACGTACGAGAACGCGCGGGGCGATACGGTGCTGTCGGACACGTATCGGGTGCCGATAGAGGTGGTCGAACCCGAGGGCCGGGGGCTCCCGCTGCCGACCGGGGGCGTCGCGCCGGTCCTGCTCGGCCTCGGGGCCGTGGTCGTTCTCGGCGCGGTGGTCTGGTGGAAGCACGAGGCCATCGCCCGACTGCTGTCCTGAGTCGGCGTCGACCGATAGGGGTGCGGAGGTTCAGACGACGGCCCTCCCGCTCGGGCCGCCGCGAACACTCTTGTCGGTCGCGACCGAACGTCCGGCCCGGATGGGGGATTCGAACGCGCGGCTGACGCACCGAGAGCGGACGGCTCTCGCCGTCGGCGTCGCACTGTTCGTGGCAGCATCGTCTCTAACGGCGGCGTCGCTCGGGGCGGTAACGTCGCTCGCGACGGAGAAACCGACGAGGACGGTGGAATCAGCGGCCGCCTTCGATCCGGTTCCGGCGTCGCAGGCGGCGGACGACAACCGGTCGTCGCCTGAGTACGACGCGACCGTCTACCGGGACGTCGCCGGACAGGTGGCGACCGAGGACGGCACCGTGACCGTCCGAGGGAACGCGACCGGAACCGACGCGGTGCTGGCCGTCCTCGTCGACCGCCGCGGCCGGGTCGTGACGGAACTCGTCTCGGTCGACGACAGGGCGTTCGAGGAGGACGACCTCGCGCTCGTCACCGACGACGGGACGCCGCTCAGCGAGGGCCGCGTCGTGGCGACGGTCCTCTCGCCGGGCCGTGACGGGCTGGTCGGGGACGGCGAGATATCGGGTGTCACCCGGGCGGACCTCGGGGACTTCGAGACGGCGTTCCGCGACATCGTGGGCCAGCGGGTGGCGAATCGGACTATCTCGCGGACCCAGCGACAGGTGGTGGAGCTCTTCTACGACCAGACCGTCGAGGACGCCGGCAGCGACGACCTCCTGCTGGCCGAGGAGTTCGTCTACACCGACGGACGGACCACCATCGAGCGCGTCCTCCCGGCGTCGGCGCTCGACGGGACCGGGCCGGTCGAACCGATCAGGGCCGGCGACACGGTGGTCGTCCGGGGGCTCACGAACCTCCGGCCCGACGACAACACGATATTTGTCGAGGTGACCGAGGGGCCGAGCGCCGACGCGTTCGACTTCGGTGCGACCGACACGTGGGGGACCGACGGCGTCTGGCAGGTCGAACTGAACGCCACCGGTGTCGAACCCGGGACCTACACGGTCGAGGCCGATGACGGCGACGACTCGGACAGCTTCGTTGTCCGCGTCCTTCCGCGGGAGGGCGAATCGGCAGCGAACCGCACGGCAGGCGTGCGTTCGCAGAGCGACGTCCGCGGTTGAACGCGACAGTACGCTCGTCGTCTGTCCGCGCGCGAGCACGGGAACCGGCAAACGTAGTTGTGTGATTATTCGGGTGAATCTTCTGCCCCAGCAGCGGCCGTAATTCCCGATGTCGATTCCGGTAACGAACGCCCGACTACGTGATGTGGTCAGTTACCCGCGCTACCCGCTGACCATCGCCCCGCTAGCCGGAGCGTCCGCTGACAATCGACTGATAACGGCCTATAAGTGGTTGCGAGCGAGCGTCTGTTCCGGCCGGGAACCGATAATTCGGGAAATTTTACAGTTCAGTTGGCTTACCCTAACCTGACGTTCACCGTACAGTTATATTTCCGATATATCTGGCAGGTCCCACTGCGCCGAAATCGGCCGTAACGGGGAGTCCTGTCCGTATTTCTCCGTCGGAGAGTGACGTAGAGACAGCGAGTGACCGAATCCCGGAGTGAGCAAATTCCGACACTACTCTCGGCCTATCTCCGGTCCAGTTCGCATATATTCTCGGCCTATGGGGGTAATCGGGGTTACTCAGAGTCAGTCAGCCGTGGACCCGTCGTATTAGGGCATACCTAGGACCTCCGCTCGAAAACGTTCAACCCGCTTTATACCCGATTCTGGCGTCCACTTTCCCCGAGGTGAAACACGCGAGCAAGCAGGAGGCGGTGAGTACGATTTGACGAACACGGACGGCAGGATGGGGGGTACCGTCAGCAGAACAGCGATGCGGTACGGAATTTCGCACTAGCGAAACGAGACAAACAAAATGAATACACGATTAACGAGAAATAAATCGAGTGCGCTCGTACTTACGGCACTGATGGTGCTCTCGACGATCGCGATGTCGGGGGCGGTCCTAGGTGCCGACGTACAGCGCGGGGGCGAGCAGCCGACGTTCGATCCGGGGGTCGGCGGACCGAACGACGTCGTCGTCTCCCAGCAGAAACCGGTCGTCTTCCAGGGTGAGGACGACATCGACTTCATAACCGAGAACGGCCAGGAGATCAATCCCTCGAACCTCATCGGGGTCTCCGGGAACGCGGAGGGCATCCCGCTCGAATCGCCCATCCCGGAAGACCAGGAGCTCGGTCAGTACGCCATCGACGGTCGGGCCGCGAACATCGGCGTCACGGTCCAGACGCCGCGCGTGACCGACCTCGAGGTGTTCAACGAGCGCGGCGTCGACGTCGAGGGGTCGACCGTCCAGGAGGACGAGACCCTCCTCATCAGCGCCGAGTGGAACTTCCAGCGCGCTGAGGACCTCTCGCTCGAGGTCACCGACGAGGACGGCAACGAGATCACGGGCGACGTGCTCACCGAGGTCGGCCAGCTCTCGGACCAGCAGCGCGAGCGCCTCCAGGGCCCCTACGCCCAGAACCCCGCGCTGGTCGCCAACCCGGGTCAGCGCGGTACCGAGACCGGTATCGAGTACCTGCAGGGACTCGGTCAGCTCAACGAGACCGAAGGACCCACGCAGGACCTCGACGCGGCCTACTGGGCCATCGACCTGAGCGACCAGAACGCCGGTGACTACACCATCACGGTCGAGGGCTGGGACAACCTCGACTACGGGGCCGCGACCCGGTCGACGGTCGTCTCGGTGACCGGCGACGAGAACGTCGTCCTCGACCTCGAGACTGACGACGCGACGCGCGGCGAGAACGTCCGCTACACCATCCGCGGCTCGGCCGCCGGCGCGACCCACTTCGTCACCATCGAGGACACCGACTTCCGGAACAACCAGGTCGACGAGCGCGTCTTCCGCGACGTGGAGGACACCATCGACCGCGGTAGCCTCGACACCAACGACGACGGGAACGCCGACCTCGCGTGGGCGCAGGTCGAGGTCGACGACGACACCGGCCTCGGCGTCGGACAGATAGACACGACGTACCTCGACGACACGAGCGTGGACGTCAACCTCTACGAGGCCGACCAGAACCTCTCGGAGATCGCCGACGACGTCGGCGACACGGAGGACGACCTCTCGCTCGACATCTCCGAGGGCGAGCTCAACGTCGACAGTCCGGCCGGCACCTACATCGCCGGGCAGGAAATCGACGTGCGGGGGACGGCCGCACCCGGCGTGGACGACGTCGCGGTCTACGTCCGCGACCAGGGCGACTGGGAACTCGTCGACATCAACGAGGACGGCGAGCTCAGCCAGCAGGACTTCATCAGCGTCGACGCCGACGGCGAGTGGGAGGAGCGCGACGTCACCCTCTCGCAGGCCAACGACATCCTGAGCATCCCCGGTCGCTACCGGCTCGGGGTCGTCGAGGCTGTCGACGTGGCCCAGAACGGGAACGTCGCCGAGACGCTGTCGACGTCCGACTTCAGCAGTGCGACCAGCGAGCAGACTTCCATCATCGTCACCGAGCCGACGCTCGGCGGCGGCGGTAACGCCTCGCTGGCGGCGACCTTCGGCGCGGGTTCGCCGATGGCGCTCCAGGACCAGGAGAACAACACGACCCAGCCGGAGGCCGAGCCCACCCGGAACCCGACGTGGGTCTTCCGCACCTACAACGAACAGGTCGCCGTCGAGGACGGCACCGTCGAGGTCACGGGCGTCGCGCCCGGTCTCGACGAGGTGCTGGTCGTGATGATCGACTCGCGCGGCCGCACCGTCACCGAGACGGTGAGCGTCGACGACAACGACGTCTTCGAGGAGGACGACATCGAGCTGGTCACCCGCGAGGGCCGGCAGCTCAACGAGGGACAGATCAGAGGCATGGTCATCGGCCTCGGTCGGGACACCGTCGTCGGTGACGGCGTCCTGCCCGGCGTCGACGACGCCGACCTCGCCTCGCTCGAGTCGTGGATCGCGAGCTTCGGCGCCGGTCTGACCCAGGAACAGGTCAGCGAGCGGATCACGGACGAGACGACCGACGAGGCGGGCAGCGACGACCTGACGCTCACCCAGACGTTCCGGTACGCCGACGCGGCGACGTCGGTGTCGGCCATCCTGCCGCAGGCCCAGGCCGACCAGCCGGTGACGCCCGGGTTCCAGACGCAGGTCCAGCCCATCGAGGTCGGCCAGGACATCGCCGTCCGGGGGCTGACCAACCGGCGGCCCGACGACAACACCATCACTGTCGAGGTCATCGACGGCCCGAGCGCGAGCGAGTTCGACTCGGCCGCGACCGACGAGTGGGGCCGGAACGGCGTCTGGTCGGTCAACCTGAGCGCTCAGAACGTCGAGCCCGGTACCTACACCCTCGAGGTGGACGACGGTGACAACACCGACATCGTCCAGTTCGAGGTCGTACCGGCGGGCCAGCAGGACGAGACGACTACGACCACTACGACCGAACAGACAGACCAGGCAGGTAACGAGACGACCACGACGACCGCAGAGGGAAATGAGACGACCGCGGCGGGGCAAGATGACGGCGACGTAGGCGAGGAGACGACCGCCGCCGCGGGTAACCAGACCCAGGACGTAGCACAGGCAGGACACACGCTCGAGATCCGGACCGAGGGTGAGTCGCTGAACTACACCATCTCGTTCGCCGGCAACGTTCAGGCCGTCGACGACCAGGTCGAGGAGACCGACGAGGTCCGGGACGACGGCACCGTGACCGGTCAGGTCACCGGTGACGACGCCGACGTCTACGAGTTCGTCGGCCAGGTCCTCGACGTGTCGGCCGAGGGCGACCTCACCAACGCGGTGTTCGTCCTCGACGGCGAGGAGATCGAGCCCGGAGAGCTCACGAACACCACCGCGAGCAGTTCCGCGGCGGTCGCTCCGGCGGTCGGCGGTTCGGCGTAACCCCGCCGGCTCTCGAGCAGAATCGACGCAGTTCTTTTTTGCTACTCCGCCTCTCGAGCGACGGCTCCGTCGGCCGCGTCGAGCGACGCGCCCGGGCCGAGGTACCGCGCCCAGACGGCGAGCACCGACGGGAGGACCGCGAGCGACGCGACGTAGGAGTAGACCACGCTCAGCGCGGTGAGCAGGCCGAACTGGCCGATAGCCGGGAACACTGCGAGCACGAGCACCCCGATGCCGAAGACGGTCGTGAGGACGCTGCCGGTCAGCGCGCCGCCCGTGCCGGTGATGGTCCGCGAGAGCGCGGCACGGGGGTCGCTTCCGCCGGGCGAGTCGGACCGGCCTGCGGACGCCGGCGATTCGTCCGACCCGGCTCCTGCTTCCAGTTCGTCGACGAACCGGTGGACGACGTGGACCGAGTAGTCGATGCCGAGTCCGATGGTGATGGCCAGGACGGTCGCGGTGAAGGCGTTGAGCGAGATGCCGACCGCGCGCATGGTGGCCGCGAGCGCCGCGACCGTCACCACGATGGGAATCAGGTTCGCGACGCCGAGCGAGGGCCGGCCCACGAGGATACCGTAGACCAGGACCAGGAAGACCGCGGTGCCGGCGAGCGCGACCGCGAGGCTGACGATGGCCGACTCGAAGATGAGGTCCGCGATGGCCTGGAACACCACGATGTCGCCCGTGGCGACGGCCTCGTACCGGTAGCGGTCGGCGACCGTTCGGGCGTCCTCGGTGACCTCGGCGGGGTCGGCGTCGGCCTCGACCGCGTAGACCACGCGGGCGCTCCGGCGGTCCTCTGCCAGGTACTGACTCGCGAGCGCGGCGTACTCCGAGTCGAACAGCGCGTCGTAGATCGCTCCGAGGTCGTCGTCGGGGACCCCGTTGCCGTCCCGGTCGTTGCGCGCGACCAGCCGGGCGAACTCGGGGTCGGTGGCGGCCAGCGACCGGACGACGGTCACGATGCTCCGCTCGCTGGCGCGGCCGTCCTCGACGACGAACGTGTCCGGCGGGTCCGCGCCGGCCCGGTGGACGGTCTCCAGGGCGGTGTCGCGGGTCATCGGCGCCTCGACGTAGACGACGACCTGCTCGTCCTCCCCGGTCTCGAAGTTGTCCCGGAGGAAATTGATATCCCGCGTGACGGTGTACTCGTTCGGCCTGAACGGTTCGGGCAGCGCCCGGAGGTAGCCGGGCGTCTCCGCGGGCGGGAGGAACTGCTCCTCGCTGAAGGAGGTGTCCACCCCGGTCGCGTAGCCGGTCGCGCCGGCCGTGAGCGCCGCGGTCACCACGAGGAAGACGATCGGCGCGCGCCGGGCGACGACGACCCCGCCGGTCAGCGCCCGACCCAGCGCCGAGTCTTCGGAGCCGAGCGGTCGCTGGCTGAACGTCGGGATCGGGTAGCGCTCTCGGGCGCGGTCGAGCAGGACCTTGGCCGCCGGGACGGAGACGCCGAAGATGAGCGCCGTGAAGACGATGCCGACGCTGGCGACGACGCCGAAGTCCCGGATGGGTCCGATCGCGCTGGTGAGGTTCGAGGCGAACCCGATGACCGAGGTGGCGGTGACGATGAAGAAGGCGACGAGCAACTGGTCGGTCGCGCGCCGCATCGCGGCCCCGACGAGGTCGTCGCCGGGTCCGGCGGCCGTTTCGCCCGCGACCAGCGCCTCGCGGTCCTCCCGGTAGCGGTTGACCGCGTGGATACCGAAGTCGATGCCGACCGCGAGCAGGAGCGGCGGGACCGCGATGAGCAACTGGTTGAACGCGATGCCCGCGAACCCCATGAAGCCGAACGTCCAGATGATGGCCATCACGAGCGCGGCGACGCCGACCAGCAGGTCCGCGAGGTCGCGGTACGCGACGAGGAGGAAGACGACGATGAGAATCGCGGCGGCCGGGACCACGATGACGAGCGTGTCGCCGATGACGCTCCCGAACTCGTCGGCGATTATGCCCGCGCCGAACACCCGGACGTCGCCGCCGACCGAGGCCGCAACTCGCTGCATCTGGCGCTGGATGGGCGTCAGCGGGTCGGTTCCGGTCGACCCCTCGTCGGCGAGCGCCGGGACGGCGTGCTCGACGAGCGAGACCGACGCGGACGCGCGAGCCGACACGGGATTGAAGTCCTCGCTCAGCAGGGTCCGGAAGGCCGGATTATCGCGGGCGGCGGCCCGGACCGCGGCATCGACGCGCGCGGGCGAAGCACGCTCGACCGCGCGGAGTTGCTCCTCGGGGGTGGTGGCGTTCGGGTCGAGCGTGCGCGCGACGACGCTCGCGGGGCTCGTCGTCCCGACGATCCGGAGTTCGGTCCGGTCGTCGAGTCGGGAGAGCAGCGTCAGCATCCGGGTCAGGCCGCGCTTCGAGACGACGTTCTCGCCGGTGTGGACGAGCTGGGTCGTGGTCGTGGCCGGGCCGAAGGGCGACTCGAACTCCCGGTCGACCGCCTCCAGCGCGGTCTGCTCGGGCACGTCCTCGGCGAAGCTCTCGGTGCCCGACTCAGTGGAGACCTGGAACGCGCCCACCGCGAAGACCGCGGTCACGATGAGGAAGGCGGCGACAACCCGGCCCGGTCGCTCCACGATGCGGTCGTCCAGCCAGTCGATGACGCGCTGGTAGTCGAGTGCCACTGTCGAGTCCCCGTCCCCGTTCTGCACTACCCGACCGGCGGAGTACGGGGAGCGTAGGACGCCGAGCAGGAAATAGCCGAGGGTGGGTAGCGACGGAGCGTCGAGGATGTCTCGGACTGTCGTTCCTACGTGCTCTCTCAGGAACGGAGATCGCGTTCCGCGGGAGGCGGTAGCGTTCGAACCCTCGCTAGAAGAACCGCCGGACGTTCCAGTACATCCCGGACAAGAGGTTCCGAGCGTCCCTGACCGGCGAGAGGCCGGCGTCGGGGTCGTCCGCCGGCTCGAACTCCGAATCGAGCGTTTCGGGAGCGACGTGCCGGAGTTCCCCGGTGTGCGCGCGCCGACCGTCCTCGTCGGTGACCCGGAGCAGTACAACTCCCCTGGTCGCACCCACGACGCGGTAGACGCCGGGAGTGAGGGGCACTCCTTCGGCGTCGCGGATTCTGTCTGCCGGCCGGTAGTGTTCGCCGACTTCGACCATCTGTGGTTCCTCGTGGGGCGTCGGTATTCTGTCGAGTACCGAATAGATGCGGATTTTGGGGTGAGTGAGCTTCGGAGTCGGGGTTGTGGAAGCCGCTCTGGTTACAGTCCAAACCAGTTGCAGTACCGCGAGCGAACGCAGTGAGCGAGCGGGGTTTTTTGGTCCAGATTTTTTCGAGGAGGGTGACCGCAGCGAGCGACTGAAAGGAGCGAGCGAGGACACCCGACGAAGAAAAAGGTGGTCTCTAGAGGTAGTCCTTCACGCTCGCGTGGACGCCCATCGACTCGAACGTCTCCTCGAGCGCGTCGAGCACGACCGCGAGGTCCTGCTGGAGGTCGTACTCCCGGTACTTGCCGCCGGCCGACCCCTCGTTTATCTCGGTGACGTTGAGGATGCCGAGCATGGCGAGGTCGTCGAGGTGCTCGCGGAGCCAGCGGGCCGTGAGCGGACTCTTACCGGCGGCGTCGGCCAGCGACTTGTAGCGGGTGTAGATCTCGCGAGAGCGGGCCGGGGTGTCGCCCTCGGCTTCGAGCGTGGCGAGGGCGTAGACGACGAGCCGCTCGTGGTCGTTGAGGTCCGCGATGCCGCGGGCGACCTGCTCGCGCTCTAACAGTTCGCGGCCGCGGCGGACGTGCTGCTCGGTGACCTCCTCGTCGTTCTCCTCGCGGGCGAGGTCGCCGGCCTTCAGCAGGAGGTCGAGCGCCTTCCGGGCGTCGCCCGACTCCTGGGCGCCGAACGCGGCGCAGAGCGGGACCACGTCGTCGGTCAGCACGTCGTCCTTGAACGCGACGTTCTTGCGCTGTTCGAGCACCGCCCGGAGTTCGTTGGCGTCGTACGTCGAGAACGAGATGGCCCGTTCGCAGAGCGAGGAGCGGACCTTCGGCGAGAGCGAGTCGCGGAACGTGAGATCGTTGCTGATGCCGATGAGGCCGATGCGGGCCTCGGTGAGGTTCTCGTTCTCGCGGGCCCGCGAGAGCTGGTAGAGAATGGAGTCGTCCTTGAGGTGGTCGATCTCGTCGAGCACGATGAGGATGATGCCGCCGTAGTCGTCGAGCTCCTCCCACATCAGGTCGTACACCTGCGAGCGCGAGTAGCCCGTCTCGCTGATGTGGTTCGAGGGGTTCCGCATCGTGTTGACCAGGTTGCTGGCGACCCGGTACGAGGAGTTGAGCCCGTCGCAGTTGATGATCTCGGTCCGGACGTCGAGGTCGTCGTACTGCTCGGCGTTGTCCTCGAGCTTGTTCAGGAGAAAGCGCGTGGCCGCGGTCTTGCCCACCCCGGCCTTGCCGTAGAGGAAGATGTTGTCGGGCTGCTCGCCGTAGATGGCCGGCTGGAGCGCGCCGTGATACTCGTCCAGTTCGTCGTCGCGGCCCACCAGCGTGTCGGGCGTGTAGTCGTCCAGCAGCGCCTCGCGGTTGGTGTAGGGTGAGTACTCCCTGACGAAGTCGAAAGAGCCCATCGTGTTCGGGGCGGAATCGAGGCGGAGGTATGAAGCTGTCGAAACCACCCGTTCCGCTGATTCCGCTGTTTCATCTGAGCGAATCGTTTATGAAACACCCCCACCCCGCCGTTCCGCTGAATCCGCCGCGCGGTGGGGAGGGGTGGCCACGAGACCGCTCTAGAAGAGGAAGCTTCTTGTCCTAGTCCTCGAAACCACATCCGCATACCCGTCAAAATAGTCTATTTCGACTCGACAGTCCGAGAAGGAATCCGGTTCGCGCGACCGGACGACACCCACCCACCCGCCCCGAATGCCGGTTCAGCGGAACCGTGGGGTGGGGGAATTTATAAAGGAATCCGGACAGATGAAACAGCGGAAATGGTGGTTGGCGGTGGCACGGGTGTTGGTCACGTCCGGTGACGCCGCATCTCCGTACCGGCTGTTTCAAAACGGTCGTGTTAAGTTTGGCATGAGTTGTGCCAGACGGCGAAGGCTTGCAACCACGATTCAGCTGTTTCTATCTCAGTGTTGCGGAATGCATTCGCAAACGATGAGGTTCGTCGTTTTACCTCGCGGAAGACACGTTCAGCGCGGTTCCGATTTCCATGGCGAACATACTGAAATCGGAGCCCTAGCCGGGTCAGCGCCGTGTGAAGATGCTGCGCTCCATCGACCAGAAACGTGGCTTGCTCGACCTGCTGTTTCTCGCGGAGTTCTCTCAAGAACAGCACCGTGAGTTGAGTCGTAAGTGTCTGAAACAACCGTACATGGAGGAATTCGTTCGTTGCGGGATTGACCGCGGCGTACAGCCAACACCGTTCACCATTGACCCGAATCACCGTCTCGTCTACTGCAATCTGATTCGGAACTGAATCGCTAGTCGGCTGTAGATCGGCTTTCTGCACCCAGTTGTGGATCACGGTGCGACTCCGTTCGACACCCAACTTTTCAAGTTCTCGTTTGGTATTCGAGAGTGAAAGTCCCGCCAAGTGGAGGCGAATACCTACTTCAATCGCAGGCTGGGGTGTCCGTTCTCGCTCCACAAACGCCAAGTCGATCCACGGACTAGAACCACTGAGGCGGTCGTTTTTGGTCATAGGACAACCGAAGCACGACCGCCTCACTCTTAACTGAACACGGCCTTCAAAACGACCCGAATATTTTTATCGAATCGCTCGCTCCACCTGCCTGTGGACGAGGACCTCCGAGGCGTCAGCGGGGCGGTGTACCTCCCCCAGAAGGACTGGAACGCCTACCAGATGTGGGCCGACTACCGGAACGACGTCGTCGAGCGCGACCTGGGATACGCGTCCGGAATCGGACTGAACAGCCTCCGCGTCCTCGCGTCCTACGAGTACTGGCGGGAAGACGGCCCCTCCTTCTTCGCGCACGTCGAACACTTCCTCACCGCCTGCGAGGCGCGGGACATCCGCCCGCTCGTCGTCCTGTTCGAGGCCCCGCCCGAGGACCCGCCGAGCGAGGAGAACCTCCGCGCCACCGACCCGAAGCGCGCGTTCGGCGTCCACTCGCCCTCCCGGCCGGAGATACTCCAGCCGCGCAACTGGAAGGGGTACGACCGGTCGCCGATCCACTTCGCCCGCCGGTGGGCCCAGGAGTACGCCGGCGACGGCCGACTGCTCGCCACCGAGATCATGAACGAACCCGGAGACGTCCAGCCTCGGCGGGACTTCGTGACCGACGCGCTCCGAACCGTCAGGACGGCGGCGCCAGACGCCCCGCTCACGATGGGAACCAGGGACGTGCGGTACGCCCGGTACTACGACTGCGAGGCGCTCGACGACCTCCCCGGCCTCGACGCCTACCAGTTCCACATGAACCTCCCGAAGCGACCGGCCGAGGCCTACGAGTACGTGACCGAGCAGCGCGCGCTCGCCGACGAGATCGCCGCGGAGGCCCGAGCAGAGCGGAGTGACAGTTCAGAATCGCATGTCCCCCTCTGGTGCACCGAGTGGCAGCGCACCCTGGAGGAGCCGCCCTCTCGGTTCGCGCCGAACCTCGCCAGCCTCGCGCCGACCGTCCGGAAGGCCCACGCCGAGGGGAAGATCGACGGCGACTACTTCTGGAGCCTGATGCTCCGGCCGGCCTACCTGCGGAGACCCCGCGAGAAGGGCCGGGTCAACGGGCTGTTCCACGCCGACGGCGCGGTCTACTCCCGGGCCGACGCGGAGGTGCTGGCCGGCCGCCCGCTCGCGGTCCCGGACCGCCACGCCCTGCCGGCGTCGTGGAACGCCCACCGGTTCCCGTATCCGGGACCGATGGCCGACGGGCCGATCCGGTCGGCGGACGCGACTCAGTCCGACGGGGGCGCCCCCGACGGCTCACTCCGGTCCGGCCTCCGGCCGGACGACGCCGAGACCGCCGACGCCCCCGCACCGGTCGCGGACGGTCCGACCCTCATCCGCGACCTCCACGAGACGATGGTCGACCGTCTCAAGGACGCGCTCGGACTCGACTCGCGCAGTAAGTAGGGGACGACCGAGGAACGGGCCACTCCAGCAAAAATCGAAAACGGAGAATACGGAGAATCGAAAGCGGAAAACCGAAACCTGAGGACGGAATCCGCGAGCGCCGGCCTCAGAGGATGATGCTCTTCTGGCGAACCATCTCCTGGATGGTGTCGTGAAGGCCCTGGCGGCCGATGCCGGAGGCCTTGTTGCCGCCGAACGGGATGTCGCCGAGACCGTGGCTCGGCGCGCCGTTGATGCGGACCGCGCCCGCGTCCAGCCGGTCGCTCAGGTCCATCGCGCGGTCGTAGTCCTTGGTGAACACGGCGGCGTCGAGCGCGAGTTCGCCGCGGTTGGCGATCTCGACCGCCTCGTCCTCGGTCTCGAAGGTCGTGACCGCCGCGACCGGGCCGAACTGCTCCTCGTGGACGATGCGGGCGTCGTGGGGGACGTTCGCCAGCAGCGTCGGCTCGAAGTGGATGCCGTCGCGCTCGCCCCCGCGCACGAGGTCGGCGCCCTTCTCGACCGCGTCCTCGACCAGTTCCTCGACCCACTCGGCCTGGCCCTCGTTGATGAGCGGCCCCATCGTGGTGTCCTCGTCGAAGAGGTCGCCGGGCTGCCAGCCGTCCATCTCGGCCTCCAGTCGGTCGACGATCTCGTCGTGGACCGACTCGTGGGCCAGCACCCGGCTGACCGCCGAGCACCGCTGGCCGGCGTACTTGAACGAGCCCTTGGCGCACGCGCCGGCCACCTCCGAGAGGTCCGCGTCGGGGAAGACGACCGCGGGCGCGTTCCCGCCGAGCTCCATGTGGAGCTCGACCATCCCGCTCTCCTTGGCGACGTGCTTGCCGGCCGCGCTGGAGCCGGTCATCGCCACCATGTTGATGCGGTCGTCGCCCGCCAGGACGTCGCCGATCCGGCTCGCGCTCCCGGAGACGAAGTTGAACGCGCCGCTCGGAATCTCCTCGACCTCAGAAATTATGTCCGCCAGGATAGCCGCACTGACCGGCGTGTCGCTGGCGGGCTTGAGGATGACCGAGTTACCGGTCGCGAGCGCGGGCGCGACCTCCAGCGCCGTGGTCGCGAGGGGGTAGTTGTACGGCGTGATGGCCAGCACGGTCCCGATGGGCTCGTGCTTGACGATGGCGTTCCAGCCCTCGTGGCCCGCCGTGGTGCCCTCGCGGAACTCGCCCTTCATCGCGCGGATCTCCTCCTTCGCCCGGCGGAACCGCTCGGCCGCGCTCTCGACCTCGCCGCGGGCCGACGAGACGGGCTTGCCGGCCTCCCGGACGACGACCTCCGCGAGCTCCTCCTTGCGGTCGAGCAGCCCGTCGGCGATCTGGTCCATCCACGCGGCGCGCTGGGGGATGGTCGTCTCGCGCATCGCCGCCTGGGCCGCCTGTGACGCCGCGAGCGCCCGGTCGGCCAGTTCGGGGCTGGCGGCCGCGACCTGCGCGAACGTGCCGCCGTCCGCGAGGTCGGTGACTTCGAGCACGTCGTCGGCGTCGAGCCATTCGCCGTCGATGTAGAGACGTTCCCGACGCTGGAGTGGTTGTTGGGACATACGCAACCCTTTGCGCTCCGCGGATAAAATATTTACTCACGATTGGATTAACGATGATTCCGATACCCGGCCCTGCGCGAATCGGCGACTTCGTCCTCCCCGAGCCACTCCGGCGACGTCCTCCCCGAACCCCTCCGGCGACCGGACCGCTTTTCTCCCGGGGCTCCGAGCCTGCTGACGTGACTGACGCCGAGTCCTCGGTCGGACCGCCGACCGTCGCGGCCTGCCAGATGGCGGTCACCGACCTCGACGTGCCGGCGAACGTCGACGCCGTCTGCGAGCGCGTCCGCGACCTCCCGCCGGCGGTCGACGTCGCCCTGTTCCCCGAGTACGCGCTGACCGGCTTCGTCGCCGACGGGCGCGTTCGCGAGGCCGCTCTCTCGCGCGACGGCGACGCACTCGCCCGGCTGGGCGACCTCGCGGCCGACGCCGGCTGCGGCCTCCTCGTCGGGTTCGTCGAGGAGGCGAGTGGGTGTGAATCGACCTGCTACAACGCCGTCGCCTACCTTCACCCTGACGGCGACCGGACGGTGTACCGGAAGCGCCACCTCTGGGCCGACGAGCGCGAGGTGCTCGCTCCGGGCCGCGAGCGCGTCACGGTCGAGACGCCGGTCGGCACGACCGGACTGCTCACCTGCTACGACCTCAACTTCGTCGGCGAGAGCGCGGCCTTCGCCGTTTCGGAGGTGGACGCCCTCTTCGTAGTGGGCGCGTGGCCCGCCGCCCACAGCCAGAACTGGAAGCTCCTGCTCCGCGCCCGGGCGCTCGACGGGGTCCGCTGGGTCGTCGGCGCGGGCCGGACCGGTCGGAAAACGGTCGGCGACCCCACCGCGTACGCCGGGCGCTCGCGGGTCGTCAGACCGGACGGGAGCGTCCAGGCCGGCCTGAACCGCGGCGAGCGCGACCTGGTGGCCGACCTCGACCCCGCGGTGCTCGCGGAGTGTCGGGAGTTCATCCCGGTGTTCGAGTGAAGCAGAATATCGGTTCTGTCCGCTCGACTACTTCGGGTGTTTTCCCGATTGAGGCTAGCTACTGCCGTTACCAGTGAATTTCCGCACAGCACCGCAACCGCCGACCTCACCCCTCCCCAGCCTCGGCGGCCGCCTGACCGCGGCCGCCTCCCTCGCGCGCATTGGCGGACCACGAGGGTCCGCCAGCGCGCGCCGTTTCTGGAACGACGAGCAGGCGCACATCTTTCCGACAGACGACACCCCGCGAACAGCCTTAAGCGGCCGCCGGTGGTACCCGGTTGCGGGTGACCACGAACGTGAGCGAACAGCGGCAGGTACTCCAGCGGGCGGGCACCGTCGAGGACAACCCGGTCCGGTTCGACGCCCAGAAGGCCGGCCAGATGGTCGAGGCGCTGAACGCCGACCTCGCGGCGACCTACGTCCTCTACCACCAGCTCCGCAAGCACTCCTGGAGCGTAAACGGACTCCGGGCCGCCGACCTCCGGCGGTTCTTCGACGACGCGGCCGTCGAGGCCGAGCGCCACGCCGACGCGCTGGCCCGCCGCATCGGCGCCGTCGGCGGCGTGCCCGTGAGCGGGCCGGCGGCGTTCGAGCGCCACAGCCCCGTCCCCTTCGAGGGCGAGGACGTCTACGACGTCCGGTCCTCGCTGTCGAGCGACCTCGACGCGTACGGCGACCTCATCGAGAGCGTGAGCAGCCACATCGAACTCGCCGAGAGCCTCGGCGATCACGCCACCGGAACCGTCCTCCGCGAGCAACTGGTCGACCTCGAAGCCCGCGCCCACGCCATCCACGGCTTCCTCGCGCCCGACGCGGCGGCGCGTCGGTGAGTCGCCGAGTCCGGTCCGCTACCCCCGTACCGCCGCCCGATTTTCGCAGGTGATAACGCGCGAGAGGTTTATTACGCGAGGGTCGGTCAGTTCGAACCAGCGCCGATGGTGTCGAAAGCGTTCTTCACGGGCTCGAAGTACCTCGTCGAAGAGAACGACGGGCGACACGACTACGTCCGGTACGACGGAGAGCGATTTCTGGCGGCACTGTCGGCGACTGGTCAGAAGGTCGTCCGAGCGCCGTTCGGTTCCGAGGAACTCTCCTCGGGCGGTCAGGCCGAGTCTGCCGCGGCCGAGGCCGCCGACGAGGCGAAGGCCGCGTATCTGAAGGCGCTCGTCCGGGTCAACGAACGCTACTTCGCGGCCCGGGAGTACGAGGACGACGCCAAGGGGAAGTATCTCAAGCACGACGAGCGCGCGGAGCGACGGTTCCGGATCCAGACCGCCGAGCGACTGGGCGACTGCGTGGACGACCTCCGCGCGGTACTCTCGGCCCACGACCGGCTGGTCGAGACCGCCGACGAGGCGGTGGGCCGAACGACGTCCGAGTCCGACCGCGACCGGGCCCGCTCGGCGGTGCAGTCGACGCTGCTCGCCTGCACCGACCGGGTCGTCAGCGACGGCTGGTTCCCGATCATCGAGTCGTACTACTACAGCCTCAGCCCCGGCGAACTGGTGGCCGAGGACAGGGAACGACGCAAGCAGCGCATCGAGGGCACCGAGGAGTCCCGGGGCATCCGGGAACTGCTCGCCAAGCCGCACTTCACGCGGCTCGGGAGGCGCGACCTGCGCCGGATCCGGCGGATAAACCGGGAGTCGCCCGGTTCCGACGCCCGGGTCTGGAAGCGCCTGCTCGACACGTACCCGTGGTACGTCGGTCGAGAGACCGAGCAGGCCGTCACCGCCCGCAGCGAAGCGGAGGGGTAGCGACGCCTCCGGGGGCGAGGGCGTTGCGACACCTCGGGCGACGATATCGACAGGGAGAGCAGTCGCAACGCCGGCGGACGTCGCGGCTACCGAGGAACTGCGACCACGGCAGAACAGTCGCGATTACAGGGGAAGCCAGTCGGTCGTGATGTCGGGGTCGGCGAGGTGCCAGCGCTGTTCGAGCCCCTCCTCGCCGTACTGGACCTCGACCACCGCGTCGAACAGCGCCTCGACGGACTCGACCGCCTCCGAGTCGTACGCGACCGGCAGGTGGTAGTGGGCCATCCCGTCGAACCGCTCGACGGTCTCGGTCATCCCGAGCAGGAACCGGCGGACGTCCCTGTCGTCGTAGTCGGCGATCAGCGGCGTTATCGAGTCGAAGCAGAGCCGGAGCTCCGCGGGCGAGAACCCCTCGACCCCGGGATCGAACCGCTCGACGGCGGCCTCGACGGTCTCGCCGAGTTCCCGGAGGTCGCCGCCGTCGACGCGAACCCATTGAATCGACCGGTCGTCGGCGTTCGGTCGGTCGCCGGTACTCCGGGCGACGCCGGCCGCGCTCCCCCGCACGTCGGCCGGCCAGTCCACGACGACGGCTTCCTCGTCGGCCTGCCCAGATTCGATTCCGCCGAGTTTCGACCGGACCGTCGCCGGTCCGGCGTCGGTCGTCACGAACAGTCGGTACCGTCGGCCGGCGCTCGACTCGCCCAGCAGGCGGACGCAGGCCGCGTCGAGTCCCTCGGCGCCGACGAGCAGGATGTTGCTCCCGTTGCGCTTCAGGTCGGCCAGCCGATGGCGAAACCGCGCCGCCGACCTGTTCCCCCTTCGTTCCTCCCCGGACATTGATTCACCAATAACGTCTATCTGTACAATAAGTGTTTCGAACATGTGAAAGGCCGACTCCGAGGCCTCGGCAAGAACCGTGGGCGAGCCGAGGCCTTTCGGGTCCGCGGTGCCGAGTGGGAGGCGATGACCGACCACCTGTTCAGTCCGCTGGAGATCCGAGGGACGACGGTCCGGAACCGGGTCGCCGTATCGCCGATGTGCCAGTACTCCTGCGACCGGGACGGCCTGGCCACCGACTGGCACGAGGTCCACCTCGGGAGCCGGGCCACCGGCGGCGCTGGCGTCGTGATGACCGAGGCGACCGCCGTGGAACCGCGAGGTCGCATCACGCCGAACGACCTGGGCATCTGGAGCGACGACCACGCCGGGGCGCTCGCTCCGATCGCGGAGTTCATCGCGGAGCGCGGCGCGACGCCCGGCATCCAGCTCGCCCACGCCGGCCGGAAGGCCAGCAAGACCCGACCGTGGGAGGGGAGCCGCCCACTCGGCCCCGACGACGGCGGCTGGGAGACCGTCGCGCCGAGCGCGAACCCCTATCCGTACGGCGAAGCGGCCGACGACGGCGAGACCGTCGAACCGGCCGCGACCCGGAAGATGGACCGCGAGGACATCGAGGCCGTCAAAGGGAGCTTCGTCGCGGCGGCCGAGCGCGCGCTCGACGCCGGCTTCGAGATCGCGGAGGTCCACGCCGCCCACGGCTACCTGCTCCACGAGTTCCTGTCGCCGGTCACGAACCGCCGCGACGACGAGTACGGCGGCGACTTCGAGGGCCGGACCCGGCTGGTCCGGGAGGTCGTCGCGGCGGTCCGGGAGGTCTGGCCCGGCGACCGCCCCGTCTTCGTCCGGGTCTCGGCGAGCGACTGGCTGCCCGACCGCGAGTCGTGGACCGTCGAGGACACCGCCCGCCTCGCGCCGCTGCTCGCCGAGGCCGGCGCGGACCTCGTGGACGTGAGTTCGGGCGGTATCCATCCCGACCAGCAGATTCCCCAGACGGGACCGAACTACCAGGTGCGGTACGCCGAGCGCGTGGGCGAGGCGACCGAGGCGCTCGTCGGCGCGGTCGGCGGCATCACCGAATCCGC
Source organism: Halorussus rarus (assembly GCF_003369835.1). Taxonomy (NCBI): domain Archaea; kingdom Methanobacteriati; phylum Methanobacteriota; class Halobacteria; order Halobacteriales; family Haladaptataceae; genus Halorussus; species Halorussus rarus. The sequence continues at coordinate 1,327,058 of NZ_QPMJ01000001.1, read as the reverse complement.
GCAGGCCGACGCCCTGATTCGCAACGACCGCGCGGATCTCGCCATCGTGGGCCGGGAGCACCTCCGGGACCCCTACTTCGCGCTCCACGCCGCCGAGGAACTCGGGATGCAGGACGAGGTCGAGTGGCCGGTCCAGTACCGGCGGGCGGCGGAGTGAACGGCCAGCGCTCCCCGACCCGCTCGGCCGCCCCGCCGAAGGGTTGAGGGGGCGAGCGCTCCACCTCCGAGACATGGGAGAGCCAGGGTTCGAGGAACTGCAGGAGCGGGCGGCCGACGCGGTCGCCGACGACGAGCTCGTCTCGGTGTACGCCGGACTCGTCGGCGAGGACGGCGGGCGCGAGTACTACTTCGGCAACGACACCGAGGACGGCGAGAAGCTCCGGGAGACGGCCGCGGTCCAGTTGGGGATGATGGTCCGGGTGCTCGCGGACCGCTCGGAGAGCACCGTCGAGGAGCTCACCGACCTCGCGGCGGAACGCGCCGAGCAGATGGAACTTCGGTAGACGGCGACGCCGCCGGCGCCCGTGGCGAGCGGCCGAGGCGCGAACACCTGACCGCCGGCCCGAAGCGATAACACCGGTCGAACGGCAAGCCCGCACGTGTCAGACCAACCCATGGAGCCGACCCGCGGCCGGACCCTCGGCGCGGCGGCGGTCCTGCTCGCGGCAGTCGGCGGCGTACTGTTCTGGCAGTGGCGCAGGCGAGCGCCGCTCGCTCGGTGGTATCGACGCAGGAAGCGCAAGGCCGACGCGGAGCGCGACGGCCCGAATCCCCAGCGCGAACCCGGGACCGACCCGCTGTAACCGAGCGTACGGTACGCTGTGAACGGGAGACGGAGACGAGATCGGCCCACAACGGTTTCCGGTCTTCTGCCGAACGAACGTCCGTGAGTAGGACGGAACCCTCCGGCCGCGACTCGTCTCTCGTCCGCGTCACGGTCGGCGGCTTCGAGTCGCAGTCGGCGACCGAGTGGCCGGCCGACGACCGGACGTCGCCCGCGAGGCGGGACCGACGGACGCTGGAGACCGCGAGCGACGCCGCCGACGGGGTCGACGTGCTCGAAGTGGGCTCGACCGGCGCTCGGGCGCTCGAACCGCTCGTGCTGGTCACCCGCGAGGGCCGGACCGCGTACCACCCCCGACCGTCGGCCGAGCGAACGCGGGCGCTCGTCGAGGCGGCCGAGTCGGGCGGCGTCGGCGCCGACGACGCGGCGTGGGTCGTCGAACACGACCCCGGCGTCGAGACGCTGCCGAGACCGCCGGACGGGCCGCTCTCGGTCGGCACTCGCCGCGCGCTCGGCGGGTGCGGGTGGACCGACCCCGAAGGCCGCGTGGCCGCCTACGCGGACGCGACGGCGCTCGCGCGCGACGACCCGGACGCGGCGCTCGACCGGCTCCGGGAGATCGGCGTCCTCGGTCGCGGCCGGGGCGATGCCAGCGCAGACGCTCCCGTCGCCGACGACCTATCGACGGTGCGCGAGACGCCGGGCGACCCGGTCGTGGTCGTGAACGCCAACGAGAGCGACCGGCGCAACGAGACCGACCGGACGCTGCTCGGCGGGGCGCCGGCGTCGGTCCTCGACGGGGCGCTGGCCGTCGCCGCCGTCGTGGGGGCCGACCCGGGCGACGTCGTCGTGTACACGAACGAGGCCGACGACCTCGCCCGGGACCGGACGCGCCGGGCGGCGCGCGCGATCGCCGAGCGCGTCGGTGGCGGTGCGGATGACGACGCGGAGACGCCCCAAGTGGTCGCCGGGCCGGACGAGTTCATCGCCGGCGAACCCACCATGGCGCTCGAGGCGCTGGAGGGCAACGACCGGCTGGAAGCGCGCCTGCGCCCGCCCGGCCCCGCCAGGCACGGCCTGTACGGTCGGCCGACCGTCGTCCACACGCCCCGGACGCTCGCCCAGATCCGCGCCGCGCTGCTCGACCCCGACAGCTTCGACGCCGGCCCCGACCCGGGGACGCGGCTGTTCACGGTCACCGGCGACGTCGAGGCGCCCGCGACCGTCGAACTGCCGACCGGCGAATCGCTCGCCCGCGTTCGGGACGCCGTCGAGCCGGAGGGCCGGGTCGCGACGGCGTGCGTCGGCGGCCAGTTCGGCGGATTCGCCCGGTCGCTCGACCTGTCGGCGAGTTCGCCCGCGCTGACGGACGCCGACCTCGGGACCGAGGGCGCGGTCGAACTGTTCGGCGAGGACCGCTGCCCGGTGGCGACGACCGGCCGGCGGGTGCGATTCGCCACCGAGGAGAACTGCGGGCGGTGCTTCCCCTGCCGCGAGGGGTCCAAGCAGCTCCTCGACCTCCTGCGGGACGTCTACGACGGCAGCTACGACGACGACATGATACGCGAACTCGCCCGGACGATGGGTGCGTCGAGCCTCTGTCTCTTCGGCGAGTCGGCCGGCCGGACCGTCGGCACCGCACTCGACCGGTTCGAGACCGAGTTCGAGGCGCACGCCGACGGCCGCTGTCCCAGCGGCGTCTGCGAGGTATCTCGCTCATGAGCAAGGACGAATCCGACACCCCCGGACCGACCGAGCACAGCCCGACAGAAGCGACCCCCGGCGTCCCGAACGTCGACGACCCGCGGTCGAGCACGCCGCTGACCGAGGACTTCCGGACCGGGACGGCCAACGACCCGGACGTCGGGACCGACGACGGCGGGATGACCAGCCTCACGGTCGACGGCGACCGCGTCGCGGTCGCGCCCGGCTCGACGCTCATCGACGCCGTCGAGGCGGTCGACGCCGAGTCGGACGTGCCGGCGCTGTGTTACTACGACCGCGACACCGAGCAGGGCGACGAGATCGGGCCGCGGGGCACGTGTCGGACCTGCATGGTCGAGACGGCCGAGCACGGGGTCGTCCCGGCCTGCAGCTTCCCGGCCGAGGACGGCCTCGACGTGCGCACCGACGCCACCGACGCCGCGGAGGCACGCGACGTGAACCTCGATCTCGTCCTCGCGAACCACAACCTGCGGTGCACGACCTGCGGGCAGAACGGCCGGTGCGAGCTCCAGGACACCGCCATCGACCACGGGGTGAACCGACCCCGGTACGGCGTCTTCGACGAGCGCGACGCCTACGCCCCCATCGACGACACGTCGGTCATCCAGATCGACCGCAACAAGTGCATCCTCTGCAACCGGTGCGTCGAGGCCTGTAACGACGTGCAGAACGCGGGCGTCCTCCGGATGTCCGGCCAGGGCGACGACATCCACGTCGACTTCCAGAAGCACGAGGCCGAGACGATGGCGGAGTCGACCTGCATCTCCTGCGGGCACTGCGTCACCGTCTGTCCGACCGGGTCGCTGGTCGAGGACGGCCTCACGGACGCGACGACGATTCCGCTCCCCGGCTTCACCCAGAAGAACTCCATCGGCGAGGTCCAAGAGCGCCCGGCGGTCGAGACGGCCGACACCGCCGAGGCGCCCAACCGCGACGTGCCCGAGACCGCCAGAGCCGGCGGGGCGACGGGGCCGGATTCGGCGACCGACGACCGGTCGACTCCGGCGACCGACACTCGGGCGCACCAGGCGGACGACCGGTCGGGCGTCGCGGGGTTCATGGCGAAGGCGAAGCAGCAGGCGACGGAGGCGTCGGAGCGGGCCAAACGGCGTGCGACCGACGCCTCCAAGGCGGCCGCCGACGATGCGCTGGAGAGCGTCGAACACGCCGCCGAGAGCGTCGCCGAGGAGACGCTCACCGTCGGGCAGCTGTTCGACGCGGCGGAGGTCGTCAGCCGCGGCCGGAAGCGGAGCCTCACGGTGGCAGACACGACCTGCACCTACTGCGGGGTCGGCTGTCGGTTCGAGCTCTACGGGCGGGGCGAGGAAGTGCTGGGCGCCCGTCCCGCCGACCCCGACCAGGCGCCGGCGAACGACTTCTCGACCTGCGTGAAGGGGAAGTTCGGCTACGACTTCGTCGACTCCGACGACCGGCTGCGGACGCCGCTGGTCAAGGAGGACGGGGAGTTCCGCGAGGCGTCGTGGGAGGAGGCGCTCGACCGCGTCGCCGGGCGGCTCTCGGAGATCCGCGACGAGCACGGGGCGGAGTCGCTGGCGGTCACGTCCTCCTCGAAGGCGACCAACGAGGAGAACTTCCTCGCCCAGAAGTTCGCCCGCCAGGTGCTCGGGACGCCCCACGTCGACAACTGCACGCGGCTCTGTCACTCCTCGACCGTCGCCGCGCTCAAGGAGACCGTCGGCTACGGCGCGATGACCAACCGCATCAACGAGGACATCGGCGAGACCGACTGCTACCTCATCACCGGGTCGAACACGACCGAGAGCCACCCGGTGCTGGCGACCCGCATCGTCCAGAACGTCCGGGACGGCGCGGACCTGTTCGTCTTCGACCCGCGGGAGACGACCGTCGCCGAGCACGCCGACCAGTACTCCCGGACCCAGCCCGGCGCGGACATCGCGTGGCTCAACGGGATGATGCGTCACATCGTCGCGGAGGACCTCTACGACGAGGCGTTCGTCGACGAGCGCACCAGGCACTTCGACGAACTGGTCGAGGCCGTCGAGCCGTACACGCCCGAGGTGGTCGAGGAGCTGACCGACGTGCCGCCCGTCGAACTGAAGCACGCCGCCGAGACCATCGCGACCGCCGACACCTGCGTCTACGGGTGGGCGATGGGGCTGACCCAGCACACCCACGGGACGCGCAACGCGCTCGCCATCGCCAACCTGGCGCTGCTGTGCGGCCACGTCGGCGAGCCCCGCTCGGGACTGTCGCCGTTCCGCGGCCAGAACAACGTGCAGGGCGGGGGCGGCGACATGGGACCGATTCCCAACAACCTGCCGGGGTACCAGTCGGTCGAAGACGACGAGGTCCTCGACAAGTTCGAGGCGGAGTGGGGCGTCCGCCCGCCGGACGAGGTCGGCCTCCGCGTCACCGATATGTTCAGCGCCATCCCGGGCGTCGAGGAGACCGTCACGGGCGGGGACGGCGACGACGCCTACGGCGGTGACGACGCGAACCACGGCGCTGGTGACGAAGCCGGGTCGACCGGCGCGGGCGCTGTCGGCGACGAGGGAGAGCCGACCGATGCGGGCGCTTCCGGCGAGCGGGAGACGGAGGCGTCCGACGAACAGCGCCGGGGGACCGACGACCCGAGCGCCGAGGAGGGCTACACCCCGGAGAACACCGACCTGCGCGGGATGTACATCGTCGGCGAGAACCCAGCCGTCTCGGAGCCGGACCTCGACCACGTCGAGGAGGCGCTGGCGGCGCTCGACTTCCTCGTGGTCCAGGAGCTGTTCATGACCGAGACCGCCAAGCACGCCGACGTGGTGCTGCCGGCGGCCTCGCTCGCCGAGAAGTACGGCACCATCACGAACACCGAGCGGCGGGTCCAGTTAGTCCGGCCGGCCGTCGAGTCGCCGGGCGAGGCCCGGACCGACGCCGCCATCCTCCAGGACCTCGCGGGTCGCATGGGCTTCGACTGGGACTACGGGAGCGCCGCCGACGTGATGGACGAGATCAACGACCTCGCGCCCATCTACGGCGGCGTCACCCACGAGCGACTGGAGGAGAAGGAGGACGGCCTCCAGTGGCCCTGCTGGGACGAGGACCACCCTGGGACGCCGTATCTCTACGAGGACGAGTTCAACTTCGACGACGGGAGGGCCCGGTTCGTCCCGTCGGAACTGCCCGAGGAGCGACTCCCGGCTCCGACCGAGGAGTACCCGTTCACGCTCTCGACGGGGCGGGTCCTCTACCACTGGCACACGGGGTCGATGACCCGCCGGGTCGAGACGTCGATGCAGCACGTCCCCGAGAGCTTCGTCACCGTCCACCCGGACGCCGCCGACCGCCTCGGCATCGACGACGGGGAGTACGTCGCCGTCGAGTCCGCGCAGGGCGAGATCGTGGTGCGGGCCAACGTCGAGGAGACCTCGGGGCCGGACGTCCTGTTCATCCCGATGCACTTCGTCAACGGTGCCGTCAACAGGCTGACCGAGGAGCAGTTCGACCCGACCAGCAGGATCCCCCGGTACAAGGTGACGAACGTCCGGGTCCGGCCGCTCGGGCCGGACCCCGAGGAGGAGCCGACCTCGCCCGACGAACTGACCGGCGACGACTCGACCATCGCTGGCGATTGAAGACCACGACGACTCGATTAATGCGGGCGATTGAGGGCCGCGGCAACCCGACCATCGCTGGCGACCGAGAGCCGGCTCGGCAGGTCCGCCGCGGCACGCCGACCGCGACTCCGGGACGCTCGCTCGTCGTCCCGCTGTGACCCGTTCGCACACCGAACCAACCTATTTATCCCGTCCAGACGCGGTTGGGACATGGAGTACCGGGAGCTTCCCGAGGACCGGAGCGAGCAGTTCCAGGAGTACGTCCACTACGCCTTCAGCCTCGAAGACGGCCCGCAGGAGGAGTTCGACTGGGACGTCGACGACCAGCCGGGCGAGCCGCGGGCGCTGTTCGACGGCGACCGGATGCTCTGCGTCTGTCGCCACTACTGGTTCCGGACCCGCCTGCGAGGCAGGCACATCGAGATGCCTGGTCTCTCCGCCGTCGCCACCCCGCCGGAACACCGCCGGCAGGGCAACGTCGCCCGGCTGCTCGCGGAGTCGCTGGCGGAGTACCGCGACCGCGGCGACGTCCTGACCGCGCTCTGGGCGTTCGAGCACGCCTTCTACGAGCGACAGGGCTGGGGCACCGCGAACAAGTGGACCCGCTACGAGTGTCCCCCCGACGCCCTGGCGTGGACCCGCGACGACCCCCTCGCAGGCGGCGAGTTCCGCCCCGTCGACGCCGACGACCACGAGCGGCTCGGCCGGGTCCTGCGGGCCGCCGACGAGGGGTACGAACTGAACATCGAGCGCACCGAGAAGTGGTGGCGCAAGCGCATCTTCGACAGCTGGCGGGGCGAGCCCTACGCCTACGGCTGGGAGTCTCCCGACGGCGACCTCAGGGGGTACGTCGTCTATCGGGTCGAGGAGGAGGACGAGGGCAAGGTCCTCACCGTCCCGGAGTTCGCGGCCGCCGACCACGCCGCGCGGGTCAACTGCCTGCGCTTCCTGGCCGACCACGACTCGCAGGTCGAGCGCGTGCGGCTCAGGGGGCCGCCGGGCACGGACCTGCTCGACCTGTCGCCCGACCCCGCGGCCGTCGACTGCGAGGTCGAGGCCGGGCCGATGGTCCGACTCGTCGACGTGCCGGCGGCCATCGAGGCGATGGAGTACCCGGACGGGCCCGACGCCGCGTTCACCCTCGCGGTCTCGGACCCGCTGGTCGACCGGAACGACGCGACGTTCCGGGTCGCCGTCGAGGACGGCCGGGCCACCTGCGAGCGGATCGGCGACGGGGTGGCGACGACGGACGCCGACGCGACCGCCGGCGTCGGCGCGCTCTCGCAGGTGTACGTGGGCTACCACTCGGTCGCCGACGCCGAGCGACTCGCCGACCTCGACGTCCGGACGGCCGCGGCGCGCGAGGCGCTGGCAGCGATGTTCCCCGAGCGCGAGGTCTTCCTGCGCGAGGGGTTCTGAACGTCGACCCGGCGTCTCGCGCCGCGCCGAGGAGGCGCCGACCGCGCTCCGGAACGCGGGCCAACTTCTTTACGCCGCGACACGTACGGCCGCCCATGAGAGACGACCCCGACGACCGGCGCGACCGGGACGACCCCCGCGACCCCGAGCGACTCGACGACCGCGTCGAGGAACTCGAGACTCGCGTGCGCGAACTCCGGACGGAGCTCGGCCGCCCGCCGGAGGGACCGCTCGGCCTGCCCCGGCCGCCGACCCCCCGCGAGGTACTGTCGTTCACCGGCGAGTACGCCATCCCGACCGCCATCGCGATGCTGGAGGCCAACGTCCGGGCGCTGAAGGCGCTCCAGCAGGTCATCCGGCTGGTCGACCCCGAGCGCAGCGTCGTCGACGAGGAGCGCGACCGGCTCCAGTCGCGGGCCGCCGACGCGAGCCGGCTCACCCTCGACCGGCTGGAGTCGGCGCTGGAGGACGTCGAGACCACCATCCGGGAGAGCGACCTGCCCCGCGACGACGAGGCGCGTGGCATCCTCGACGACGCCCGGCGCATCAACCGCGAGATCCGCGACCGCATCGAGCGCGAGCGCCGGGAAGTCGACGAGGAGCGCCGGCGCGAGCGGGACATCAATCGCGAGCGCGGCCGGACCGACCCCGAGCGCGACGATTCCACCGGACTCGACGGCGGGACGACCATCGAACTCACCGACGAGAGCGACCGCGAGGACGAAGAGGAGGACGGCGAGCAGGACGCAGCGGACGACGACAGCGCCGAGGTCGACGTGGAGGCCGAGCTCGAATCCATCAAGGACGAGATGGAGAACCGGCAGCGCGAGGACCGCTCCGCGGCGGACGACGCCGACGAAGACGCCAGCGACGAAACGGACGAAGCAGCGGCCGGCGAGGACGCCGAGACCGAGGGCAGCGACGCAGATACCGGAGATGACGGCGGTTCCGACGACGCCGACGGGTCGCACGACTCGACCGGCGCGTAACTACTCGGTCGCTCCCTTCTGATTCGGTCGCTGCTCGGTCGAGATCGCTTCGAGAGGGGTCACTCCGCCACCGTCGCCCGGTCGCGGACCCGGCGGTAGAGCCGGCGAGCGAGCGACGGGCGGGGGCGTCCCGGTCGGCCAGCCAGCCACGCGGCCGTCGCGACCGCGGCCCCGCCGGCCAGCATGGCGTAGTTGGCGGCGTCGCTGGTCGCCCGGACGAGGTCCAGCGAGTAGAGCGCGGGCGAGACGGGATAGATCGGCATCACGCCCCAGGGGTTGATGACGTCGGCGAGCAGGTGAGCGACGACCGCGAACGAGCCGAGGAAGAACGCCCAGAGCGCTCCGCGGACCGCCTCGCGGCGCGGGCGCCCCCGGAGGGACGTCGCCACGGCCAGCACGCAGAGCGCCCCGACGGCGGCCGCGAACCAGAGGGTGTGGGTCACGCCGCGGTGGACGAGGAAGTCGAACCGACCGTCCAGGTCCGGGAACAGGGTGTACGCCAGGACGATGCCGCCGCCCGAGAGCGCGTCCCTGACGTAGCCCCGCCTGAGCAGCGCGTACCCGACCACCGCGTAGAGCGCGAGCGCCATCCCGTAGTGGCCCGGCGGGAACATGGTGGGACGAGGCGAGTGATTCAATGTCAATCTACCGGTTTATGAGGTGTTGGCGGGACAACACGCCGGAAGCACGGTCGGCCAAGAACGCGTTCGGGACCGGCCGTACCCTCCGGCCGCTCGCACCGACGACGCGTCAGACTACTTCCAGATCAGTCCCTCGACCGCCCCGGTCAGCACCGTCTCGCCGCCCTCCTTCTCGCAGATGACCGACGAAGTCAGTTCGTAGCGGTCCTCGCGCTCCTCGACCTTCTCGGTCGCCATCTCGCAGACGACGGTCTCGCCGGTGTAGACGGGCCGGCGGAACTCGAACTCCATCGAGTGCGCCAGCACTTCGAGGTCGCCGCCGATCTTCGTCGGGAGCGTGGCGGTGAGCAGACCGTGGACCATCAGTCGCCCCTCGTCGTCGGGTTCGAGGTGGCGGGGCTGTTCGTCGCCCGAGACGTCGGCGAACTGCCGGACGTCCTCGGGCGTGAACGTGCGCTCGACGGTCCGCGTGTCGCCTTCTTCCGGTGGCGTCATCGTTCACCACGACGCGGCGGTCCGCAAAAGATGGTCCGATTCCGGAGCGGCTGGCCGGACTGCGCTACTCCGTAGCGGTCTCCGTCCGGACCTCCCCGCTGCCCGACCGCGGGGACATGGCCCGGAGATAGGCCGCGCCGAGCGCGAGACTGACCGCCGTGACGAAGCCGAACAGCGCCATCTCGCCGAGTCCGCCGCCCTGCCCGGTGGCTCGGAGCCACGCCGCCATCGCGAGGACGGCCAGGCCGAGCGCGGCGAACTTCACCAGCAGGACGCCCGCGAGCGCGTAACCCCACGCCCGGTCGCGCCGGAGCCAGACCGCCGTCAGGAGCGTGCCGGGGAGGAGGACCGCGAGGTCGAGGACGTGGATCACGTTCGCCGGGACCGCGGCGAGTCGGACGCCCTCGGGTGCCCTCCCCGCGAGCGTGGCGGGGACGATCTCGGAGAGCCACCCCGCGGCGAAGAACAGCGCAATCGCCGCGAGGAACCCGGCGGTGAGCCGGACGGGGAGCCGGCCCCCGAGGCCGTCGCGCACGTCGGTCGGGTCGAGACGGATCACGCCGCCGACGAACGCGAACAGCGAGAGGCCGAACAGCGCCACGTACGCCAGAAACAGCTCGTTGAAGTAGAGCATCAAGGCGTACGAGGCCCAGGTGTAGAGCATGTAGCCGAGCGCACCGAGCCAGACGACGTACCCCCGGAGCGATCCGCGGGCGGCGTACCAGGTGCCGACCGCGAGCAGCGGAACGGCAAACCCGAGTGTCACCGCGTCCTGGCCGTAGAGCTGGGGGAGCGTGATCGCGGCGTCGCGGTAGTGGCCCGGTCGGAGGAGCCCGACCAGCGTCGCGACGACCGAGAGGACGAGGATGGCTATCGTCGAGCGGACCTGCCACTTCGGAAGGGAGATGGACACGTCGGTCACCGAGTGACCGTACGACGGCGGGCGTCAAGGCGTCGTTGGTGGTTCTCCCGATACGAGAATCGCGATTCCGGTCGCTCGCTTAGGTCGACTCGAAACCTCAGATGTGAATCCGATCGTTCACACAGGCGTTCGCTCAGACGGATTCAAATCTGTACCCGTCCCACTTCTGGCTCTCTGCCTCCCGGATGCCGGCGTCGGGGTCGCGCAGTTCCTCGGCGTACACCGGCCGGACCTCGTCGCCGATTTCCACTTCGGTGTCCTCGGTCAACTGGCCGATGGCGCGCACCGACTCGCCGGCGACGGTGAACTCCACGATGGCTAGCGAGTTGGGCTGGCGGACGCCCGGCGGCGTGGCAGTGCTGGTCGTCCACGTCACGACCTCGGCGGTCTCGTCGCTCAGGTCGACGGTTTCGGTCTGTTCCTCGCCGCACTCCGGGCAGAGTTCGTGGCCCGGGTAGGTCAGGTGGTCGTTCGGACAACGGTGTGCGTCAAGTGTCATCTCAGGGCTCCTCCAGGATAGTGGTGGTCACGCAGTTGCCGAACCCGCCGACGTTGCAGGCCAGGCCGACCTCGGCCTCGACCTGCCGGTCGCCGGCGTCGCCGAGCAACTGCTGGTGGATCTCGTATGCCTGTGCCACGCCGCTCGCGCCGAGGGGGTGGCCCTTGGACTTCAGGCCGCCCGAGGTGTTGATGGGGAGATCGCCGTCGCGGTCGGTGACGCCCTCCTCGACCGCCTTCCAGCCCTCGCCCCGCTCGAAGAAGCCGACCGCCTCGCTCTGGAGGAACTCCAGGATGGTGAACATGTCGTGGAGCTCGGCCACGTCGACGTCGTCCGGGCCCAGGCCGGACATCTCGTAGGCGTCGTCGGAGCTCTCGACCGCGCCGCCCATCACGGTCGGGTCGTCGCGCTCGTGGACGACGTGGGTGTCGGTCGCGCCGCCGATGCCCGAGACGACCGTGTACTCGTCCTCGGGGACGTGCTCCTCGGCCACCGACTCGGGGCAGAACAGCAGGCCGGCGCTCCCGTCGGTGATGGGACAGAAGTCGTAGAGCCGGAGGGGATCGGCCACGACGGGCGACTCCATCACGGTCTCGAGGTCGACCTCCTTCCGGAACTGGGCGTGGGGGTTGTCGAGGCCGTTCCGGTGGTTCTTCACCGCGACCTTCGCGAGGCTCTCGCGCGGCGCGTCGTACTCGTGGAGGTAGCGCCGCGCGGTCAGCCCCGCGAAACTCGGCAGGGTCACGCCGTGCTTGTACTCGACCGGGTGGGTGAGCGACGCGATGATGTCCGTCGATTCGGCGGTCGTCTTGTGGGTCATCTTCTCCCCGCCGACCAGCAGGGTCATCTCCGACGCCCCGGAGGCGACCGACTGCCACGCGGCGTAGATGCCCGCCCCGCCCGAGGCCGAGGTCTGGTCGACGCGCTGGGTGTAGGCCGGCATCGCCCCGAGGTCGTGGGCCAGCGCGTTCGGCGCGCCGGTCTGGCCCTCGAACTCGCCGCTGGCCATGTTCGAGACGTACAGGTGCTCGACGTCGTCGGGGCCGACGCCGGCGTCGGCGAGGCACTCGCGGCCGGCCTGCGCGAGCAGGTCCCGGAGCCACGCCTCGCGCTCGCCGAACCGGGTCATCGACGCCCCGATGATCGCTACGCGGTCCATGCCTGCCAGATAGCGGAGAAGGGGTTTATAGGTCGGGGATGGCGATGCCGGCGGCCGCTACCGTCGCTCCGCCGGGTCCGGGGGCATCCGTTTACCCAGCGGCGTGGCCGAGAGGCCGTGCGCGAGCAGCGAGGCGACGATCAGCAGCGACGCGATCGACCAGATCCGGCGCGACCCCGTCCGCTGAACCGCGAGCATCGCGTAGAACAGCGTCGAGATGCCGATGGGGCCGAACCAGGCCGTGAAGCCGACGTCCTTCCGCGTCTGCAGGGGACGGAGCCACCGCGCGAGCGCCAGCACGACCGGCGGTCGGCGGACGACCAGCACGAGGACGGCCAGCAGGAGGCCGCGCCAGCCGAGGGACGCCCACCCGGCCCAGGGGATCGCGACGCCGACGAGCACGAACGTCGGGAGGACGAAGAACTTCGTCATCGCCTTCTGGACGTCCCGCTCCGTCGACGGCTGTTGCCTGCCGGGGGCCATCCGGTAGGCGATCCCCGCCACGAACGACGCCAGAATGGCGTCCACGGTCAGCAGTCGGGCCGCGCCCAGCACCGTGAAGGTGAGCGCGAGCGTGTACGCGACGAACCCCTGCTGTTCGACGATGTCGTCCATGTCGGCCCGCTGGAACAGCCGCGCGGCAGCGTACCCGAGCGCCGCCCCGAGGACGACGGCGCCGCCGACCTGCCACCCGATGACGTACGTGACCCAGCGCCAGAGCGCCTCGCTCGTCGGTCGAGCGAGCAGCAGAATCGGCAGGAGGACCAGCGGGTACACCGCGCCGTCGTTGGCGCCGGACTCGGCCGAGATGAAGTGTCGAATCCGTCCCGGGATGTTCCGCTTGGCGACCGGGCCCGTGACGATGGTCGTGGCGACGATGGGGTCGGTCGACGTGACGGTCGCGCCGACCAGCATCGCCATCCAGAACGAGACGCCCAGCAGGCTCCAGACGAGCAGCCCGCTGATCAGTCCCATCAGCACCATGCCGGCGCCGAGGATGGTCGCGAGCGACCGCCAGTGGTCGACCGGGTACCCCCGCGGAAGTCGCAGGGCCACGCCCATGTCCGCCACGGCGAGCGTCACCCGCGAGACCTGGGTGAGCACGCGGGGCGAGTCCGCGGCCGGCGGGAGGTTGAGCAGTTGTAACCCCACCGGTCCGGCGACGATGCCGAGCGCGAGCGCCGTCAGCGGTTCCGTGAGCCACCACCGCTCCTGGAACCACTTCTGGAGCAGTCCGAGGAGCAGGACGAGCACGCCCGCGACGAACAGCCAGCGAAAGAGAGCCGACATGGTCGCATTCGTATCACTACACCTGTCCGCCGTTCAACGTTTCGGGCGTGACACTCCCGTTTAGGCGTGTCACATCCTTCGACCGGCGCGGCACCCTTCGACCGGTACTCTCCGTGTCCTCGGCTCCGCACCGGTGCTCGTTACGAATCTCGGCGAGCGACGACTGGCACCCCGCCGAAACCTCAAGAGTGCACAGCCCCTATCCGGACCCATGGGGGATGACAAAGACATCAGCGACGTGTCCGGGCTGCCTGACGAACTCGGCATCGACGAGGACCTCGGACGCGCCGAGCAGCGGCTCTCGATCCGCGTCGACGAGCGCACCTACGGCAAGGCGATGACCATCGTGGAGGGGTTCGACGACGCGTCGGTCGACGTTGGCGACCTCGCCTCGACGCTCAAGAGCCAGCTGGCGACCGGTGGCACCGTCGACGACGGGAGCATCGAGCTACAGGGGGACCACCGCGAGCGCGTCGCCGAGATTCTCCGCGACGAGGGGTTCCAGGTGGAGTAGCACGTCCCCGCCGGCGGGCGGTCGAACGTCCGTGGAGACCAGCGCGTCGGCCGGGAGCCCGACCGCGGGAAACTGCACGTCCGGTAACAGTCGGCCCGTCGTGGGCAACCGCACGCCCGAGGAAACGAATCGCGGAAGCTCGACGTCCGACGGAACTTCCCGCGGGAACCGGACGCCCTCGGGGACGTAGGGGTCCGAGACGTAGGGGTAGAGGTACCGACTCCAGACCGAGTCCATCGGCGTCCACCAGCCGAAGGCGTGGCTGACCGCGTCGTCCCACGCCAGAAACAGGCCGGCCGTGAGCACTCCGCGGGACACCGGACCGTAGCGCCACCAGAACGGTCGAAACAGCGACAGCGTCGTCGCGAGCGCGAGCAGAACCAGCACCCCGGCCGCGCCCACCACGGGGTAGTAGGGCCACGTGAGCGCGAACGAGAACACCGACAGCAGGGTGAGCCCCGCCACGCCCCACGGCGCCGCCTCCGACTCGGGGTCGCGGGCCAGCCAGCAGACCAGCAGTATCAGCAGGACGCCCAGGTAGAAGTGGTGCGGCCCGAACACCGCTCCATCCGGCTCCGCTTCCGCGGGAAAGATACCGAACACACGACAGCTACGACGGATTGAAATATAAATCTCGGGGCAGCTTTGACATCGGTCGGGGAGCCGTCTCGTGCCGCGTCTAGTCCTACTTTTGACACTTATATATCCGGGTTGAGCGGCTCCGCCGGCCGCTCGCTTCGACCGTCGCGCGGTCCGCACCCGTCACCTCTAACATCCGGCGGCGACGACCTCCGGTCGTCATGCTCCCGCACGTACGCGTCGTCGCGACCGGCGGCACCATCGCGAGCACGCCCGGCGAGGACGGGGCGGCTCCGAGTCTCGACGGGTCGGACCTGCTCGAAGCGGTCCCGGACCTCGACTCGCACGTCGAACTGAGCGCCGAGTCGGTCTCGCAGGTGCCGGGGTTCGACGTCGACTTCGAGGTCATGGCCGCGGTCGCCGACCGGGCCCGCGCCGCGGCCGAGGCGGAGGCCGACGCCGTCGTGGTGACCCACGGCACCGACACCATGGCCGAGACCGCCTACTTCCTCGACCTGACCTGCTCGCTCCCGGTGCCGGTGGTCCTCGCGGGCGCCCAGCGCCGGCTGGACGAACCCAGCTCCGACGCGCCGGCGAACCTCCTCGCGGCGGTCCGGGCGGCCACCCACCCGCGGGTCGACTCGGGCGTCTTCCTGGCGTTCGACGACCAGCTCCACCCCGCCCGCGACGTCCGGAAGGTCGACACCCACCGGCTCGCGGCGTTCGCCTCGCCGAACGACGGTCCGGTCGCCACGCTGACGCGCGACGAGATCAGGTTCCACCGCGAGCCGACGAGCGAATCGGTCTCGATTCCGAACACGGGCGAGAGCGGGAGCGTAGAGGCACCGGACGCCCGCGTCGAACTCGTCCTCTCGGCCGCCGGCGTCGACGGAGCGCAGGTCGCCCGGGCGGTCGACGCAGGTGCGGACGGCGTCGTCGTCGCCGGGACGGGCCTCGGGAACGCGACGAGCGAACTCGGCGAGGCCGTCGTCGACGCCATCGACGCCGACGTGCCGGTCGTCCTGACCTCCCGGTGCGCCAGGGGCGCGACCGGCGCGGTGTACGGCACCCCCGGCGGCGGGAAGACGCTGCGGGACGCCGGCGCGATACCGGGCGGCGACCTCCCGGCCTGGAAGGCGCGGGTGAGGCTCGCGCTGGCGCTGGCGGCCGCAGAGAACGCGACCGGTTCGGACCGCACCGTCGACGAGGTACGGCGCTACTTCGACGACGGGTGATCTCGACCGAGCCGTCGGTGATTCGCCGGCGATCGGTCCGTCAGTATCGGAAACGGTGGGTCGGTCAGTCCGTGAGACGCGGGCTACCCTCTCCGGCGCGGTCGCATCGGCTACGGCCCTCGTCTCGGTCGTTGCCGCTGGCGGCGTTCCCGCCTCGGAGGCGGTCGCGGGGTCGGTCGTCCCGACCCGCAGCGATGGACTCGGTTGCCAGCGAATCGTCGGCCGGCGGGTCGGCCGTCGGCAGTTCGACGGTGAACCGGCTCCCGTCGGGACCCGTCTCGGCCAGCTCGACGGTGCCGCCGTAGCGCTCGACCAGCGTTCGGACGAGGTAGAGTCCGAGCCCGTGTGAGCTACCGGTGTTGTCGCTCCGCTCGAACAGGCTCGCGCGCTCGCTCTCGGGGATTCCCGGTCCGTCGTCGTCGACGCTGACGGTCACCGTCTCGGCGTCCCGTTCGACCGTCACCTCCACTCGCGGCCGGTCGCCGTCGTTGTGCTCGACCGCGTTCCGGAGCAGGTTCGAGAACACCCGCGGGAGCAGGTCGTCGGCCCGCACGAACACGCCGTCGGGTATCGAGGCGTCGACGGTCACGGACCCGGCAACGTCGCGGAGCTGGTCGAGTTCGTCGTCGAGCAGCGCGGACAGGTTCCTGGGTCCCAGTCGGTCGGCGTCGCTCGCCGACTCGATCAGCACCTGGACGTCGCGGATGACCTGGGTCATGTCCTCGCCCTGTCGGGAGATCCGCTCGAGGTGTTTCCTGGCCTCGTCGTCGAGGTCGTCGTCTTCGAGCAGGAGCTCCGCGTACCCGGTGATGACGTTCGCGCTGTTCAGCACCTCGTGGCGGAGGAGCCCGTTCAGGTAGTCGAGCCACTGCTGCTGGTTCTCGGCCGCCTCGGCCCGAATCGAGGCCCGCTGGGCGTCGAGTTCGCGCTGAATCGCCCGTGCTTCGACGATACCCAGCACCATGCCGCCGGCGGCTCCGAAGTTCGCCGCCCACCGGCCCCAGCCGAACGCCGCCGCGAACCCGCCCAGGTTCCAGACCGCAATCATCGGGACGTTGATGAGGAGGAAGCCGACCAGTCCTCCCGCGACCCAGTTCGCGATGCGCGGATACCGCTCGGGCGGAAGGCCGCTCCGAGAGAGCCAGTACCCGCCGGCCACGAGCGGCATGGCCGCGACCAGCAAGAGGAAGAGGCTGACGACGAAGTCCTCGGAGCGAACGAACCCGTTCTCGTAGAGGAGGAACGTCTCGACGGAGAACGACAGCGTGAAGACGACTCCGGACCCGGCGATGAGAGCCGGTATCCACTCCGGCGACCGCGGTCGGACCGGCGGCGAGTCCCGAAGCATAATGTAACGAGACCCCCGACACGGTATAACAATTTGTAACGTTATCGCAGATGAGAACTGCCGGCAAAAGTCGGGGGAACACGTTCCCGTGGCCGGCATTCATCCGGACGCACAACGTATTTGCTTGAATAATCAAGTCCGCGAACGGCCGCTCACTCGCCGAACTTCTCCCGCTCTTCCTCCCGAAGCTCGATCCGGCGGATCTTCCCGCTGGACGTGGTCGGGAGCTCGTCGACGTACTCGATGCGGCGCGGGTACTTGTACGGCGCCGTCTCCTCCTTCATGTACGACTGGAGCTCGTCGGTCAGCGTCTCGCTCCCCTCGCGGTCGTCGGCGAGGACGACGTAGGCCTTCACGACGTTACCCCGCTCGTCGTGGGGGCTGGCGACCGCCGCGGCCTCGGCGACCGCGTCGTGGCCGACCAGCGCGTCCTCGACCTCGAACGGGCCGATGCGGTAGCCCGACGAGATGATGATGTCGTCGGCCCGGCCCTCGAAGAAGAAGTAGCCGTCCTCGTCCTTCCGGGCGAGGTCGCCGGTCCGGTAGTAGTCGCCGTGGAACGTCTCCGCGTCGAGGTCGGGCTTCTCGTAGTAGCCGTCGAAGATGGCCGGGCTGTCGACCGGCACGCCGACCTCGCCGGTCTCGCCCGGGCCGACCTCCTCCTCGTCCTGCGTGTCGAGCAGGGTGACGTCGATGCCCGGCACGGGTTTGCCCATGCTGCCGGGCTTGACGTCGATGCCGGGGTAGTTGGTCACCAGCGCGACCGTCTCGGTCTGGCCGTAGCCGTCCCGCGGCGTGACGCCGAACGCCTCGTCGAACTCCTGGATGGGCTCGCGATTGAGCGGCTCGCCAGCCGAGACGGCCTCGGTCAGCGCGAGGTCGTAGTCGGCCAGGTCGTCGACCTGCGTGAACATCCGGTACTGGGTCGGGACGGCGCAGAGCCGCGTGACGTCCTCCTCGGCCATCAGGTCGAGGAAGGTCTCGGCATCGAAGTCGCCGTCGTAGATGAACTGGGGCGCGCCGGTCGTCAGCGCCGCGCCCACCGGGCTCCAGAACCACTTGGCCCACCCGGTGCCGGTCGTCGCCCAGAGCAGTTCGTCCGAGAAGTCGGTGTCCCGGGTGACGCCCCACCAGTAGGGCGCGTTGATGAGCTCGAAGCACCGGAGCCACCGGTGACGGTGGAGCACCGGCTTGGGCTGGCCGGTCGTCCCGCTGGTGTAGTTGATGGACATTGGATCCTCGGCCGACAGCGCGGGCCCGTCGTGGTCGGTCGACCGCCCGTCCATCAGGTCGCCGAAGGAGTGCCAGCCGTCGCCCTCCGGCTCGCCGTCCGCGTCCATCACGATGACGCGCTCCAGGGGCGTCTCGTCGAGGATGGGCTCGACCATGTCGGTCAGGCTCTCGTGGACGACGACGGTCTCGGCCTCGCAGTCGTTCGCCCGGAACGAGAGGTCCTTGGGCTTGAGCATGGCCGAGCAGGGGACCAGCAGCGCGCCGCGCGCCAGCGCGCCCAGCTGCACGGCGAAGGCGTCGGGGTGGCGGGGGAACAGGTGCATCACCCGGTCGCCCTCGCCGACGCCGAGGTCCGCCAGCGCGTTCGCGAACCGGTTCTCGTCGTCCCGGAGGTCGGCGTAGGTCCGCTCGGCCTCGCGGCCCTCGTCGTCGCGGAACCTGACCGCCAGCCGGTCGCCGAACGAGTCGGCGTGGTCCTCGATGACCGACGGGAGGTTGTAGTCGTCCGGAATCGCCCACTCGAAGCTCGCCCGCTCGCGCTCGTAATCGACGGACATGGTCAATACTTTCGTGTGACGATGACTTGATTGTACCGCCGCTCGCGGAATCGCAGAGTGGCCGGGTCGACGTCGCCGCGGTCGGTGCGCTCGTCGCCGGACCTCAGACCGCCCGGCCGCGCCGCGACAGCCCGATGAGGAGCGACCCTGCGGCCAGCACGAGCACCGCCGCCGACAGCAACAGCGTGGTGTAGGTCAGCTCCAGCACCAGCGGCGCGAACAGGACGAGCGCTCCGAGGACGATGAGTCCGGCACCGCCCCAGAGCTGCGTGTCGTCGTCCATACACCGCGCATCACCGCGGAGGAACTTAGCTCCGGTTGCCGTCGGACCCTCGCACAGCGGTACCGGGTCGTCCCGTCAGACCGGCCGACCGTCGTCCGCGGTGCCGACCAGCACCGCGCCGGCCGCGAGCCCGAGGACCGAGATCGCACCCGCCTCGTGGGCGATGGACAGGCCGAGCGCGACCGGGGCGACCAGCAGGACGCCGGCCAAGACGAGCAGTACGACGCCGACCGCGGTCTGTCTGTCAGTCATGGCTGTACCGGCTGTTACGACGCCTTCCCCCGTGAGTTCGATTCCGGACATGTTCGCCGACTGGCCGACAACCGCTCAAAAGGACCGCGGGTCCGGAACGCCCCCGCGGTCCCGGAACGACGCCACAGCCGGTCGGACGCGGATAGACATCTTTTTAGGCCTGCCTAAATCATTGGTGGACAACGAATGAGTCCGAGCGAGGACATCTGCGTCGTCGTCCCGACGATCCGGGAGTACGAGTGCGTGCGGGCATACCTCGAGAACGCCCGCCACCACGGCTTCGACGTCGACCGGTTGCACGTCCTGCTGGTCACCGAGGACTTCTGCGACACCCGCGAGATGCGGGCGATGCTCGACGACGAGGGCGTCTCGGGCGCGGTGTTCGACGGCAGCAGCCGCGAGCGGTGGTACGACGACCGCGGCATCGCCGAGTACGCCCACCTCGTGCCCGCGGCCAGCCACGCCCAGACGAGCTTCGGCCTGCTGTACGTCTGGGCCAACGACTTCGACTACGTCGTCTTCCTCGACGACGACACCCTACCCCACGACGACGTCGACTTCTTCGGCCGTCACCTCGCGAACCTCGACTTCGAGGGCGAGATCGAGGCGGTCTCCTCCGACGAGAACTGGGTCAACGTCCTCTACCAGAACGCCGACGAGCACGGCCTCTACCCCCGCGGCTACCCCTACTCGGCGATGGACGAGACCGTCGAGACCGAGACCGCCCGGGTCTCGGACGTGGTGGCCTCCCAGGGGCTCTGGACCAACGTGCCGGACCTCGACGCGGTCCGCATCCTGATGGACGGCGACCTGCAGGGACAGTCCCGGACCCGGACGACGAAGGCCGACTACGACCGGGACTTCGTGGCGGCCCCGGGCAACTACCTCACCGTCTGCTCGATGAACCTCGCGTTCGAGCGCGAGGTGATCCCGGCGTTCTACCAGCTCCCGATGGACGACAACCGGTGGGACGTCGGCCGGTTCGACGACATCTGGTCGGGCGTGTTCCTCAAGCGCGCCTGCGACGTCCTCGGCAAGACCATCTACAACGGCGCGCCGCTGTGCGAGCACAACAAGGCGCCGCGCTCGACGTTCGGCGACCTGACCAACGAGGTGCCCGGGCTCGAACTCAACGAGCACCTCTGGGAGCTCGTCGACGATGCGGGCGGCGGCGCCGACTCCTACGCCGGCGTCTTCGAGGCGATGGGGCGCCGGCTCGCCGAGGGCGACTACGAGCGGTACGAGAACGGCGGCTTCCTCAACTACGTCGGCGAGTACATGCTCGACTGGCTCGCAGCCCTCGACGAACTCCGACCGCTGGAGGCCGACCTCGCTCCGGCCGACGACTGAAGGAATAAACCAGTAGCTATAAGAGTTTTAGGCTGGCCTAATCTAGGCAGAGATGGCTGACAGAGACAGCGCCACTCGGCGCCGGTTCCTGGCGCTGAGCGCGGTCGCGGCGACGGGGCTCGCGGGCTGTACCGGCGGGTCGAGCCAGGAGACCCAGACCACGACGAACGCGACGACGACCGGATCGGGCAACGAGACCGGCGTGGACCTGTTCCAGGGGTCGGGGCCGCTCGCGGAGAACCGCCCCGAGCTGTCGGGCACGCGCATCGAGGAGCTGCCCGCGCTGTCGGGCACGCTCAACGTCTACCTCGGCGGCGGCGAGGGCGGCCTCTACCGAAACCTCCTCGACCGGCTCGGCAACATCTACTCCGACTTCACGCCGAAGGTGCGGTCGGCGCCGTCCGCACAGCTCGCCAACACCATCGTCGAGGAGTCGCGGGGCGGGTCGAGCCCGGCCGACGTGTTCTGGGCCGTCGACGCCGGCTCGCTGGCCTACGTGTCCCAGAACGGGCTGACGACCGAGCTCCCGACGGATGTGACCGACCCCGTCCCGGACACCTTCCACCCGAACGACCAGTGGGTCGGCGTCGCCGGCCGAGCGCGCAGCGTCCCGTACAACACCGACCAGTTCTCTGCCGACGACATCCCGAACAAGGTCGCCGAGTTCACCGGGAACGACGGCCTCTCCGGGTCGATGGGCTGGGCGCCGACGTACGGCGCGTTCCAGTCGTTCGTGACCGCGATGCGGCTGCTCCGGGGCGAGCAGACCACCAAGCAGTGGCTCCGCGGGATGTTAGAGCAGAACGTCACCGAGTACCCCAACGAGTTCCTGGTCTCGAACGCGGTCGCCGACGGCGAGATCGGCGCCGGGTTCGCGAACCACTACTACGCGCTCCGGGTGAAGGCCGCCCGGCCGAACGCGCCCATCGACCTGGCGTTCACCCGGAACGACGCCGCGTCGCTCATCAACGTCAGCGGCGCCGAGATCCTGAAGGGCTCGGACGACCAGGAGCTGGCGGCCAACTTCATCGACCACCTGCTGACCGTCGAGGCCCAGGAGTTCTTCGCGACGACGACGTTCGCCTACCCCATGATCCCGGGCGTCCCGCCGGTCGGCGGCCTGCCCTCCATCGACGAGCTCAACCCGCCCGAACTCGACCTCCAGAAGCTCTCGAACCTCGAACCGACGCTCCGACTGATGCGGGAAGTCGGCGTGCTCTGAGATGTCGGCCGGCGATCGACTGCGCCGCGCCGGACGCCGAGCGGGGGTCGGCGCCGCCGAAGGCGACTCGCCCCCGGTGAGCGTGACGCTCGCGAGCGCCGCGGTCGCCGTCGCGGTGCTCTCGCCCGTGCTGTGGATACTGCTCCGGGCGGCCGACGTCGGCGTCGACTCCTCGCTCGCGCTGCTCGCCCGGCCCTCGATGGTCGACATCCTGCTGAACAGCGTCGGGCTCGTGACGGTCGTCACGGTCGCGTGCGTGCTGCTCGGCGTCCCGCTCGCGGTGCTGACCGTCCAGACCGACCTCCCGTTCCGACGGTTCTGGACCGTCGCGCTCGCGCTCCCGCTCGTCGTCCCGAGCTACATCGGCGCGTTCGCGTTCGTCTCGGCGTTCGGCCCCCGCGGCGCGCTCGCCGACGCGCTCGCGCCGCTGGGCGTCGAGTCGATTCCCCAGATCTACGGCTTTGCTGGCACCGCCCTCGTCCTCACGCTGTACGTCTATCCCTACGTCTTCCTGACGACCCGGGCGGCGCTGCTGTCGTTCGACGGGACGCTGGTCGAGGCCGCCAGGACCCTCAACCACTCGCGCCGCGAGGCGTTCCGGCGCGTCACGCTCCCCCAGATCGCACCCGGTATCGCGGCCGGCGCACTGCTGGTCGCGCTCTACACCCTCTCGGACTTCGGGACGCCCTCCATCATGCACTTCGGGGTGTTCACGCGGGCGATCTACGTCGAGTTCAACACCTTCGGTCGGGACACCGCCGCCCTGCTGTCGCTCGAACTGCTGGCGGTCACGGCCGTCATCGTGGCGCTCGAGTCCCGAGTCGGCGGCCGAGACAGCGGGAGCTACGCCGGGGGCGGCGGCAGTGCGGCGCGAACTCCCCTCGGCGCGTGGAAACTGCCCGCGCTGGTGTTCTGCGCGGCGGTCGTCCTGCTCGCGCTCGTGGTTCCGCTCGGCGTGCTGGCGATGTGGCTTGTCCGCAGCGGCCCGGGCTACGCCGGCGGCGGGTTCGCGTTCGACTGGACGTACGGCTGGAACTCGGCGTCCGTTTCGGCGCTGGCGGCCGCGGTCGCGACCCTCGCTGCGGTCCCGGTCGCCTACCTCGCGGCGCGCTACCGGTCGGCGCTGACGTCGCTGTTCGACCGGGCGACCTACGTCGGCTACGCGACCCCCGGCATCGTGCTGGGCATCTCGCTGGTCTACTTCGGGTCGTCGTACGCGCCCGCGCTCTACCAGACCATCCCGCTGCTGGTGTTTGCCTACGTCGTCCGGTTCCTCCCGCAGGCGGTCGGGACCACCCGTTCGTCGGTGCTGCAGGTCGACGCCGAACTCCTGGAGGCCGCCCGGACGCTCGGCCGGCCGCCAGGCGAGGCGTTCCGGCGGGTCACGCTGCCGCTCATCGCGCCGGGGGTGGTCGCGGGCGCGGCGCTGGTCTTCCTCACGACGATGAAGGAACTGCCCGCGACGCTGCTCCTCCGTCCGACAGGTTTTGAAACCCTGGTCACCTACATCTGGCGCGTACAGGAGGCCGGCTACTACGGGCAGGCCGCGGTGCCGGCGCTCGCCCTGGTGGGCGTCTCCGCGCTCTCGATGCTGGTCCTGCTCAAGCAGGACGGCAGCCTCGTCCGGCAGGAGGGAGGAACCGATGACTAGCGAACCAGTACACGACGACGTCGAGACGATGGACGGAACCGACCTCGAATTCGGGACGGCGACCGGACCCGACCGCAGGAGCGGTGCCGACGCCGACCGCGAGACGGTGCTGGAACTCGACGGCGTGGTCAAGGAGTACGCCGCCGAGACGGCGGTCGACTCGCTGTCGCTGTCGGTCCGCGCGGGCGAACTGCTCACCCTGCTCGGCCCCTCGGGCTGTGGCAAGACCACGACGCTCCGGATGATGGCCGGGCTCGAGCGCCCCGACGCCGGTGAGGTCCGGCTCGGCGGCGAGGTGGTCTCGGGCGCCGACCGCCACGTCGACCCCGAGCGCCGCGACGTCGGGCTCGTCTTCCAGGACTTCGCGCTGTTCCCCCACCTCACCGTGGCCGAGAACATCGCCTTCGGGCTCGCGGACGTCGGCGACGAGGAGACCGAGCGCCGGGTGTCCGACCTGCTCGACCTGGTGGACCTCGCGGGCCACCGCGACGCCACGCCCGGCGAGCTCTCGGGCGGCCAACAGCAGCGGGTCGCCCTGGCGCGGTCGCTCGCGCCCGAGCCCGACATTCTACTGCTCGACGAGCCGTTCTCGAACCTCGACGTCCGACTCCGGGTCGAGATGCGCGAGGAGGTCCGGCGCATCCTCAAGGAGGCGGGGGTCACCGCGGTGTCGGTCACCCACGACCAGGAGGAGGCCCTCTCGATTTCCGACCGGGTGGCCGTGATGAACGACGGCCGGGTCGAGCAGGTCGGCCGGCCCGAGCGCGTCTTCGAGCACCCCGAGTCGCGGTTCGTCGCATCGTTCCTCGGCCAGGCCGGG
The DNA here is from genome assembly GCF_003369835.1 of Halorussus rarus. Classification (NCBI taxonomy): domain Archaea; kingdom Methanobacteriati; phylum Methanobacteriota; class Halobacteria; order Halobacteriales; family Haladaptataceae; genus Halorussus; species Halorussus rarus. The sequence continues at coordinate 1,302,504 of NZ_QPMJ01000001.1, read as the reverse complement.
TTCCTCTCGGCGTGGCACGAGGAGGGGTCGGTCGTCACGCCCATCGGCACCTTCGCGCCCCAGCGCCTCGACGGCCTCACCGACGACTACGCGGGCACCGACCTCGACGTGCTCGTCCGGCCCGACGACCTCCGGGCGACCGTCGTCGCCGAGTCGGAGGCCGACGGCTACATCCGCCAGCGCCAGTACACCGGCCCGTCGTTCGTCTACCGGGTCGAACTCGACAACGGCGACGTGGTCCACTGCCAGCACAACCACGCCGAGGAGCTCGACGTCGGCGAACCGGTCCGGGTGGAACTCGACGCCGACCACACGCTCGCGTGGTATCCGCCCGAGGAGGACGGGGACGCCGAATCGCTGGCCGACCGGGTCTCCGGGTCGTCGGTCTGACCGCATGGACCGCCGTCGCTTCCGACTGCTCGTCACGGCGCTCGCGGCGCTCGCCGGCGCCGTCGTGTTCCTCGTCGCCACCGAGCTGTTTCCGTACCACACCGTCAACCACGACGAGGGCGTCTACCTCCAGCAGGCCGCGATGCTGCTGGAGGGCCAGCTCTCGCTGTCCCCGCCGGTCCCGGAGTCGTTCCGACCCTGGTTCTTCGTCCGGGACGGCGGCCGGCTCTACCCCAAGTACGCGCCGGTGGCCGCCGCGATGTTCGCGGTCGGGGAGCTGCTCGGCGGCTACCGGCTCTCGCTGGCGCTCATCGCAGCGGGGAGCGTGGCGCTGACGGCGGCCGTCGCCGCCGAAGCGTTCGACCGCCGGACGGGCCTCCTTGCGGGCGCGTTCCTGCTGGCCTCGCCGCTGTTCCTGATAGACGCGTCGGTGTTCCTCCCGTACGCGCCGATGACGTTCTGGAACCTGGTGTTCGCGCTGGCGTACTTCAAGTCGGCCCGGTCCGAAACCTGGGACGCGGGCAACCGCCGGACCCACGGCTACGCGCTCCTGGCAGGCCTCGCTATCGGCGCGGCGTTCTTCGCGCGGCCCTACACCGCGGTCCTGTTCGCGGCGCCGTTCGTCGTCCACGCACTCTTTGCGCTGTGGACCGGTCCCTCGGCCGACCGGCTGACCCGGCTCTCGCTGACCGCGCTCGGTGGACTGGCGGGCGTGGGGGCCGCGCTCGGCTACAACGCCGCGATGACGGGGTCCGCGCTGACGTTCCCCTACCAGGCGTTCGCGCCGGAGGACGGCCTGGGCTTCGGCCACCGCCAACTGTTGGGCTACGAGCGGACCTACACGCCGGCGCTGGCGCTCCGGGCGAACGCCGAGGTGGTTCGGCTGCTGTTCACCGAGTGGGTGGTCGGCGGCGCGGTCGGCACGCTGCTCGCGGCGGTCGGAGTCGGCGTCTTCCTCGGGCGCGTCGACTTCGACCGAACCCCCGATTTCACCGACGCGCAGGCCCGGGCGGTGCTGGCCGGGCTGTTCTTCACGGTCGTCGCCGGCAACGTCTACTTCTGGGGCAACCTCAACGTGCTCGGCGACCTGTCGGCCCCCGGCGACGGGCTGGTCGCCACGCTCGGGCCCTACTACCACTTCGATCTGCTCGTGCCGACCGCGGCGTTCGCGGCCCGCGGCGCGCTTCTGGCCCTCGACGGCGTGGATTCGGTCGCCGTTCGGCGGTTTGGCGATCCGAATCGCGCTCGATGGCTGACCGCTGGCGCCGCGCTCGTCGGCGTCGTCCTGCTCGCGGCGGCGACCGCGGGGGTCCTCGCCCCGACCGTTTCGGAGAACGCCGACATCACCCGCGAGTATCGGCAGGCCTACCAGCCGTTCGATGACCGGCAGCTCTCGGACGCGGTGGTGTTCCTGCCGACGCCGTACGGCGACTGGCTCAACCACCCGTTCCAGCACCTCCGGAACGAGCCGGGCTTCGGCGGCGAGACGGTGTACGCCGCCTCCGACGGACCCGACGACCTCGCGGTGGTCGCGGCGTACCCCGACCGGACCCACTACCGCTACGTCTACCGCGGCGAGTGGGCGCCCGGCTCCGGCGATCCGGTCGAACCGGCGCTCCGAAGGGTCCGGGCCGTCCGGGGCGAGCGCGTGACCGCGAACGCCACGCTCGGGATACCCGACTACGCCACCGACGTGTCGGCACGGCTCTCGACGGGCGACGAGGTCGCCTACTACGCGTTCGATGGCACGCCGTCGAACCTCTCGGTGTCGCTCCGCGTCGCCAACGGGACCGCCCGACTCGCGGGACCGAGCGTCGCACCAGTCGGCGAGAACGCCTCCGTCCCGGTCGCCCGCGAGGACACCGTCGTCGCGCAGGTGTTCGTCGGCCGGACCGCGGGCGGGTTCTCCTACCGGCTCGAACTCCCGGTCCGGCGGGCGAACGGGACGGTCGCCGCGCTCTCGCCCGTCCGGGAGGCCTGCGTCGTCCCGGCCAACTGCAACGGCGCGGCCGCCTACGTGGCCAACGCGGTACCCGAGGGGGTCCGGATGGAGACGTCGCTCCGCGCGGCGTCGTCGCCGACCGCCGTCGAGTCGGTGGACGGGAACGCGACCGCTCGGACCGGTTCGGGGCGCCCGAGCGTTCCGCGCGTCGAAACGCAGGAGCGAATCTCTGCGGAGTTTTCGGACAGATGACGGACCTCGAACGACTCGCCGACCGGGACGGCGTGGTCCGCAGCGAGCAGACGATTCCGCTCGACGCCGGGGCGTTCGAGACTGTGCGCGAGAACGTCGCCGCGGGCGCGGACCGGTGGGTCGGGGCGCTCGTCCGCGACGGCGACGGCCGCGTCGCGCTCGTCAGCAACCGCTGGAGCGACGGCTGGGTGCTCCCCGGCGGGGACGTCGAGTCCGACGAGACGCTGCGGGAGGCGGTCGTCCGCGAGGTCCGCGAGGAGACCGGCGTCGACGCGACCGTCGAGCGACCGCTGGAGGTCGTCGAGCAGACGTTCGTGAGCGAGGGGTCCGACACGCGGGACGAGGGCCCCGTCTCCGGTCACTTCGCGGTCTTCGAGGTGCGGGCCGACGACCCGGCGCTCGGCGACGACCTCGGCGTGGACGACGACGAGATCGAGGCCGCGGGGTGGTTCGAGTCGGTGCCCGAAGAGTGCGAATACGCCGACCTCGTGGCTCGACATCTGTGAACTGGAGTGTTAGACTCGTCACTACCGACCAGCTACTCCGGATATGAGGCTCGGCCCTGGCGGGCTACCCGGACTGGCGGTCGCGCTCGGCTCGAATTCAGACCGTGATCTGCGGTTCGGATTCCGGACGACCGCACGAGGCGTCCGGCCGGGAGTCATCCCGGCTTCGTACTTGAAGGTTCGGCCGCGGCCCTGCTCCGACGACTACTCGCTGGACAGGTCCGCCAGGCCCGCCTCGATCTCGCCGCGGCGGTCCTCCAGCCACTCCGGGAGGACGAGTCGCTCGCCGAGTTCGTCGAGGTCCTCGTCGACCGTGTACCCCGGCGACTTGGTGGCGAACTCGAAGAGGACGCCGCCCTCGGTGCGGGCGTACACCGACCTGAACCACTTCCGGTCGATGATCTCGGTCGGCCTGAGCCCGTGATCCATCAGCACCTCGCGCCAGTCCGCCTGGTCCTCGTCGGTCACCTGGAACGCGACGTGGTGGACGGTGCCCGCCCCGGGCTGGCCGCGGGCCGCCTGCGGGTCTTCGAGGACGTCGACGACGTATCCGAGGTCGCCGTCGGCCTCGAACCGCCGGCGGGTGCGTTCGCGCTCGGTCTCGCGGAACCCCATCGCCTCCAGGAGGTCGACGGTCGGTCCCGCCGACGCCAGCGAGAGCGTCACTCCAAAGAACCCCCGGACGGCGTGCTCCTCCGGGACCGGCCCCTCCGGCGGGTCACCGTCGGGGGCGTCCCCGCGGGCCACCAGTTCCAGCTGGAGGCCGTCGGGGTCCCGGAACGGAATCACCGTGTCGCCGAACCGCTCGCGGGGGTCGTCGGCGTCGACGCCCGCTTCGTCCAGGCGGTCGACCCAGTAGTCGACCGAGCCGGCCGGAATCAGGAAGGCGGTCGTGCTGACCTGCCCGGTGCCGACGCGACCTTGCCGAGCGCCGGGGTACGGGAAGAACGTCATGCTCGTCCCCGGAGAGCCCGAGCGGTCGCCGTAGAACAGGTGGTAGACCGACACGTCGTCCTGGTTCACGCTCCGCTTGACGAGTCGGAGCCCGAGGGTCTCCGTGTAGAACTCGAGGTTCCTCGCGGGGTCGCTGCCGATGGCGGTCACGTGGTGGATACCGGGGATGTCGGCTGGCATATCGGGAGGTACGGCGGCGGTCGGATTAACTCTGCGGGCGTTTGCCGGGGGAGGCGATTCTCGGCCCGTCTCGTCGGTGCTATCGCCGTCGCTCCTCCAGGGCAACCGTCACGATGGACTTCGCGATGGCCGCGCCGCCGGCGAACGGGTCGAGCTTGGTCTCGCCGGCTCGCTCGTCGTACTCGATGGGAATCTCGCGCACGTCGTAGCCCCGCAGCAGCGGGCGTATCAGCAGCTCGGCCGAGAGACCGGTGTTCTCGGTCCACGCGATATCCTCGACGACGCGCCGGCGGTACGCCCGCATCCCGGTCGTGGTGTCGCGGACGAGTTCGCCGGTCAGCAGGCTCGCGAGCCCCGCGAACGCGTAGTTGCCCCACCGGTTGAGGTCCGGCATCGCTTCGGCGCCCCAGTAGAGCCGGTCGCCGCTCACCACGTCGTACCCCCGGTTCACCCAGTCGAGGAACTCGGGAAGCTGCTCCATGGGGTACGTGTCGTCGCAGTCGGTCGTCACGATCACCGGCCGGTCGGGGGTCAGCAGCGCCTCGCGGACCGCGACGCCGTACCCCTGCGGTTCCTGTTCGACCACGCGAGCGCCACGCTCGCGGGCGATGTCGGGCGTCCGGTCCGACGACCCGTCGACGCAGACCACCTCGGCCCGGCCGTCCGTGACGCGCGCGATGTCGTCCAGCACCGTCCCCACCGCGGCCTCCTCGTTGTAGGTGCCCATGACGACGCTCACGTCGTCGAAGGTGTACGCGTCGGCGTCCGGGGGGGAGCCGGAACTGGCGCGGGAGACGTCCGTATCCATGCTGTTCGGCAGTTACGGTGGCGCGTATTTGAACTTTTAGGTTCGCCAAAACCCCGGCGCAGTGTCCACTCGTGGGCGGGATCAGTCGTCGTCGCTCGGCTCGCCCCGGCGTTGCTCCAGTCGGCGCTCGAACCACTGCCACTCCCGGCTGAACTGCCCGGTCTCCTTGAGGTTCCACACGTCGGCGTCCTCGACCTCCGGGCCGACCCGGAGCGATTGGAAGACGTTGTACACCCAGAGGACGACGCCCGCGCCGATGAGGTACGCACCGAGCGTCGACACCTGGTTGAGCAGCGCGTACTCCGGCGGGTACTGGGCGTAGCGCCGCGGGAGGCCGTCGGCGCCGACGACCAGCATCGGAACGAACGCGACGAACCCGCCGACGACGGTGAGCACCGCCTGGATCCTGGCCAGTCGCGGGTCGTACATCCGACCGGTGAGCAGGGGGTACCAGTAGTAGCTCGCCGCGAACATGGTGAACGGGATGATGCCCATCAGGATGAGGTGGAAGTGGCCGACGACGTAGTAGGTGCCGTGGAAGACCATGTCGACCGGGACCGACGCGAGGAAGACCCCCGTGACCCCGCCGACGATGAAGACGGCGATGCCCCCGAGCAGGAAGATGGCGGGCGCCGACAACCGGATGCGGCTGTACCAGAGGGTCGCGATCCAGTTGAACACCTTGACCGCGCTCGGCACCGCGATGGCGATGGAGACCGCCATGAAGCTCCCCCGGATGCGCGGGTCCATCCCGGTGGCGAACATGTGGTGGGCCCAGACGCCGAACGAGAGCACGCCGATGGCCAGCGTCGAGTAGACGAGGAACTTGAACCCGAACAGCCGGCGCCCGACGAGTCGGGGCAGCATGAAACTGATCAGTCCGAACGCCGGGAGGACGATGACGTACACCTCGGGGTGGCCGAAGAACCAGAACAGGTGCTGGTAGAGCAGCGCTCCGCCGCCCTCCGCGAGGAAGAACGTGGTGCCGAAGTTCCGGTCCATCAGCAGCATCACCAGGACGCTGCCCAGCACCGGGAACGAGAACAGGATGAGTCCCGACATGGTCAGCAGCGCCCACGAGAGGATGTCGAGGTTCTCCCAGCCGACCTCCTCGCCGCGCTCGGTGAAGATGGTGACGATGATGTTTATCGCGCCGATGGTCGTCGCGATGCCCGAGAGGTGGAGTCCCAGCAGGAACACGTCTATCTGGGGATTGAGCGCCTCGATCGACATCGGCGTGTACAGCGTCCACCCGATGCCGGGCGGTTCGAGCGCGAACAGCGCCTCCACCACCACGCCGAAGGCCTCGAGGACCTTCGCCAGCACCTCGGTCACGAGGCCGGCCCGGATGAAGACGAGCGAGGGCGGCAGCAGCCAGAACGCGATGGCGTTGATGCGCGGGAACGCCATGTCGTCGGCGTCGACGAGCAGGGGGATGAAGTAGTTCGCGATGCCCGTGAACACGGGCGTGACGAACAGGAACAGCATCGTGATGCCGTGGGTCGTGAACAGCTCGTTGTACGTCCTCGTGTCCCACACGTCGGTCGGCGGCGTCGCGAGTTCGGTCCGGATCATCATCGCGTCGACGCCGCCCCACAGCCCCGCGACGACGCCGAGCGCGATGTACAGCAGGCCGATGTCCTTGTGGTCGACCGTGGTGAGCCACCGAGAGAGGCCGAACGCCTTGCCGTAGCTCGACCCCCGGTCGGCGAGCAGGCCGCCGTCGGCCGCGATCCGGCTTCCGCCGCCTCCGCGGAGCGCGAGTCCGGCGGCGATGAGCACGAACGCGGCACCGAGAAGCCCCAGCAGGTACAGCCACATGAGGACTCGCGGCAAGATTCAACTCCGACCTTTGTATCTCTACGGGCTACCGTCTGTTCCCGCTCCCGACGACCTGCCCCGTGCTACGCCACGCGGCTGGCCAGCCGACCGAGCCCGGGACCCGTCACCGCGGGTTCCGTCTCTCCCTGACCTCGGCCAGCGAGAAGTCGGGCCTGACGTGGCCGTACACCGCGCCGAGGATGAACCCGTATGCGAGGTGCCCGACCAGCGTCAGCGTTGCGTAGATGAGCAGTGTCGCCCCGGTCACGTTGCCGGCGGCTGTGAGCATGAACAGCACCCAGAGCACGGTCGCGAACGCCAGGCCGCGTCGTCCCGGGTCGGGCCCGCCCGGGATGTGCTCCTCGACGAACACGAACAGCAGAGGCCAGACGATAGCCCCGAAGAGAACGAACACCAGAAAGCCCAGCGCGAGGTTGCCCGGCACCATGACGAACCGGGCGATGCCGGCGAAGATGCCCACCTCGTAGCGGGTCTCGACCTCTAGCAGCGCGAACGCGATCGACATCGCGGCCATCCCCGCGACGCCGCCCGCTATCGCCCCGAGGACCCGCCTGGTCCGGTTCTCGTCGGCGAGCGCCATCTCGGTTCGAGACACGTGGGCCCGAGTAAAAACGCTGACCCCTCCGGCGGCGCCCCGGGTCCCGACGGACAGTACGGGATCCGAGCCGGGACTCGGCCGATCTCAGTCCCCGTAGCCCTGTAGCTGCAACTCCGCCTGGGCCACGTACCCCGACACGCCGGCCGGGTGGGGCACCTCGTCCATCGACGCCTCCATGACGAGCCACGCGATGACCCGCTGGTCCTGTATCGCGTCCCCGTCGACGTACTGGGCGGGGTGGTAGAACGCGAGCTCCGCCTCCATGTCCTCGACCCGCGTCTTCTGGGACTCCGCCGGGCCGATTTCGCTGGGCCTGCGTCTCACCACGACGACCTCTAGGTCGCGGTCCAGCGGAACGTCTATCGTCTCGGTTCCGTTCGGGTTCGAGAACCGGATCTTCCGGCCGGGTTCGCCCTCGACGTAGAACTCCGTCTCGGGGGTGACCCACCTGTCGCCGTCGAATATCCGCGTCCGGACCCCCTCGGTCGTCCCGGGCGTGACGTCGAGCGCGGTCAGGTGGAGGTACTGCTGGACGACCGTCTCCTCGCCGTCCCAGTCCTCGGGGACGCCGTAGTTGCGGAGCGACTCGACCACGTACCCGGGGCCGTGGCGCCGCCAGATCGGGACGAGCCGACCGTCCGCGAAGAACTCGTAGGAGATGTTGTAGTTGTACGGTCCGAACTGCGCGCCCGAATGGAAGTCGGTGCTCCCGCGGCCCTGCGCGCCGGTGTGGTAGTGCGTCCGGAACTGGAACCCGGACGGGTGGCCCCGGCGCTCGGGGTAGTCAATCTTCCCGAGGTGGCCCGGTCCCCCGAACGGAACGCTGTGGATGTCCCAGAACAGGTGGTGGCCGTTGAAGACGGGCTGGTGGTCCGGGAAGAACCAGTCGAGCGAGCTTCGACCCTCCCGAGGCGGGAGGCCGTAGCCGGTGGGCGTCGCCATGGCGTTCATCGTCTGGAAGACCGGCTTGCCCCTGTACCGGCCCGTGAAGGTCACGCCCATCGTCACGGGCGGCTCCCACTCGATGCGCCAGCTGTCCTGCTCGAACGTCCGTTCCGGCACGAGCTCGAACCGGTGGAATCCGTTGTTGGCCGTCTTGAGCGGCCGCTTTTCCCGGGGGACCCGCGGCAGGATTCCCAGCAGGGTCCCGCTCGTGGGCGATATTTGGCGGGCCATCTGCTGGACGGGGTACCGCGTGAAGTCCTCGACGAAGTGGACGTCGACAAGCTCGGGATTCCCCGCGTCCGTGACGTCGACGTAGCCGGACGCGACCTCGACGCCGTCGTCGTCGACCGCGTAGAGGATGACTATCGAGACCGACCCGTGGGGCGTGTCCTTCCACGCGGTGATGCTCTCGGCGACCTTCTCCATCGGCCACCAGTCCTTGCCCTGCAGGAAGTCCGCCACGTCCGGATCGTCGAGCATGGTCTGCGTCCGACGGCTCGCCTGTTCGTCGTACTCCTCGACCCACGACACGTCGATGGGATCGTTGATCTGGAGTGCGACCAGTTCGTTGCGGCGACGGTCCACGAGTCCGTATACCGTCTGTCGGTTCCTCGCCGTGATCTCGAAACGTCCGGTGTCGTGGCCGCCTTCGACGGCGTAGTCCGTCGGCCCCTGGATGCTGATGGAGTCGAGGTGGTTCGACAGCGGTTCATACCCGATGAAGTGCGCAATCCACCTCTGTGCGACCTCGTTGACCGCCGGGTCGTTCAGGAGGGTCCTGATCGCCTCCTTGCGGCGGTGGACGTGGACGATCTCGTAGTTCTCCTCGTGGAAGTCGCGCGCCGAGACGCGCTCGGAACCCGTGATGCGGGCCTCCGGGTCGGGCAGTTCCTGGCCGGCGTCCTCTGCGGTCGACACTCGTTCGTCGCGCGCCGCGGCGGCAGGGACTCCCGCGAGTGCGCCCGCGACCAGCGCCCCTTTCACGAAGCTCCGACGAAACCATCCCGTTTCGTGTCCATCGTTATCATTGGACATATAACGGACCACCGTACTATGAACCGTCGGAAATAGATATTGTCGGACTCCAGAGCCAAAGATATCAAGTATTACCGCAGTTACGGCAGTAAACCATCGTCCCGATCATGTGCGTTCCAGTGTGCGCGAGTGCGACTCTCCAGCGGACGTCGGGGATAACCTTAACCCGGTCAGCGTCGACACTGTGAATAGATAGCGTTCCACACGACGCCCCCACCATGACCGACCGAATCGACCTCGACGAACGCGATGCGGGCGACGACGAGGACGAGGACGGCCCGAACCCCGGCGACTGGTTCTGGCGCGGGACGAGCGACCCAGCCGAGGAACCGGCGACCGCGAGCGACGGCCGGACCGCCTCGGAAACGCACGACGACACCGGCGACGCTGCGGTGGACTCGGGGGACCCGACGAACGAGATTCCGGACTCGGAGAGCGAGACGCCAGACTCGACGAGCGCGCCCACGGGCGACCCCATCCCCCGCGTCCCCCGCGAGAACGATGACCGGCCGGCGGGCATCCCCGTGGAGTCCGGCGGTTCCGGTACCGGCGCGGGCGCCGCCGACGCTGGTGACGGGGACGAACGGAGCGCGAGCGACGCGGGCGGTGACTCTGAGCAGTCTACGGCCACGGGGCCGCACGGCGGCGGCGCCGACGACATGACCCTGGCGTTCACCTACCAGGCGGCGACCCGCCTCGCGAACTTCGGCGCGGCCGCGGCCGACGCCGACGGGTGGGCCGACTGGGTCGGGGTGGTCGGCCGGGTGCCGGCCCACGTCCTCAACAAGTTCCAGCGCGACCGCAACGTCGACCTCGACTTCTTCAACGGCAGCGCGCGCGGGCCGGGCGAGCGCCTCGCGGACGTCGACCGCCACTCGATGTTCTACGCCGAGCGCATGGTCGTCGTGGGCGTCGAGGGCGAGGACGAGGCCATCGCCGACGAGGCCGACTGGGAGTTCGTCCCGCTCGCGGAGGCCGCCGAGAAGGCCGACTGGGGGCTCGACGAGGACGGACCCGAGGAGGTCGACGACGCCGCGGCCGAGAGCGACGACGCTCCGGACGGCACTGACGACGCGGCGGAGTAGTTTTTTGGTCCGCGACGTGGTACCGTGGCCCACGGAGGGGCAAAATGAGCTTACGAACCGCGGGGCGCCAGTCGCCGGTGCTGCTGGCTGCCGTCCTGCTCTTCGGCGCGTGGGTCGGGGTGAACCTGTTCCGAGTGTTCGACGCGATACCGTCGTTCTGGACCGGCGGGGGCGAGGTCGGCCAGACGTGGCTCGGCGGTCTGGTCGGCCTGCTGGTCATGCTGGTCGCGGTCGGCCTGCTGATCACGCTGTACAGCGCGCTCTCGGAGTCGTCGCCCGCACCGGACACGTTCCCGCCCCGGGAGGGCGGTGCCCGGACCGAGCGATGACCTACTACGAGTGCGGAGCGTGCGGCCAGTTGGCAGACTTCGCCGACGCCCACGGCAGGACGCTGCGCCGCGAGTGTCCGGTCTGCGAGTCCGAGACCACCTGGGAGACCGCCTTCACCGACGAGCGAACGGGGGTGTCGTTCTGACCGTCGAGTTCTCGGTCGGCGACCGCTTCGTCGAGGCGGCCGAGGAGTGGGGCGACAACCGGCTGATGGACCGCGAGGACGCCCTCGAGACCAAGGTCGAGCAGGCGCTGCTCGAGGTCGAACATCTCGTATCGGGCGCGACCGAGGTGGAGTTCGAGGTCGAGGGCCTGACCGTCCGCCACGAGGCGAGCGACGAACTCGCCGCGCTCCTGGCCGGTCAGGCCGAGGAGACGGGGCTCGACGAGTCCGAACTGCTCGGCCTCCACGTCGACCTGTTCTCCGGCGCGTTCCGCGAGGACGACGCGGTCCGGCCGCCGAACGCTCCGCCGGAGTGACGCCGTCGCGCGCGATTCGGTTCCGATCCGCTGCCGGCGTCAGCGCCGATCGTCGTCGACCGCGTCCATCGTCTCGGCCCGGCGCCGGACGTCCCCCAGCGCCCGCTCCTGCTCGTCCCGGGTGAACCCGCCGGATTCGACGTGCAGGCCGGTGTACTGCCACGAGGGGATCGCGTCCCAGACGGAGCCGTCGTCCGCGCCCGAGTCGTCTCCACCCGAGTCGTCACCGTATCGGTCCCTTCCGTCCCCGGCTCTCGTCCGGAACCGGGCCCGCAGCCGCGCGAGCAGGCGGGAGAGCATAGCGATATGGTATGAATTCTAACAACATAACTGTTCGTCCCGCCGGAACGGGGGAACGCCTAAGTCGTTCCTCGTTGCACGGTATCGTATGACGCACAGGGACAGGGGCTGGCGTCCGGACCTCGGACTCGAGGAGTTCGGCGGTGCCGAACTGTGGGACCACTGCATCGGCCCGCACGAGATCAACACCGGCGAGGTCGACGGCGACGTCGAGTTCCCCGCGGAGCTGAAAGAGGGACTCTCGACGCTGGACGACGGGTAGCCGAGTTCGGCTCGCCGGACACGACGACGGGTTCGGCAGTAGAGACTCGGACGGCGTTCTCGCCGCAGCGTCGAAGCGGAACGAGCTATTCTGACGAAGTGGAGGCTGAGGCGAACCGGGGATAGGTAGGCGAAGACGGTACTCAGAACTCGCCCCGAACGATGTCGGCGACGCGCTGACGGTCGAAGAGCCGTTCGTCCGCGGAGATCTCGGGATACGCTCCCTCGACGTACGTCGGCCACTCGCCGAAGGTGTCGGGATAGAGCTGTTTCGCGGTCATCTCCAACTGGAAGAGGTTGAGGATGGGACCCTGATAGCGCGCGCCCTGGGCGTAGATGCGGTCGTTCCGCACCGCGGTGAGTTGCTTGCCGACCGGATCGTTTCTGAGCGTCGTTCGGACGTTCGCCATGTCGGTCCCGGGGTGCATCCCGCCGAAGACGAGGAGAACGTCCGGATCGGCTTCCAGTAGCGTCTCCATGTCGATCTGGGAACCCGAGGAAACGTCGTCCGCGAGCGCGTCGACGGGCCGGAAGGGGCGGACGTGCTCGGTGAGGAATCCAGGTGTATCCACGTTGTAGACGTACGGCGCCGCCGGATCGCTGAATCCACCCATGACGACGTCCGGGCGCTCGGACGCACTCGGGAGATCCGCCTCGACGGTGCCGAGCACGTCGTCGTGAATCGCCGCCAGGGCGTCGTACCGCTCTCGCTCCCGGAACACCTCCGCGACCTTGTCGAACTGCTCCCAGAGCGTGTAATACCGGTACTGCCCGTCGTACTCCTCGGGCGGCGAGATGTGTCTGTTGCTGAAGTGGTTCCCGAACCACGGCGCGACGTTCTCGCGAATCTCCTCGACGTCGGCCGCATCCCAACCGTCGAGCGCGAGCATGCTCGCGGGGTCGGCGAGGTGGACGTCGCTGTCGAGCTCGTAGAGCTTCTCCTTGCTGGGTTCCCACGAGGAGTACAGGCCGCTCCAGTCGAGCGCGACGCCCGGGAGGCGCGGGGTGAACTGGTTCCAGAGCGCGTCGTAGTAGTCCGGCGCGTGGAGCGCGTTCACGTCGTCGCCGCGGCCGAGCGCGAACGCCATCCCGGCGAGGTGCGTCAGCCGCGTGAAGATGGTCTCCGGGACCGCCTCGAACTCGACCTCGCCCATCGGCGACATCGATACCGTGTACGACTCGTCCGCGGTCGTGGTAGTGGTCGACCTCGACGCCGACGTCGTCGAGTCTGACTCGCCACTGCTCGCACACCCGGCGAGGATACCGACGCCGAGCACGGCCCCGCTGTACTTCACGTAGTCGCGTCGCGTCGGCGTTCTCCGCCTCGCGTCGTCTCGAACCATATGAATTAGGCAAGCCTAAAAATATAAAACGGTTCCGGAATTTAGGCGGGCCTAAACTGGGCGCGTCAGCGGGAGTCGCGGCGTGGGCACGTCGACGGCGCGGCGCCGAGGAAGCCGGCGAGCCGTGTCGGATGTGACGACCGACCGACTCAGAGCCGCGGGAACGCCCGCTTCGGCCGCGGCGGGACGTAGAAGTTGGCCCGCGAGCGGACGCTCACGAAGTTCAGGATGCCGTTGTTCTCCCGGTCGGTGATCTGCGGGCTGTCGTCCCTGACGTACCAGCCGTTCATCGCCTTCCGGGTGCGCTCGAACCCCGACAGCGACTTCTGGAGCGAGAGGAAGTGGACCCCGGCGTGGCCCCCGTCGACCGTGTTGAAATCCCGGCGGAGCAGCAGGGGCTCGCCGTCCCGCCTGGTCTGGGCCACCTTCTCCTGGTGGCCGACCACGTCGAACTCGCGGGCGTGGCGGGTGACCTCGTCGCTGAAGGGCACGCTGTCGGTGAACCCCTCGACGTCGTCGGCCCCGAACTCCGGGGAGAACATCCGGGCGACCCGCTCGTCCGGGCCGAACGCCTCGAACCACTGGCCCAGCGACTGCCGGAGGTGGCTGAGGTGCATCGTCGTCCCGCCGGCGTACGCGCCCGAGTCGATGGTGACCCGGTCCTCGCTCGCCTGGGTCCCCCGCAGGCCCGACCGGAAGCCCATGAACATCCGGTCGCCCTCCGACAGCGGCGGACTCTCCGGCACGCCTTCGGCGTCGGTGTGCTCGACCGGGAGGCCGGACCCGCGGAACCCCGTCCGCCGGGCCGACACCTCGAAGACGTCGCCGAGACGGGCGTCGACCGATGCGCCGGCGATGGAATCCCGGTTCCCGAACATCGCGGCCTCGGCCGCCCGGAGATGGGAGGCGGCGTCGGTGGCCAGCACCAGCGCGGCGTCGAAGTCGAGCAGCTCGGGGTCGTCGGTCCGCGAGAGCACCCGCGGTTTCCGAACCGGCGAGGCGTCGAGTTCGCCGACGCGCTCGAAGTACCGGGTGCCCCACGCGAGCGAGTGGAGCAGGCCGTCGGCCGACCAGTCGTAGGCCGACTCCAGGGTCCGCATCGCGCGCTCGACGCGCTCGGCGGCCTCGACCGAGGGCGACTCCGTCAGGTCGAGCAGCAACACGAGGTGGTGGCGCGGCAGCAGCGGGTTGCCGTGCTCGTCGCGCCGCGTCGCGGCGTTCCAAGCGTGCTGCCTGCTCGGCACGTCGTTCGAGTTCTTCGGCAGGTCCAGGGCTGTCGCCCCGTCGTCCGAGCGCCGGAACTGCGAGCACCCCGCGAGTCCCCCCGCGACCGCCGCGCCCGCGAGCTTCCCGAGCAGGCGGCGTCGTCGGCCCATCGTGGTAATCGAGGTGGCTAGCGCGGGCACGGCCAAAAGGGTTGCTCCCGTCGCGTCGGCGCGCCGAGCGGATGCTGTGGTGGTCAGTGTCGCTGCAAGTGTTGGAGACATTCAATGCCGCCGCAAGCGTTTATTGTGAAGCACCCCCATAGCTCCAGTAGTGCTCGCAATCGGCCCGCTCCACGGCGGGGCAGGAATGAGCCTGCCGCTGGCCGCCGACACGGCGAGCGCGGTGCTCGCAGTCGGCGCGCTCGTCTTCGGCCTCGTCGTCTACGACGCCTACCGGACCTACTGGGGGTAGCACATGCAGGGAGACCACCGCACGCACGACTCGCGGCCCGACCGGTCCGCGGCCGACCGCTCGGGCACCGACCGGCCGTACCGGCGCCGAGCCCTCGGCCTCCTCCGGGGGTCGGTGTACGCGCTGACCGGGCTGCTCGGCCTGTCGCTGCTGATAATCGGGACCATCGCCATCATCGCCGAGGTGAAGGGGACGTGGCACTGGGCCATCCACCTCGAATCGACCCTGAGCTTCGTCGGCCTGTTCGTCCAGTACCTCCTCGCGGCGCTCGTACCGCTGTTCGGCCTGTTCGTCGCGGTCCGCGGGCGGTGGTCCGATGCGTGACGTGCGGGACCTCTCGGTTCGGAATCTGAGCGCCAGACGCCTGCTGCAGATCGCGCCCTTCGTCCTGGTCGGCGCGCTGCTGGTCGTGGTCGCGGGCGTCGGACTGGTCGCGGCCGTCGCCGAGACCCAGCAGACATGGCGGTGGTACTTCCGGATGGAGGAGGCCGTGGCGACGGCGACGCCGGTCGCGCTCGCGCTCTCGGGGGCGTCGGTGCTCGCGCTGTTCGGCGCGGTGCTGTTGACGGGCGACGAGTAGCGGACGTACTCTCGCTTGCCGGTCACGCCATCTGGGCGACCAGTTCGTCCTCGAACTCGACCAGTCCCGCGACCACCTTCGCGCCCGCCCGGTAGAACGGCTCGTCGGTCTCCTCGATCACGTCCGCGGCGAAGGCGTCGATCCAGCGGAGGAGGTGCTCGTCGAGGAACACCCGCTCGTAGCCGAACGTCTCCTCGTCGCCCCGGCGCTGGCGGTCCACGAGGTGGCGCACGAACGCGAGCTCGACAGCGAGGTGGTCGTCCTCCTCGGGGTACGCCTCGGGCGGGGACCACCCCGCGGCGGCGTAGCTCGCCGACACCGCCGCGAGCCCCTCGCCCAGGAAGTCCTCGTCCTCCCGGTAGTACGTCTCGTGGGCCAGCACCGGCGGGCGCGGACCGACGAAGACCCGGGTGTACTCGGTCGTCAGTTCGTCGCGCACCGTCTCGACGTCCCGGCCCTCGTTTTCCTCGACGAACCGCTCCAGTTCCGCGAACCCCTCGTCGAGGTCGGGCGAGACAGCCTCGCCCGGCGTCCGGACCTCCCCGGCCAGGAGGTTCGACACGAACGACTCTCCGGGCGCGTCCCAGAACGTGTCGATGGCGTAGTCGACGAGTTCGATGCGCGCGTCGTAGAGTGCCGTCTCGTCCATCCTTACCCCCCGCCCTCGAACAGTAGTCCGGCGCGGCAGTCGCCGCAGTACTCGAAGACGCTGTGCTCGGAGTCCGGCGCGAGACCGGCGACCATCCCGCCGACCTCGCCCTCGATCTTCGCGGCCGACGCCTCGCTGGCGAACGGGTCGCCGCAGCGGACGCACTCGCGCATCTCGCCCGCCATCACCGTGGTCCACGCCGGGTCGTCGGGTTCGCCGTCCGCGCCGGCGACCTCCCCGCGGTTCTCGGGCAGCAACGACAGGTCGAGGCCGTCCCGCATCGTGATGGCGGTCTCGGGACACCCCTCCTCGCAGAGCCCGCAGTCGACGCACCGCTGGTGGTTGAACTCCAGGTTCCCCTCGCGCCGGCGGACGGCGTCGGTCGGGCAGAGGTTGGTGCAGGTCGGCGTCAGCGCGCAGTCGTCGCTCACCGCCATCCGGCCGAAGTCCGACAGGCCGCGGATCACCTCGCGCTCGGGGTCGGCGTGCTCCAGGATCGCCCGGACGCTCTCCAGCGCCCAGGCGTGGTTGTCGAACGCGGGGTTCGTCCGGTCCTCGCCCGGAATCTCGCCGGTCGCCTCGTGATCGCCCGCCGGGACCGGCGACTCCGCAAGCGACCCGACGAACGCGTCGAGCGCGTCGGCGAACCCCTCGGGGTCGCCGGGTTCGGGCGCGAGGAAGGCCGCGCGCTCGCCCAGTCCGAGGTCTGCGGTCGCCCGATTGACGCGCTCGACCAGGTCGGCCTTTGGGTCCGGCCCGGAGTGCCGGCAGTCGCCGCCGCACCCGACCACCGCCACGCCGTCGGCGCCGGCCGCCAGCGCGTGCATCGCGTGGGCCTCGCCCACCGTGTCGGCGCAGGACACCGACACCGGCAGCATCGGATGGTACTCGAAATCCTCGCCGTCGGCGGTGGCGTCGCGACCGTACCGCCGGAGCGCCCGGCCGGCCCGCTCCGAGCAGACGAACGCCACGACCTGCTCGCCGATGGGGTCGCTCCCGCCGAACAGCCAGCCGCCCGACTCGGGCGGTTCGAGTAGCGCCTCGACCTCCCGGGCGATGCGGCGGTTCGAGGGCTCTCTGAGCCAGGTCGCGCCGGTCGGGCACGCGCTGGTGCAGGCCCCGCAGTCCTGACAGGCCACCTCGTCGAACGCGACGTCGTCGATGCGCGGGCGCTCGACCGCGCCGTGGGGGCAGGCCTCGACGCACTCGTTGCACCCCATCTGGCTCGATTCGCCCGACGCGCAGACGTCCATGTCGAGGTCGAGGTGCTTGGGCTTCTCGACGCCGCCGAGCAGGTCCTCGACCGCCGCGACGGTTCCGGCGTCGACCGGACCGGTGTAGAACCCCAGGCGGCCGCCCCGCGTCTCTGGGTCGGCGTCGGGGTAGACCACCTGGTCGGCGGCGATGGTGCGTTCGACGCCCGCCAGGTCGATGGCGTCGGTCGGACAGCACTCGACCCACGCCTCCTCTCCCGACGCCTCGTCGGCCGCCTCGGGCGTGACGTCGACCGGGCGCCGGGTGACGCCCTCGTCGGGGCCGCGCCGGACGCAGTCCATGCAGCCGATGCAGTCGTCCGTGACGCGACTTTCGAGGACCAACTCGAAGTCG
Source organism: Halorussus rarus (assembly GCF_003369835.1). Classification (NCBI taxonomy): domain Archaea; kingdom Methanobacteriati; phylum Methanobacteriota; class Halobacteria; order Halobacteriales; family Haladaptataceae; genus Halorussus; species Halorussus rarus. The sequence continues at coordinate 1,284,739 of NZ_QPMJ01000001.1, read as the reverse complement.
CCGTACCGGCCGTCGACGTCGCCGACGCGACCGCGCTCGACGGTCACGTCGTCGAGGTCCGCGTCGACGTCGGCGAGCTCCCGGCCCTGCGCGACCAGGGTCACGTCGGCGGTGTCGGCCAGCGCGGCCGCGGTCCCGGGGTCGCCGACGACCGCGACCGACTCGCCCGCCTCCCGGGAGACCGACCGCGAGACCGCCCCTTCCTCCAACCCGGCGACCCGGGCGTCGAGGAGCCGAGCGGTCTTCTCGGTCGCCGCGGGCTCGTCGTGGACCCAGCCGGCGCCCTCGCGGTGGTCGACGAACGCGGCCGCCTCCGGGTGGAGCCCCTTCTCGACCGCGAGGTCGCGGAACCGGCGCTTGCAGCGGTCCTCCGCCGCGGTCACGACCAGCTGGTCGAGGTCGTACTCGTCGACCACCTCCGCCATGGCCGGCAGGCCGTCCTCGCAGAGCAGTTCCGAACTCGCCACCACGTCCACCTCGTCGACGCCCTCTCGAACCCCTTCGAGGTCCACGTCGCACGACTCGCCGCACGAGCAGACGAACGCCCCCGTCTTCATGCCCGTACTGATACACTACTCTCTGTCAAAGGTCTTGCGCAGCGTCAACATCCGGCACGGCAGTCCCACCGTCGACGACGTGTCCGGAAACTGTCCCTACCACCCGAACTTTAATAATTGTTTGAATTGAATACGGTCTAGGTATTGGCGGGTGCTGACAATGCACACGCCACGGGGGTACCATGAGCACCGAACCTACGGAGCCAGTTTCACTCGACCTCGACCGCCGCTCGTTCGTGAAGGCGAGCGCGCTGGCGGGTGCGGTCGCACTCGGAGGCAGCGCAGCGGGACAAGTACTCGCGCAGGACGAGGGAGGTGAGGAGGACCCCGAGGGGTCGCTTGGCCAGACCGAGACGGTCAAGACGATCTGCAACTTCTGCGCGGTGGGCTGCGGCTTCAAGGGCGAGCGCAAGGGCGACGCGTTCGTCGGCCAGGAGCCGTGGCACGAGCACCCCGTCAACAACGGGTCGCTCTGCTCGAAGGGCGCGGGCATCTACGGCAGCGAGCACTCGCCCAAGCGGCTCAAGCACCCGCTGAAGCTGGTGAACGGCGAGTGGCGGAAGGTGTCGTGGGACGCCGCGATGAGCGAGGTCGGCGAGAAGCTCAACACCTACCGCGAGGAGTCGGGCCCGGACAGCGTGATGTGGCTCGGTAGCGCCCACCACAGCAACGAGGAGGCCTACGCCTTCCGGAAGCTGGCCGCGTTCTTCGGGACGACCAACGTCGACCACCAGGCCCGGATCTGCCACTCCACGACGGTCGCTGGGCTGGCGAACACGTGGGGGTACGGCGCGATGACCAACACCATCAACGACTACCGGAACTTCGACCTGGACATCATCATCGGGCAGAACCCCGCGGAGGCCCACCCGATAGCGATGCAGCACATCCTCGAGGGCCAGAAACGGGGGGGCAAGATCGTGGTCATCGAACCCCGGTTCACCAAGACCGCGGCCCACGCCGACCACTTCTACCGGCTCCGGCCCGGCACCGACACCGCGCTGATGATGGGGCTGCTGCGGTACCTCCGCGACCAGGGCGAACTCGACCGGCAGATGCTGAACGAGCGGGTCAACGGCTGGCCCGACGTGGAGGCGAAGCTCGACCGGTACGACCTCGAGACCGTCGCGGACATCACGTGGATCGACCCGGCCGACATCCGCGAGATCGGCGACCTGGTCATCGAGAACAAGCCCAGCGTCCAGATCGAGTGGGCGATGGGCGGCACCCAGCACAACAACGGCACCCAGCACATCCGGTCGTACGCGATGCTGAGCCTCGCCTCCGGGTCGGCGGCCCGGTCGGGCGGCGGCCTCCAGGTGATGCGGGGCCACTCGAACGTGCAGGGCGCGACCGACCTCGGGCCGAACAGCCACATCCTGCCGGGCTACTACTCGGTGAGCTCGCCCGCCTCCTGGGGGTACTGGTCGCAGGTCTGGGACAAGAGCCCGTGGACCAGCGGGAGCACCTCGTTCAAGGACCTGTACAACCGGTACGACACGATGTCCCGGCAGAAGTGGACCGAGCAGGCGGGCGAGGCCACCTCGACGTTCCAGTTCCAGGGCAGCGAGGTCGACAGCCGGTCGATGATGTTCCAGAAGGGGCTGACCGTCGCCCGGTGGTTCGAGGCCGCGCTCCCCCAGGAGGAGCGGCTGGGCGAGTCGGAGCTCTACCAGCCCAACCGGCTCCGGGCCGCGGTGTTCGACGGCCACTCCGCCAACTCCATCAGCGAGATGGGCAAGCAGAAGCGGGCGATGGAGAACCTCGACCTGCTTGTCATCGTCGACATGTTCCCGTCGCTGGCGTCGGTGATGGCCGAGCGCGACGACGGCGTCATCATCCTGCCGGCGTCCAGCCAGTACGAGCACCACGGCACCGTGACCAACTCCCACCGGTCGGTCCAGTGGCGCAACCCGGTCCGGCCGCCGAGCCACAACTCCAAGCCGGACATGCAGATCATCCAGGAGCTGGCGGCCGAGCTCGGTCACGGCGAGCACTTCGACTGGGGCGGCGGTCCGGAGCTGTTCAGCGGCAAGGCCACCTACGAGCAGTGCATGAAGGAGATCAACCTCGGGGTCCGGACCATCGGCTACCAGCAGGACCCCCAGCGGCTCCAGCGCCAGTACGAGTACGACTACGCGTTCAGCACCGAGGACCTCGAGGCCAAGTCCGGCCCGGTCGAGGGGGAGTACTGGCAGCTGCCGTGGCCGTGCTGGGGCCGGGGCCATCCGGGGACGCCCATCATCTGGCGCGACGACCTCGACCCGCGGGAGGGCGGGCAGGACTTCCGCGCTCGGTGGGGCACGACGGCGCCGACCCAGCAGGAGTGGAACGAGATGGTGAACGCGGGCGACGTGCCCGACGACAAGGAGTACCCGTTCCAGAACACGGTCCAGCAGCAGGGCCAGGAGGGGCTGAACATGCTCCGGGCGCCGTACAACCCCGACTGGTGGGACGGCCAGAACCCCATCCGGGGCGTCCCGCAGTACCCCGGGTTCTCGACGGTGTGGCCCCAGGACATCCAGAATCCGGACAAGCTCTCGGTGCCGTACGAGTTCGCGCTCCGGGAGGACAAGTCGGTTCTCGACACCGCGAGGCGGCTCCAGCAGATGCGCCAGAACGGCACCGTCATGCCGCCGGGCGCGGCGTCCGGCATCGATCCGGCGGACTACCAGCAGTACGACTTCAAGCAGCCCGACGCCCCGACGGGACGCGGCCGGGCCCGGGCGGTGGCGTGGAACTTCCTCGACACCGTGCCGGTCCACCGCGAACCCATCGAGAGCCCGCGGCCGGACCTGGTCGAGCAGTGGCCCGCGAACGGCGCCCAGACCAACTTCTTCCGGCTCGACCAGGACAACGCCGCGCTCCAGCAGACCGCGACGACCGCGGCCAACGAGCAGGGGATGGACACCATCATGACGACCGGCCGGCAGGTCGAGCACCAGGGCGGGGGCTCGGAGTCGCGCTCGAACGTCTTCCTCGCCGACCTCCAGCCCCACATGTACGCCGAGATCCACCCGAAGAAGGCCCGGACCATCGGCCAGGACCAGCAGGGGGTATCGGCGGGCGTCGAGGGCGGTGACATGGTCATCGTCCAGACCACCGACAGGGGGTCGGTGCTCGTGAAGGCGCGTGTGACCCACCGGCCGAACCCGCGGGAGATCTTCCTGCCGTTCCACTGGGGCGGCGTCTTCCACGGCAAGAGCCTGGAGGACGAGTACCCCGACGGGATGGCCCCGTTCGCCATCGGCGACAGCGCGAACATCGTCACCTCGCGGGGGTACGACGTCGAGACCCAGATGCAGGAGACCAAGCCGGCGATGGTGCTGGTCAAGAAGGCGACCGAACAGGAGCTCAGGAACCTCAACATGTGGGAGGACGGCCAGATGGTCGGCTTCGACGCCGAGTTCCCGCAGGACCGCGAGGGCGTCGGCACGCAGAAGAACTTCGACGTGCGCGACGGGGAGACCACGCTGTGAGGTGACCAAGGATGTCCAAACAACAATCTCAGAACCAGCAGGGGTCGAGCAGAGAGGTCATGCGGACCGGCGTGAAGGGGACCGGCGAGGGGACGCGCATCTTCCCGGACGTCGAGGCCTGCATCGACTGCGGCGGCTGCGTCGTCGCGTGCAAGCGCACGTGGGACGTGCCCCGAGACGAGCAACGTATCAGCATCGCGACCATGATGGAGGGCCAGGAGGCCGCCGAGGGGCTCAACGCCAACAGCGGCCAGGCGCTCCAGCAGGGCCAGAAGCCCGGCGAGACGTCGATCCCGATGCAGTGCTACCACTGCGAGAACGCGCCGTGCGTGTCGGTCTGTCCCACCGACTCGCTGATCAAGACGGACGACGGCTTCGTCGACGTGCGCGACAGCCTCTGCGTCGGCTGCCAGTACTGCCTGTCGGCCTGTCCGTTCGGCGCGCCCCAGTTCCCAGAGGCCGACGACGGGAGCGCCCGGTTCGTCGGCAACGGCGACGTGATGGACAAGTGCACGATGTGTGAGGAGCGCCAGTCCGAGACCGGCAAGGGCCCGGCCTGCGCCGAGGAGTGCTCGACCGACGCCATCCTGGTGGGGAGCGCCGACCAGATCGCCGACGAACTGGAGCGGCGCGGGTCGGCCCCGTTCTTCAACGACGTGGCGATGGAGATCATCTTCGGCGACGACGCCGAGGTGTTCGGCGGATGAGCGACCGCGACGCCGGGCGGTCGGCCAGCCGGGGCGAGACCGCCGACGAGTCGGCGCGCGACGTGCCCGACGACGGCGACACGGCTCGGTCCGACCCCGAGACCGCCCGGTCCGACGCCGCGATCGGCCGGACCGCGCCGGACGACCCGCCGGGCCGCGACCCGGATGAGGGCGGCGACGGCGACGACGGCGCGGGCCTCACGGGCGCCGCCGCGGTCGTCGTCGCGGCGGTAATCGGCCTGGGCGTCACCGCGCTGACGTACCTCTGGGTCGACGGCTTCTTCGGCGGGGAGGTCTTCTACGAGCGACTGTTCCGGGTCGCGCCCACGGTCTCTGGCGGGGGCGTCGGCAGCGACTGGGTGTTCGGCAACACCGTGCCGGTGCTCGACGCGGCCATCGCCATCGTCCACGCCGCCGACGTCATCATGGGGGTGTTCATCCTCGGGATGGTGTTCGTCCACTGGGCGATATTCCGGCGGCTCGCCCAGCGCATGCGCCCGCCGACGGGCCGGGAGGCCGGCGACGCCGTCGCGACCGACGGCGGGCGCGGCGCCTCCGGGACGGACGCCGGAGACCCACCGGGTGACGGCGGCGAGAGAAACGCAGTCTCTCGGACGTCGGAAGCCGAGCGAAACGAGTCGTCCGGACGCGAGCGGGGAGGTGACGGTCGATGACCAACCTCGACCACGGCAAGTTCACCCGGACGACCACGGTGTTCCACTCGCTGCTGGCGCTCGACGTGTTCGCGCTGTTCTTCACGGGCTACTCGGTGATGTTCAACGACGAGCTCTGGTGGCTGGTCACGCTGATGGGCGGCAACGTGGGCGTGCTCGCGGTCCACCGGCTCGCCGGCCTGGGGCTCGTGGCGCTCGTGGCGTTCTGGATCGTGCTGACTATCATCACGCCCGGCGGACGCCGGGGCGTTCGCGCGGCCATGCCCTCGAAGGCGGACGTCGACGCCGCCGTCCAGGACGTGCAGTTCGCGCTGGGACGGGCAGACGAGCGCCACCCCAACGCCCGCCAGTTCGCGGGCTACTCCGCCGACGAGGTACCCCTGCTGAGCTACGTGGGGAAGGGCGTCGTCTGGATCTTCGCGATAGAGCTGGTCCTGCTCATGGTCTCGGGGCTGCTCGTCTGGAACAAGGTCGGCCTGATGGAGTACCTCGCGACCAGGACCGCCGCGATAGCGTTCGTCACGTTCCACGGCCTGCTCGGGGTCATCATGCTGATGGGCGTGATGTTCCACATCTTCGAGCACGGCTTCCACCCGGCGTTCTACCCGGTCGAGCTCAAGGCGTTCGTCCCGACCGACCTCGCGCCCGGCGACCACGGCGAGCGCGAGAGCGGGGATCACGAAGGAACGGGCATCGAGCTGCTGACTCTCTCCGAGAGCTGGAACTGGGCCGCGAACGTGATGGGCGCGTTCGTCGTCGTCGGCATCGCAAGCGTCCTGCTCGGCAGCATCTTCGACGAGGGGTACCCGGTACCACGCGAGATCGCCATCGGCGGCGGGCCGACCGACGCGCTGCTGACGGTCGGCATCAACGTCGGCGTCCTGGTGCTGTTCGTCGGCCTCGTCCTCTCGATGTACGGCAACGTCCTCCGGAAGCGCTACGAGGCGCAGGTCCGCGAGGAGCGCCGCGAGCGCCCGGTAGCCGACGGGAGCGGGAAGACCGGCGACGACTAGCGCGGCTCAGGCGTCGTCCTTCCCGTCGAACGCGGGGACGCACTTCCCGTATCCCTCCTCGTACGCCCGGTCCTCGAGCGACCGTATCTTCTCGTTCTCGGCGTCGGTGTACGCGGCAACGTCGTCGGGATGGTCGGACGCGGTTTCGCGCTTTGCCCGCTCGTACTCGGCCCGCGCGTCGGGGTTGTCCCGGAGCAACTCCCGGAACACCAGGTGGTCGCGCCAGGTTTCGGCCGCCCGCGGGCGGAGGTGGATGACGACCGGTTCGACCTCGGTGCGCGAGAGGACCGGCCAGTCGGGGTCGTCGCGCCGACGGTCGTACCCCCACTCGACCAGCGCGTCGGCGGCGTCGCGGGCCGCGCCGTAGTCCTGGTAGACCGCGAGGACGTCCACCACGGGCTCGGCCGCGAGGTCCTCGACCGCGGTGCTGCCGACGTGGAAGACGCCCAGCAGCCCCTCGCCGGAGGCGGTTCGGATGCGGTCGCGCTCGGTCGCGAATCGCTCGCGCCACGCGGGGTCGTGGTCGACGAGGCGGACTCGGACACACTCCGCGTAGTTGCGACGGACGTGAGTGTCTTGCCCCCGACCGCGCAGCGCCCGCTCCGTGGCGCGATTCCCACCGGCCGCCGAACGCCCAGAGCATCCGGAACGACCTCACCCGACCAGCTCGGCGCTCTCGGCCGAGAGCTCGACCGTCACGTCCTGCCGGGTCTGCTGGCTGATCTGGTCGAGGTTGCGGGTCAGCACCTCCAGGATGTCGGCGGGCTCGGGGTAGACCAGCATGTTCTGCTGGTCGTCCTCCATCACGAGCTGTGTGTCCGTGAGGGTGATGCGGTCGTTCTCGATGCCGGCGACGACCGCGGGCAGGACCTCCTCGCCGCCGGGGTCGCCCTCCGCGACGCGGGTGACGTACAGCGAGTCGAGCCCGATGAGGTCCTTGTACTCCCGGATCTGCTCGGCCAGCGCGACCATGTCCTCCGTGATGGCCGTCTTCTCGGGATTGCCGTGGGTCCCCTCGTAGCAGTGCTTGCACACCCGCAACTCCATGCGCATACGTCACATGCGGCGCCGTCGCTAATGACGGTTGCGCCTGTAGGGGCTGCGTGGCACCCCGAAGGGTCGCGTTACTGACGGCATCCGGCCAAAACGGGCGAAATCCTTACTATCGCGGCGGTCGAAATCCATGTGATATGTCAGCACTGCTCGACACCGTCTACAGCGCGGTGATTCTGCTGGTCGCCGTCGGCGGCATCGGGTTCGTCTTCTACGCGACGGGCGGCTACGGTTCGGGGGACGGCGACGGGAGCGCGGGGTGGACGCGGTGGGCACTCGGTCTCGTCGTCGCGGCGTTCCTCGCCGTGATGGTCGGCGGACTGGTCACGTAGCGACGCCGCGCGGTTCGACCGGCCGCGGAACCATCATTCGTCGAACAACGCCGTAAACCCGAGCGACAGCCTTCGAAACGCCTGTTCTCGCGCTCCGATATCGACTCGCTCGGTCGTCTCGCTCGCCCCAATTGTATATAGCTAAATGGGATTTACACGGCGGAGATTCGACGTCGAACAACCCAACCCAAACAGATATGTCTCGAAGCTGTCGTCAGAATCCTCCGAAAATCGCGGTCCTGCTGACGGGCCGACTCGGCGCCCGCCACTTTCACCCCGAACCGGACGGCGAATCGAGAGCGATTCGCCAGCGGGCGGCCACCCCGCCGCCGAGACGGCGCCACTTTCACTTTCACCGCGAGTATGGCCGAGCGTTAAACCCGTCTCCAATTTATCTGGAACCGGAGAGGTACGATGACGGCAGGACCCCACACGCCACGGCTTCAGACGGGACTGACGGTGCTCGACCGACCGGCGCGGCGCTCGCCAGCGCTCCACCGGCTCGCGCTCGCCGAACTCGCCGAGCGCGACGGCGCGGTCTACTGGCTCGACGCCCGCAACGAGGCCTCGACCTACGCGCTCTACGACCTCGCGCCGAGTCGCGCTCGCTTGAGCGACGTCCGGGTCGCCCGCGCGTTCACCGCCTACCAGCACCACGAGCTGGTCCGGGAGGTGGCCCGCACCGCCGGGGACGCCGGTCTGGTTGTCGCGCCGTGCGTCGCCTCGCTGTACCGCGACGACGACGTGCCCGAGTGGGAGGCCGCCGACCTGCTCGAGTCGTCGCTCGCGGTCCTGTCCGGCCTCGCCGAGAGCTTCGACGCGCCGGTGCTGACGACCGCGGACCGCGACGCAAGCGGGCCGTACGCCGACCTGCTGGCCGACCGCGCCGACGCCGAGATCGAGTGCACCCGGACCGACGCGGGGCTGAAGTACGTCGCCGACGACTTCGAGACGACCGTCTACTTCGACGAGGGCTTCTGGCAGACTACCATCCCGTACTGGGTCGAACTGCTCGGTGCGGTCGTCGAGGACGACCCCGCGGTCGCGGCCGAAGCCGTGAGACTCGCCGACCGCGTCGGGGTGTGAAGATGGGTCGGACCAACCCCACCTTCCGGGACTTCCTCGACCGCTACGAGGACGACTGGACGGCGTACCGCCGGGGGCTGCGACGCCGGCACAAGCCCCACTTCGACCGCCTGTTCGAGCGCGCCCGCCGGCACGCCGACGCCGCGTCGTACATGAACGCGACCGACCCCGAGATCGCGTTCCTCGTGTCGGTGGTGCTCGCCCAGGAGGTCGAACTCCGCGAACTGCGCGATAGAGTCGACGAGTAGCATGGCGTTCAAGATCGACGTGACCGACGAGGCGGTCGTCGAGTGGTCGCGCACTCCCGACGGGGGCCTCCGGACCCGGCGGACGACCGACTACCGGCCGACGATGTACGTCTCGGGTCCCGACGGGCCGCTCGCCGACCTGCGGGCGGCGCTCGACGACGACCCGAAGGTCGCCCGCACCGAGTCGGAGGACTGGTACACGCGGCTCGACGCCGCCAGGCGAGACGCGGCGAACGGCCGGACGAAGTCCGACGATTCGGACGAACGCGAGACCGTCGTCCGCGTCGACCTCGGCCGTCCGAGCGAGGTTTCGACGCTGGCGCGGGAAATTCGGGGCGTTCACGAGCGGGGCGCCTACCCGCCGGGCACGTTCCGGCTGTTCAACGTCGACCTCTCGCCGCAGTTCCGGTACTGCGTCGAGACCGGGACCGACCCCGCGACCCCTGAGTCGGTCGACCTGTCGACGCTGTCGCTGCGCATCGACCGCAAACGGCTCGCCGACGGCGACCTCTCGAAGCTCGAGATCGACGGCGAGCCGCTCCGGGCGACCCCGGACGTGTTGCTCGAGATACTCGACGGGCGACTGGCCGAGACCGACCCCGACGTCCTGATCGTCAACCGCGGCGAACTGGTACCGCTACTCTACGAGGCCGCCGCGGAGTGCGGCCGCGAGAACTTCGAACTCGGCCGGACCCGCGAGGGCCGGTCGGGCCACCGGAAGCTCGCGGGCGAGAGCACCTACGAGAGCTACGGGCGGGTGGGCCACTCGCCCGCCCGGTACGATCTGCCGGGCCGGGCGCTCGTCGACACCTCGAACAGCTTCCTCTGGGGCCACGGCGGGCTCGACGGCCTGCGGTACCTGACCCGCCGGTCGGGCAAGCCCCTCCAGGAGGTAGGATGGGCCAGCATCGGCAACGTGCTGACCGCCGTCCAGATCCGGGAGGCGCTCGACCGCGGCGTGCTGATCCCCTGGAACAAGTGGCGGCCCGAGTCGTTCAAGGACGTGAGCACCCTCCACGCCGCCGACCGCGGCGGGTTCACCTTCGCGCCCGAGGTCGGGTTCCACGAGGGCGTCCGGGAGGTCGACTTCGCGTCGCTGTACCCCCGCATCATCTGCGAGTACAACGTCTCACCCGACACGGTGCTCTGTGACTGCCACGCCGACCGCGCGGACGTGCCCGAACTCGGCTACAACGTCTGCGACGAGACGGGGTTCCTCGTCGACGTGCTCGAACCACTGCTCGACGACCGGGCCGCGATGAAGGAGACGATCCGGGCGAGCGAGCGAGCAGGCGGCGACGCCGACGACGATCCGACGCCGGACGAGGCGGCGCGAGCGCGCCGGGTCTCCAGCGTCATCAAGTGGATCCTGGTGTCGTGCTTCGGCTACCAAGGGTACCGCAACGCCAAGTTCGGCCGCATCGAGTGCCACGAGGCCATCAACGCCGTGGCCCGCGACGTCCTCCTGCGAGCCAAGGAGACCTTCGAGGCCGGGGGCTGGGAGGTCGTCCACGGCATCGTCGACAGCCTCTGGGTCGTCCCCGCCGACGACCGGGAGTCCGCGGACCTCTCGACGCTGACCGGCCGGGTCAGCGACGAGGTCGACATCCCGCTCGAACACGAGGCGACGTACGACTGGCTCTGCTTCGTCCCGCGGCGCGACTCCCGGGCCGGCGCGCTCAACCGCTACTTCGGGAAGGTCGCGCCCGAGGCCGACTGCGGCGACGGTGCCGGCGAGGGCGACGGGAAGGCCGGTGACGGCGCGAACGGCGACGGCGATGCCGACCCCGAGTACAAGCTCCGGGGCATCGAGGCCCGCCAGCGCAGCACCCCCGCGTTCGTCGAGCGGGTCCAGCGCGACCTGCTCGACGCTCTCGACCGCCACCGCGAACCGGCGCCGGTCTGCGACGTGCTGAAGCGCCGGCTCCGCGACCTCCGCGCCGGCGAGGTCGCGCCCGACGACCTCCTGATAACCCGGCGAGCGTCCAAGCGCCGGGAGTCGTACGACCGCCGGACCCGGACCGTCGCCGCGCTGACCCGGGCCGAGGACGCCGGTCTCGACCCCCAGCCCGGCCAGTCGCTGGACTTCCTGGTGGTCGACGACGACGCCTCGCGCGAGCGCGAGCGCGTGCGACTCGACTTCGAGGTGGACGGGACCGAGGAGTACGACGCCGAGTTCTACGCCGACCGGCTGCTCCGGGCGGCCGAGAGCGTGCTCGCACCGCTCGGGTGGGACGAGACCCGCATCCGCCGCTACCTCCGGGACGTCGAGGAGATCCGGCTGTCGGCGTTCGGCGGATAGCCCGATAATTTCCGGGGCGGGATACGTTTATTGCGCTCGCGTCACAGCTAGAATTGAATGAGGATGAGGCTAGGCGAACGTTCAATCAGTCCGGTGGTCGGGGTCGGGCTGCTGGTCGTCATCGTCGTGGCACTCGCTGTGGTCTTCATGGCGGCCGTCAGCGGCGTCCGGCTCTCTCCGGCCGCGCCGCAGGCCGCGACGGCCATCCGTTTCGAGGCGACGCTCGACGACGCGACGGGGCAGACGACCCAGCACATGCTCCTCCGCCACGAGGGCGGGGACGCCATCGACCCCGGGGACCTGAAGGTCGTCGTCCGCGCCGGCGACCGGCGGGTCGTCGACCCCGACGTCCTCGGCGGGGGCACGCTGTCGGGCGGCGCCGCGGTCACGTACAACCTCACCGACGCGGACCTCTGTTCGGGCACGGCCGACGAGGCGACCGTCGACGTCTACCACGAACCGAGCGGCAAACCCCTGGCCGAGCAGACCATCCGCATCGAGCGCAACGCCTCGTTCGACGTGGTGGACAACGCGGTGAAGTCGAACACGCCGTACGAGGCGACCGTGACGATTCCCGGCAGCGGGTACGCGACGCTGGAGGGGTCCTACTACCTCTACTGGCCCATCGAGTCGCGAATCGTCGTCTCCGGTCCGAGCACGTCGCGCTCGCTGACGCCGTTCCCCGACGGCGACCCCGACGACGCGCTCACCGACACGACGGTCGACGACATCAACAACCCCGTCCACTCGTTCCCGATGACCTACGAAACGGACCGCATCCCGTCGGACGCGAGCGTGACGGTCGAGATGAAGTCCTACGTCTTCGGCGGCGACCACTCGAAGATACAGGGAGAGGGCACCTATCGGTCGTACGACGGGAGCCAGTACGAAGAGGCCCACGTCCCGCTCGACAACCCCAAGCGCGTCATCGACAGCAGCGATCCTGACGAGGACAACGTCGAGATACTCCGGGACGGCGACGCGGTCCCCTCGTGGGGAACCTCGAGCCCGCACCAGGACTCGCTGAAGGACCTCCTCCAGAGTAGGATCGACGACGGCGGGAACCTCGTGCTCGAGGACGACGAGTTCGTGGCCGTCTTCGAACTCAACGAACCCGCAGACAGCGGCGACTTCAACGACGTGGTGGCCGTCATCGAACTCGACCCGAGTCCGACGTACAAGCAGACCGACCGGGGCCAGAAACTCGTCTGCGGGAACTGACGCCGGGCCGAGCCGACGCGAGAACGGCTGACTCGCTGATTCTCTGGATTATTCCTCTCGGAAATCCGGACGCTTCGGACTGGCCGTTAGATATAGCAGGATGAGATTTACGAGGCCGAAATCTGACGCGAGTGTTCGGAACTGGCGAGTCGAAATAGTCGAGAGAGACGCGGACGTGCCGCGGAGAACCCGGCTACAGCACCGAGTAGACGTGCTCCTCGTAGACCTCCCTGACCCGGTCGCCCCAGTTGTGGGTGTAGGTGTCGATGATGTCCTCGGCCACGTCGCCGCGCAGGTACTTCACGATGCCCCTGTCGCCGGTCCTGTCCCGGAGGTGGGTGGTGAAGAAGTGCCGGAAGTAGTGTGGTGTCACGTTCTCCTCGGCGCCGCCGCCCCGGCGGTACCAGCCTGCTTCTCGGGCGTGGGTCTCGACGGCGTTGCGGACCATCTGGGGCGTGAGCCGCCGGCCCCACTCCCGGCTGGTGCTGACGAACAGCGGCTCTGCGTCCGAGATCGCGTCGGGCCGGACCGCGAGCCACCGGGTCAGGACGGTCGCGAGCTCCTCGTCGACCGGGACGACGGTCGCCCGCTTGCGCTTGTTCGCGGCCGAGCGCACCTCGCCGTTGACCGAGTCGCCCCGGCCCACGTCGCTGGCGACGAACAGCGAGTCGCCGCGACCGTCGAGTTGCGGTCGCGTGCCGAGCCGGTACGCCTCCGCGGGATCGCCCGAGAGCCGGAGGTCCCGCAGATCCAGGTTGCAGAGTTCGCCCACGCGCATCCCGGTCTTGAGCAGGGTGACGACCGCGGCCCGTTCCAGCGGGTGAGTGATACCGGCCACGAACTCCCGCATCTGCGGGATCGATATCTCCCGGCGGGTGGGGTCCTTGTCGACGGTCTCGTTCATCTCCTCGACGACCAGCGCCATCGGGTTGGCGTCGAACGCGCCGACCTGGGTCATGTACTCGTAGAACCGGTGGAGGTAGGAGGCGTAGGTGGCGACGGTGCTCTCGGCGAGGTCGCCCCGGAGGCTGTGGACCCACGCCATGCACTCGCGCTGGGTGGCCTCGCCGACCGCGAGCGACGCGCCGCCGGGGTTCCGGTCGGGGTCGCCGACGAACGACTCGAACTCCCGGAGGACCCGTTCGTAGTACTCCCGGGTGCGCTCGCTCTTGCCGTGGAACCGGAGATCCTCGAGGAAGTAGCCAACGGGGTCGTCGGGGTCGGCGTCGCCCGCGGTCCGGCTACTCGCCATCGCCCACCACCGTGTAGCCGCCCCGGCGGCCGCTGTACTGGACCCGGTTGTCGTTCTGGAGCCGCTGGAGGGTCTCCTCGAGTCGGTCCTCGAAGTCGCCGGCCAGCTCCTCGACCAGTTGGTCCCACGACAGATATTCGCCGGAATCCAGAAGGTCGAGGAGGCGGGTTTCGAGACCGTCACCCCCAGGGGAGGACCCCTCAGATTCCCCCTCCGCGCGATTCTCCGACGACACCGTTTCCGATTCGAGCCCGAACCCGCGTCTCCCGGCCTGTACCATTGTTCTGACGAACTCGCTCTGGCTCATGTCCAGTTCGTCAGCGTGTCGCTTCCACTCGTCTTTTTGATAAGTCGGCACGAACGTCTTCACGACCGCCCGGTCGGTGTCGGCGTCGTCGCTCATCGGTCGTTGTTCCCGTCTCACCCCCGGTACATCAAGTTGTCCCATCGGGGCAAATAAGAGACCTTATCTCCTGTAGTAGTGCCATAATGCCGCCGAAAGTCAGTACTATCCAGCGAGATATTCCGGTTCAACGGCCCGTTAAGAGAGATGAATAACTATCGAGGGAAGGTACCACACAGAGAGATTACGTATCTGCCGCACGTGGAGGTGCGTCAGTCGAACAGTCGGAACTCGGTCAGCGCGAACGGCCTTCTCTCGGGATACCGGCGCCGTCAGGTGGCGGTGGGATGCCAATCCGTTCCAGTTGCTTCTGATTCAACACCGCCGGCGCGTATTCGAGACGCGTCTGGGCTATCGCATCTTTCGGTCGGAGCCTGTTGTCGTGGGCGGCCCGGTGAGAAGATAGACGGGAGAGGCCGTCAGTCGCCGCAGCACCCGTCGAGCACGTTGAGGGCGGCCCGGAACAGAGACGGAGTACGGAGTCGCTTAGCGCATCTCGTGGCGCCGAGAACCGGCGGGGCTCTCCGTCACGGCCTAGCGATTCCGGTCGTACCGGAGACAGTTTCCGAGTTCGGCGACGAAGACCGCAACTGCCACGGCAGCCGTGGTCCCAGGAGGACGCGTACCGCGGACCGCTACTCTCCCGGGCCGATGGACGAGGCCGGCGTTTCCGCCGGCCGATAGGCCACCTCGGAAGCTTCAATCGATGTCTAAATGTAGATCTGGTAATGCTATTGGTGGTTCTGTCCGAGAACGCCGTTCGACGCCACCTCCATAAATCATATCCCGATATATCCATGGGCTGGTGCAGCGGTCGTCGGACGGCCCGTGATGGGGCCGATTGCGAAATCCCCCGCCAGCCGGCCGTCTGCTCGCTATTCGTCGAGTTCGACGAAGACGCCGTGATTCCCGTACAGGTCCTCGAAGTGGACGTGAGTGCCCGACTCGTCGGCCTCCGGTTCGCCGGTGAACTCGACGCCGCGCTCGCGGAGCGTCTCGTACGTCCGGCGGACGTCGTCGGTGTAGAACACGAAGCTCAGGTAGCCGCCGGTCTGGTTCCCGACGAGCTCGCGCCGGTCGTCGTCGGCTTCCATGAGCCACAGCGCGACCGACTCCCGGCCCGGCGTGCCGACGTGGAGGGCGCGGAACCCGTTCTCGAGTTCCCTGTCGGCGATGGCCTCGAGACCGAGCGTGTCGGTGTAGTACTCGAGCGCCTCGTCGTAGTCCTCTACGAGCACGGTCATCCGGCCGAGCGTCGGGGTCATAGTCTTCGGGAGGACCGCGGTCGGAATGAACGTTCCGCTGCTGAGGAGTGACCGCCGGGGACGATAACACCGCGCTCGCACGAAGCGGACAGTTGGCGGTAGATGCGCCGACGCCCGGTCCTCGAAGCAGTCGAACCGGTACGACCCCGGTCAGTAGATCGCCATCTCGGTCTCGGCCCGCGCGAACAGGTCCTTCACCCGCTCGGCCGCCGCGCCGCTCTCCTCGTAGTTCTCCATCAGCACCGTCTCGCTCGGGAACAGTTCCTCGCCGACGACGAGACCGTGGTCCCGGGCGGTCGACCCGGTCACCGTGAGGTAGACGCCCGCGCCGGTTTCGGCGATGGCGGCCTCCTCCTCCTCGTCCTCGTCGGGGTACGTGAACGCCAGGGTCTCGGCGTTGCGCGTGCCGAGCACCGCCTCGACGAGGCGCTCGTACCGGGGCGAGATGCAGAGCTCGCCCTCGTAGTTCCGCAGGAACTCCCGGGAGGGACTTGCCTCCTGAGGGAGCGTCTGGGGCGTCGCCATCAGCGTGTGGTACACCGTGTCGCCCATCCCGGCGACGACCCGGACGTCGGTGTCGTGAGGGTCGATGCGGGCGTTCACGTCGGCGATGCGGGTCAGCGGGTCGGGCCGCAGCTCGACGACCTCCTCCAGCACCAGGTCGGCGCTGTCGAACCCGAGCGCGAAGTCGTGCTTCCGGAGCGCGCGGAACGGCTCCTCGCGACCGACCAGCCGGAGATCGGCTCCGCCCGCCGAGACGGTGACGCTGTCGAAGACGATCCGCCGGGGCTTGCCGGCCCGGTCGTCCCGCAGGAGCGTGAAGTCGGGCCGCGCCGGGTCGCTCAGGTCGCTGTAGTCGGCGAGGCGTTCGTAGACGTCGCGGTCGGGGGTCTGATCGCCCTTGGTGACGGCCTTCTCGTAGCGCAGCGTCGAGACGATCTCGTCGGCGACGCCCTCGGCGTCGGCCTCCGCGGCGACGCGCTGGAGAACCACCTCGAGCGGCCGACCCTTCCGGGGCACCGCGATCGGAATCGTGTCGGTCATTGCTCGTCCAAAGGTGAACCGAGAGTAAACGCGTTACGTTCGCGGTATTCGGTCGTGCGGGACGATATCGTACCCTTCCCCGCGACCCCCGACCGGCGATTCACTCGCCGTCGACGCCGGCGAACTCGAAGCGAGCGCCGCCCTCGGCGCTTTCCGTGACGCGGATCTCCCAGTCGTGGGCCTCGGCGATGCGCCGGACGATGGGGAGGCCGAACCCGGTCCCGTCGGGTCGGGTCGAGTAGCCGCCCTCGAAGACGCGCTCGCGGTCCTCCGGCGGGATGCCCGGCCCGTCGTCTGCGACGAAGAAGCCGGCGTCGAACGCGCCCACGACGACGGTTCCGCCGCCGTATTCGGCGGCGTCCTGGCGAGCTTGCGAACGAGGGCTCGTCGAGCCGTGCTCGACGGCGTCATCGACCGACGACTGATTGCCAGTGAAACCGTGCTCCACCGCGTCCTCGTGAGCCTGCGAACGAGGGCTCGTCGAGCCGTGCTCGACGGCGTCATCGGCCGACGGCCGATTGTCCGTGGAACCGTGTTCCACGGAGTTGCGGAACAGGTTCTCGAACAGCGCGCGGAGGCGTCGGCCGTCCGAGACGACGCTGCGGTCGGTCTCGATTCTCAGGTCCATCGCCGGCGTCTCGACGGTGGCCCACGCCTCCTCGGCGACCGAGCCGAGGTCGACCGGGGTCGGGTCGTCGACCGTGTCGCCGCGCCGCGAGAGCGCCAGTACCTCGTCGACGAGCCGCTCCATGCGGTCGTGGGCGTCCTCGACCGCCTGGAAGTGGCGCTCCTCGCCCGACTTCCGGGCGAGTTCGAGGTGGCCCTGCGCGACGTTCATCGGGTTCCGGAGGTCGTGGCTGACGATGCTGGCGAACTCGTCGAGCCTGTTGCGCTGCTCGGCGAGCTCGTCGGTGCGCTGCTGGAGCCGGCTGTAGTAGAGCCCGAGCAGGCCGCCCGCGAGCGCGCCGACCGCGACCTTCGTGAGCACGATGGACGCGGGCTGGAGCATCCGGCGACCCTCGACGGTCTGGAGCAGCGACGTCCACCCCGCGAGCAGGCCCATCGCCGCGCCGCCCGCGAGGCTCCAGCAGCAGACCACGCCCACGAGGTCGGCCGGAACCTCCGCCGTCCGGAGCCAGACGCCGAGGGCGACGACGAACAGCGCGAGCCCGATGGGGACGCCGAACCGGACGACCTCCGAGGCGGTCAGCCGGCCGTCGACGGCGACGTAGCTCACCGAGGCGGCCAGCAGTCCGCCGCCGAGACCGACGACCGACCACCGTCCGAGCGGGACCGCGCGACGGGTCGCTACCGATACGTCCGACGGCGAAAACATGATCGTGGGAGGGGATTAGTTCGCGAACACGTCGTTGATGCGCTCGCGCCACTCCTGGATGCCCTCGAGCTCGTCGTGGATCTCGGCCACGTCGCTCTCGACGCTCTCGACCCGGGCGGTCAGGTTCTCCTCGAGCGCGTCGAGGTCGGTCGCCAGCGCCTCGACGTCCTCGGAGACGCCCTCGATGGCCTCGGTCACGTCTTCGACGTCACCGAGTTCGTCCCGGACCGCCTCGAGCTCCTCGCGGACCGCCTCGACGTCGTCGCCGACCGTCTCGACGTCGGAGCGCACCTCCGTCACGTCGCTCGTGTTCGCGCCGACGAGGTCTTCGAGTTCGTTGAGCTGCGTTTCCAGGGCCTCGACGTCCTCGCCGAAGTCGTCGATCTCGTCGAGCTCGGATTCGAGCGCCTCGACGTCGTCGCGGACGGCCGCCAGCGCGTCGACGTCCTCCCGGAGCGACTCCAGTTCCTCGACGTCCTCGCGCAGGGCCTCGATCTTGTCGACCTCGTCGCGCAGCGCATCGACCTCCTCGACCTCGTCCCGGAGGGAGTCGAGGTCCTCGAGCTCGGCCTCGATGTCGCCGAGATCCTCGCGGAAGTCGGTCTTGAACTCGCGCACGTCGTCGCGGAGGTTGCTCTCGACCTCGCGGAGCTCGCCGCGCAGGTCGTCGAACTCGGCGACGTCGGCCTCGATGTCCGCGAGGTCGGCCTCGAGGTCGTCGACGCGCTCGTCGGTCGCGCCGGTCTCGGTCCGGAGCGCCTGGACCTCGTCCTCGAACGCCTCGATGTCGGCTCGCACCGCCGAGATATCGTCCTCGAACTCGCCGAAGACGTCCTCGGCGACTCCGTTCTCGTCGATGAACTCCTCTAACGCCTCGGTGTAGGCCGAGAGGTCCTCGACACGCGACTGGAGGTGGCGGATGCGGACGTTGGTGCTCTCGGGCATCTCGACGTCGAGTTCGCGCTGGATGGCGCGCATGTCGTCGTCGTCGACCTCGCCGGCCCGGATCTCGTCGGCGAGCGCGGCCGCGACGCTCCCGGGCCGCGGCGGGGACGCCTCGGGCTCCGCGGTGGTGGTCTCCTCGGCGGCCTCGGATGGTGGCGTCGCGTCGGGAGCCTCGCCGTCCTCGTCCGCGGACTCCGCCGGGTCGTCGGTCTCGGCGACCTCGTCGACCGCGACGTCGTCATCGTCGGACCTGTCCGCCGCGTCGGTTTCCAACGTCTCCTCGTCCGGCTCGTCGGTCACCTCGGCGCCGTCGGCCGAGTCGTCCACTTCGGCCTCGTCGAGGGACTCCTCCCCGGGTTCGAGGAAGCTGTCGTCGTCGGCCAGCGGCTCGTCCTCGGTCTCGCCGGCCGAGTCGTCCGCGCCGCCGAGCAGGTCGTCGCCCTCCGTGAGCGGGTCGCCGTCCTCGTCGCCGCCGGCCAGTGGGTCCTCGGCGTCGGCGTCGACCGCCAGGGGATCGACTTCGTCGTCGTCCCCGCCCGCGAGCGGCTCGTCCACGTCGTCCGCCGCAAGCGTGTCGGCGTCCTCCTCGCCCAGTCCGAGGCCCTCCTCGCCCGCCACCACGTCCCGGACGAGCTGGCTGTCCTCCTCGGAGACGATGTCGGTGATGGTGTTGCCGTCGGGGCCCGCGACCTGGCCGTCCGTGCCACCGCTTCCCGCGGCGGCATCCGAGTCGTCCCCGGCGTCGGTCGTACCGGAGTCGACGGTGACGGGCGCTACCTCCTCGATGGTGGGCGTCCCGAGGAACGACGACGGGTCGTCGTCCTCGCCGAGTCGCACGCCGTAGACGGTGACGAGCTCCTCGTCGGGGTCGAGGTCGCGCTCGAACTCCACGCGGTGGTCCTTGTATGCCGTCCAGTTGTCGTTCTCGTAGTCGGGGTGGAAGCCGACGTTGTCCATCGGGAACTCCTCCGGGATCTCGTCGGCGAGTCGGAGGGTCGCGCGCTCCTCCCGCTCGCACCGGATCACGAACTTGATGGCGGGGACCGCGAACTCCTCGCCCTCGAACGATTTCTCCACGACGACGCCGCTGTCGGTCGTCGTCACCACCTCGGTCATGCTATCACTCATACGGTTCACATCCCAGAACGGCCATATAAATCACACGCCCGCACGCGGCGAAACAGCCTCGGTTCCGGCCGGCGTCCGCCGGGACCCACCTATTTGGACGTCCCGGGCGTACCCCCGACCATGCTGCTCGCAGGAACGTACGACGGCGTGTACCGCGCCGAGGGGTCGGAGTTCGACTCGGCTGAGCGGGTGCTCGACGCCGGTCGCGTGATGCGCGTGCGCCGGTTCGACGGCTGGGAGGGCGCGTTCGCCACGACGAAGACGGGTCTCTACCGCTCGACCGACGGCGGCAGCTCCTGGACGGACCTGGGCGTCCCGCGCGAGGAGGTTTACTCGGTCCTCGGCGGTCCCGAAGGTGAACGCCTCTACGCCGGCACGCACCCGGCGCACCTGTACGTCTCCGAGGACGAGGGAGAGAGCTGGCAGGAGCTGACCGGCCTCCAGGACCTCCCGTCGCGCGACCAGTGGCACACGCCGCGCCACCGCGACGAGGCCCACGTCCGGAGCCTCGGCGCCCATCCCGACGCGCCCGAGCGCGTGGTAGCTGGCATCGAGGTCGGGGGCGTCCACGTCAGCGACGACCGCGGCGAGACGTGGATTGAGCGCCGAGACGGCGTCCGCGCGAGCGAAGAGAGTGCGGGCTCGTCACGAGCGGTGCGAAGTGACGGCGTCCACGACGACGTCCACCACGTCCTCGTGCGCGGCCCCGACCATTACGTCGCCTCCTGCGGCGGCGGGCTCTACCGAACCGACGACGCGGGCGAGTCGTGGACCCGCCTCGACGAGGACGTCGACCACACGTACTTCCGCGAGGCCTTCGCGCACGAGGGCACCCTCTACGCCGCGGCGGCCCGGTCGTCACCCGGGACGTGGCGGGGCGAGCGCGGCGCGGACGCGGCGCTGTTCGAGTCGACGGACGACGGGGAGACCCTCGAAGCGGCCACCTATCCGGGCGAGCCCGAGGAGGTCGTGCTGGCGTGGACCGCCGACGCCGACGGCCGGGTGGTCGCGGGCACGAACGACGGCGGCGTGGTCCTCCGAACCGCTGACGGATGGGTCGAGGGCGGCCGGATGCCCGAGGGCGTGGCCGCGCTCTGCTGGGTGTAGCGACTGTTCGGTGGCCCTCTCGCTGGCTCAGCTCTTTCGAGGTAGTCGGACTGGCGGTCTCGGACGTCGATGTCCATCGGAGTGGGCTCCAACGGTGGCCGGGACTCGGTTTCGACGCCGGACGACCGCGCGAGGCGTCCGGTCGGGATTCGTCCCGGTCTCGTATTTGAATCTTCGCGCGACGGAACCGAGAATCGAAGGGAAACCGGGCTCAGACGTCCACGCGGTCGCCGATCTCGACGACGTCGAGTCGCTCGGGGTAGTCGTAGCTCCGGGCGTGGTCGTGGAGCACCGTCGGGTCGACGGTCATTCCCTTCCACATGTCCCAGTGGCTCGGCAGCAGGCGGTCGAGCCGGAGATTGCGGGCCGCCTCGACGATCTGGTTCTCGTCGCTGTACCACCGCGTGGGCTCGGGGACGCCGGTTACCTTGTCGCGGATGTTGCCGACCGCGCCGAACGCCAGCACGCCGAGGTCGATGTCGTACTCCGCGCCGACGCGCTCGAACTCCTCGCTCGGCTTGGTGTCGCCCCCGTGGAAGAAGGTCCGGTCGCCGTACTCGACGACGTAGCTGACCGGATGGTCCGCGTCGGGGTCGTGGGCGGGTTCGACGTGGATCGTGAACGCGCCGACCTCGAACGAGTCGCCCTCGCCGACTTCGGCGAACTGGTCGTCGTCGACGTCCCACTCGTCGGTCCAGTTCGCCTCGCGGGCGACCGAGAGGCTGGCGTCCGGCGCGTGGAAGGTCGCGCCGGTGTTCGCCAGGATGGGAGCCTGGCTCGGGCCGTGGACGTGGTCGACGTGCTCGTGGGTCGCCAGGACCGCGTCGGCGGCCTCCACGTCCGCCGGGTCGAAGGGGACGGGTATCATCCGGACCGTGCGGGGCGGGTCGCCGGTCCCGAGGTACGGGTCGATGAGGACCGTCGTCTCCTCGGCCTTCAGGACGAAGCCGTTGCAGCCGAGGTACCAGACCGCGATGCCGTCGGGGTCGGCGTCCGCGACCGCGCGCGGCAGCCAGTCTCCCCAGTCGCTGTGGACGGACATGTGGCCAACTCGGCCGAGAAAGGAGGTAAGTGTTGTTCTTCGGGCCGACTACAGGCTGCGGAGCCTGATGTGGTCGCGCTCGATCTCGGCGATGCGGTCGGGTTCGACCGCGTAGGCGTCGTCGTCGTGGCCCTCCCAGCCGAGCCGGGTTTTCACGCGCTCGGCGATGCCGGGGTTCGGGTCCACGTACATCAGATTGCTGTCCTCGTCGACCTCGGTCACGACGCCGATCTTCTCGTCGTTGTCGTCGAGCACGTCCTTGCCGACGTCGTCGTCGTCCAGCGTCAGGGCCTCGTCGTCGACCACCGTCTCGTCGGCGGTCTCGGTCGGCTCGTCGCCCATCGTCGTTCCGGTCTCCACCGCGGTCGTCTCGTCGGTGGTGACGGTCTCGTCGTCGGTCTCGGGCGTCGCCGTGGCCGTCTCGTCGGTGGTCGCGGTGGCGGTATCGTCCCTCTCGGCCGCCTCCTCCTCCGTGACCGTATCGTCCCTCGCGGTCGCCTCCTCGAGGGTCCCCGTCGTCGTCTCGGTTTCCGCGCCGGTCGTGACCCCGCCGACGTCGGTCTCGTCGCGGTCTATCCGGACTCCCTCGACGTCCGTGCGCTCGCCCTCCACGATCTCGGTGGTGGCGTCGGAGCCGACGAGCATCGTCTCGATCAGCGACGACGAGACGGTCTCGCTGCTGACGAGTTCCTCGTCGACGAACTCGAAGGTGAGTCGCTTGCGATCCACAACCTCGTCGCGCACCAGTCGGCGCTCGTAGAGCTCCGACACGATGGTCTCGTCCTCGGTGAACTCGCTCTCGATGTGCTGACCCTCGATGACCTCCCCGGTCTCGACGTCGCCGCCGAGGATGTCGCTCTCGAGGATGGTCCGCTGGACGCCTTCGATGTCGACGCTGCTCTCCAGCGTGTCGGACTCGACGGTCTCGGTCCCCTCGACGTCGTGGTCGACCAGTCGCGTCTCCACCGTCTTGCGCTCGATGATCTCGCGGGTGGCCTCCCTGGTCTCGTCCACGTCGACCGTGACGACCTCGCGCTCGGTCACGTCAATCTCCTCGACGTCCTCGTCCCACGCGGTCGTCTCGCTGTCCTCGACGATGGCGACCGACTCCCTCTGCTCGGCCTCGCCGAGGTGCATGCCGACGACCTCCCGTCGGATGACTTCGGTGTCGATGACCTCGTCGCGGACGATCTCGCTGTCCACGACCTCGCTCTCGAAGGTCTCGGTCTCCCTGACCGTCCGCTCGACGACCCGGGTCTCGGTGATCTCGGTCTCGACCGTCTCGCCCTCCATCAGCGCCTGCTCGACCTCCTCGTCGTCGAGGGCCGCCCGCTCGATGGCCTCGGTCCGGTCGAGTATCTCGAACTCGCTCTCCCGGTCGCCCGCGTCGGGGTGGCGAACGAGCACCATCTCGTTCTCGCTCAGGTGCTCGTGGAACTCGTCCCACGTCGTCTCCTCGTAGTCCTCGGTGGTCTCGTCGCCGTGGTGGACGTACAGTTCCCGTTCGCCGGACTCGCCCGTCCGGTAGGCGGGCGAGGCGTCGGTGTCCTCCACCCACGATTGGATCGTCTCTCGGTCAGTCGTGATGTTCGTCTCCCCGCTTCGGTCGACGTCTGTGTCTCTAGTTGTATCGTCTGCCATATCTCCCACCGTGAACAGAATCAACTCGTAGGGACTTAGGCGTCGTTGCCAGATTTCGTAGGGAAGTCGCCTAACGGTCCGTTCCCATTCGATAACCCAGGCTTACGACGACGTGAGAAACGAGAAAAGGGATGGCGGCGTCAGTCCTCGCAGCAGCCACTCGCCTGGTCGCCGAAGTCGACGGCCAGCGGGTCGGAGATGGCCTTGTTGATGGTCTCCATCTTGGTCTCGAGGGCCTCCTGGGCCTGGAGGTACTCCTCCATGACCGGCATCGAGTGGAGCTCCTGCTGGGCCTGCCGGACCTTCTGGACGTCCTCCTGGGTGGCCTCGCCGGTCTGTCGCGCGAGCATGAACTCCTGGCGGAGCTGCTCGAACTCCTTGACCTTCTCCTGGGCCTCGTCGTCCTGCTCGACGGCCGCCTTGGTCTCCTCGAACCGCCGGTACTCCGGCGTCTCGGCGATGGCCTCGCCGAGTTCGCCCGCGAGCTCTTCGACGTGGGAGAGTTCGGTCGCCTCGCCGTCGACGTCGGTTTCGACGCTCATGCGCCGACGTTTGGGACTGGGACGGTTTAGACCTGCCGGATGGTCGCGCGATTGCAGAGAAGTTGTGAACCGTGGCAGCAGAAACGAACGGGGCACCGAGTCCTCGAAAGCCCTCGCGCGCTCCGTTCGCGCGTTACGGAAGACGTTCCCGCTCGTCGTCGTCCGAGAGAGCATCGCTCTCTCGGGATCACGAAAATATTCGATTTTCGAACGACTTCGCTCCTGCGCGGGCTGCGACTTCCGGCGTATCGTTCGCTTCGCTCACTCGCTCCAGTGCTTGCGTCGCCGTGCTTCCCGGAGTGCGCTCGCCCTTTCCGTCCGCCAGGTGGTGACTGATTGGTCTGTTTCAGCGCGTCGGCTGTTCCGCTTTCCAGCGAACATCCGCACGACCCACCCCAGAACACCGCCCTTAAACGTCCTCACCGACAAAGCCACTCCAATGAGCCAGGACACCGAGTACAGCGAGGGAGACCTCCGAAACACCGGGATGGCGCTGAAGCACGACCGGGAGTGGGACTACGAGCTCGACCGCATCGTCGAGGCGGTCGAGGAGCGCGACGCCACCAAGGTCGGGCTCCAGTTCCCCGAGGGGCTGAAGCGCCGCGGGCCGAAGGTCGCCGACGACATCCGGGAACTGGTCCCCGACGACGTGACCGTGATGCTGTCGGGCCAGCCCTGCTACGGCGCCTGCGACCTCGACACCTTCCTGATGAAGCGCACCGACGTGTTCGTCCACTTCGGCCACTCGCCGATGAAGAACACGGATAAGGTCATCTACGTCCCCCTCTTCTCGAACGTCGACGTCTTTCCCATCATGGAGGAGTCCCTGGCGGAGCTCGACGACCCCGCCGAGAACCCCGACGTCGGCCTCGTCACGACCGCCCAGCACATGAACCGCTTCGAGGAGATGAAGGCGTGGCTCGGCGAGCGCGGCTACGAGGTCCACACCCGCCGGGGCGACGACCGACTCACCCACGAGGGCCAGGTGCTCGGCTGCAACTACGCCAGCGCCGACATCGACGCCGACCAGGTGCTGTACGTCGGCGGCGGGAAGTTCCACCCGCTCGGGTTGGCGATGGAGCACCCCGACAAGAACGTCGTCATCGCCGACCCCGTCAACAACGTCGTCACCGTCGCCGACACCGAGAAGTTCCTCAAGCAG
This sequence comes from Halorussus rarus, assembly GCF_003369835.1. NCBI lineage: Archaea > Methanobacteriati > Methanobacteriota > Halobacteria > Halobacteriales > Haladaptataceae > Halorussus > Halorussus rarus. Next base: position 1,259,200 of record NZ_QPMJ01000001.1, on the reverse strand, counting down.
CGCTACGCCTCGGTCCACAAGGCGATGGACGCCGAGAAGTGGGGCGTCATCTTCTGCACGAAGATCGGTCAGGGCCGCTGGGAGCAGGCCCAGGACATCCTCGACGACAACGACGACGCCTACCTCATCACGATGGACGAGGTGACCCCCGACCGCCTCCGGAACTTCGACATGGACGCGTTCGTCAACACCGGCTGCCCGCGCATCACGACCGACGACGGGCCGCAGTTCCACAAGCCGATGCTCACGCCCGGCGAGTACGAGATCGCCGTGGGCAACAAGCCGCTGGACGAGCTCTCGTTCGACACCTTCCACGGGACCTGGTAGTCGATCGGCCCCGGCGGTCACTCCGGCGGGTCGCCCACCCACGCCGTCTCGATTCTGAAATTCTCGCCGTCGTAGCTGACGTACCGCGGTTCTCTGACGCCGAACGGTGGGTACGTCGTCGTCTCGGCCCGGTACACCACCCGCCGGACCCCCGACTCGAAGTGCGCCAGCGCGTTCCGGAGCGGCGTGTCGCGGACGACCTGCTCGGCGATCATCCGGCGGGGCTCGGTCGACGGGTCGTCGACGCGCGTGACGGTGTAGGTCGCGAGGTAGGACTCGTCGTCCGGTTCGTCGCGGACGACCACCTCGTCCCCGTCGCGCTCGACCGAGTCGATTCCCGTCGGCGTCAGCTCCAGCGGGTCGCCCGACAGGTCGACCCGGGCGGAGAGCCCCACCGCGTCCTGATAGCCGTCCTCCTCGAACCACCCGTCGGTACCGAACGCGTAGGTTCCGGCCCCGAGTCCGACCACGGTGACCTCCTCCGTCCCCTCCGCGCGGGGTATCGGTCGGTCGAGGTCGGCGTTGTCCGCGGTGAGCCGCCACGTGTGGGCGTCGCCCGGTCCGAGCATCATCAGCGGCTCCGGCCACATCCGCGGGGCGACGTGGAACCACTCGCCGTCCACGCGCTTCCAGAGCCTCCACGCGTAGAAGTTGACGCTGAAAGTCGCGTCGGTGCCGTTGGTCAGCGTGAACGAGAACTCCGCGCGGGGGAGGGACCCGGACTGCTCGGCGGGCGCGATGGCGAGCGGGGGGTCGTCGGCCGCCGGCGCGTAGACGTAACGTCGCACGTCCGCGTCGAACGGCGGACCGCCCTGGGGGTCGGTCGCCCCGACGTCCGGGGGTTCGGTCCCGGTCGCGGTTCCGTCCGCGGCGCTCGTCGCCCGCTGTTCCGTCGTGGTGGTCCGGGTCGTGGTCCCGGTCGTCCGGTCGCCCGCGTCGGCGCCCAGACACCCTCCGAGACCGGCGCTCCCGAGGAGGGCGAGCAGTCGGCGGCGGTCCATACCCGCCGATTGCGCCGTCTCCGGCAAGTATCTTCAGGTGGGTGAAACGGGCGTTTCACCGATTATATTACTACTGAGCATTCACAAACCTTTTTGTATGAGTAACGGGTATGTGGTGGTAACGATGAGCGCCACCCGTTCCGCCGACGTCCGCACCGCCATCGAACGCTGTCGCGTCGAGGACCTCACGCCGGTCAGCCTCGACGCCGACGCCATCCCCTCCACCGCGCCCGACGATCTCCGGGAACTCAAGCGCGAACTCGACGCCGACGACCTGGTCCCCGCCACCGTCGTCGTCGACGCCTGCTTCGGCGAGAACTGCTCGTTCGCCACCCAGGAGGAGGCCGACCGGGTCCGGGAGTACGTCCGGGCCGCGGCGTTCCTCGGCGCCGGCAAGGTGACCGTCGAGTTCGACAGCGTCGGCGACGAGTCGAAGGTCCGGCCCGCCCTGGCCGCGGTCGCCGAGCGCGCCCGCCGCGAGGGGGTCGCGCTGGACGTCGCCGGTCCCATCACGCTCGAGAACTGACGACGCCCTCCCTCTGACTCGAATCCAAACGCTCTCGTTCTCCGACCGCCTCTCCTCTCGCATGGACAAGGCCGCGCTGGAGCGCCGCCTCTCTCGGGTCACGGGCTTCGGGGACCCGCGGGTCGAACTCGAACAGTACCCGACGCCCGCGGACCTCGCGGCCCACCTCGTCCACCTCGCCGACGTGCAGGGCGACCTCGCCGGGAAGACGGTCGCGGACCTCGGCACGGGCACCGGAATGCTCGCGCTCGGCGCGGCCTGCCGGAGTCCCGCGCGCGTCGTCGCGCTCGACCGCGACGCCGCGGCCCTCGCGCGGGCCCGAGAGAACGAGCGGACGGTTCTGCCCGAGGCCGCGACGCCGGTCGAGTGGATACTGGCCGACGCGACGCGAGCGCCGCTCTGTCTCTCCTCGGAGCAGTCTGCGGCTGTCGGCAGGCAGACGGCGCGCGCCGACGCGACCGTCCTGATGAACCCGCCGTTCGGCGCCCAGACCGGCAACGAGCACGCCGACCGCGCGTTCCTGGCGACGGCGCGCGCGGTGTCGTCGGTCTCCTACTCGGTTCACAATGCGGGGAGCCGGGAGTTCGTGGAGGCGTTCGCCGCCGACGAGGGCGGCGAGGTGACCCACGCGTTCCGGGCCGAACTCGAACTCCCCCGGCAGTTCGCCCACCAGACCAGCGAGCGCGAGGTCGTCGACGCCGAGGTGTTCCGCATCCGGTGGGCGTAGGTGCGCAAGGCTTTCGTCGTCGCGTTCGTGTCGGCGAGCATGGACGGGGAGACGCGGATACGCTTCGTCGGGGTCGGCCTCCAGGTGACGCTGCTCGGCGGGTTCGCGGCAGGTCAGTTCGGCGACGCCGGACTGTTGCTCGTGATGCTCGGGACGATAATCACGGGGTGGGGCGTGACCTGACCATTCTCGGGAGTACCGCAATGCTGTGGCAAGTCAGGACCCGAATCAGGGATGATATCGCTCGAGTAGACCGGGAGATGTGATGCGGCGACGCGCCACGACTCCCGGCTAGTTGTACGTCTCGCGACTCGCCACCTGGATTCTGGTCCCGTCGTACGTCGCGAACAGCCGCGGCCCGTTCCGCACGAACCGGATGCCGTCGAGGGTCACCGACTCGCCCTTCGGAGGAATCGGCGCGGAGGCGACCGTCGAGTTGTTCCGGGCGACGTGGAGCGCGAACGCGCCCTCGTTCGGGACCATGGCGACCGTGCGGTTGGCGAGCGTCGGCGCGGCGACCGCCGTCTCCGAGGCGAACGCGTGTGTCCACGACTCGGCGTCCGGGCCCCGGAGCCAGACCTGATAGGCCGTACCGCCGCCGTCGACCGACCAGCCCGCCCGCCGGACCCGGACGACCTCCGACCAGCCGACGCCGCCGACCTTGACCCCGGTCCGACCGGCGAACGCCAGCCGGCCCTTCGGAACCGCCTGGGTCCAGATTTCGCGGTCGTCGTTGACCACGATGACGCCGCTCGTGGTCACGTCGGTGGTCTCGCCGAACATCTCGACGTCGATGGCCGAGACCTTCTGGTTCCGGACGTGCTCGGCGTAGGTGACGTTGTACCCCCGGACCTCGACGCTCGGACCGTGCCCGGGCGCGCTCCCGTCGTCGACCGCGGTGAGGTTGACCGGGATGGCCACGCCGACCATCACCGCGAGCGGGAGCAGCAGCGCGAGCAGGCCGACCTGCTGGCGGGAGACGTCGCCGAACAGCGGCCGGCGGTCGGCGGTCGCCGCGACGGTGGTCACGGCCGCCAGCGCAACGACGAAGAGAACGCCGAGACCCCGGTAGAGGACGTAGGCGCTCTCGCCGCGGTACCACCAGAGCGCCCAGAGGGTCATCGAGAACCCGAGGACGACCGTGCCGGTCCAGAGCCGGAGCGCCCCGACCCGCCGCCGACGGCGGTAGAGCACCGCGACCCCGAGCAGCACGCCGAGCAGCAGGCCCAGCACGTGGCCCTGGACCGCGATGCCGGACCACCACGGCGGCCCGAAACTCCGGGAGGCCTCGCCCACGACCACGGGGTCGCGCAGCGCGCGGTAGGCGGTCCGGATACCGCCCTGGGCCGCGACCGCGACCACGGTCAGCAGCGGGTACCGCACCAGCGCGAAGCCGACGAACGCGAACGCGACGCCCGAGAAGCCGATGATGGGGCCCCACGCGAACACGCTGGTCCCCAGCCCGACCAGCGCCACGCCCGCCGGGAAGATGACGAACGCGCGGATCCACGGGTTCGACGTCTTCGAGAAGAACGGGTTCTCGCCGCGTCGCGTCGGGAAGTGTCCGAAGAAGTACTCCGCGAGCGGAGCCACCGCGATGGTCGTGGTCAGGTTGCCGACGAGGTGGCCCGGCCCGGTGTGGGAGAACGGCGCGAGCAGCCACCCGACCGGGTAGAGGTACGACCACGACGAGAACGGGACGGTCAGCGGCCCGCGCCAGTGGTTCCAGCCCTGTTGAACGAACAGGTACACCGCCAGGACGCCCAGAACCGAGACGAGCGTGCCCCACGGAACCCCGAGCAGGAACCGCGACCGAAGCCGGCGGCCCCACCGGGCGTCGGGGCCGTCGAGCCGCCGGGCCAGCGCGAGCGACGCGACCACGGCGAGCGGGATGGCGACCTGCACTGGGTCGGGCAACCACGCGGGCGACTGGACCATACTCGTGTCTTTGGCCAGCGCGTTATAAATGGGTGGCAGAACTCGCTCCGCCGCAATCGGCGGTCCCCGCCGGAATCAGGGGCTCCCGGCGTCGTGTGTCTCGTCCAGAACTATCCGTTCGTAGGCCTCCGGGCTGTCGAGTAACCAGTCGAGCGCGGCCCGGAAGTTGCAGGCGTCGAGCCGCGCGACGACCTCCTGCGGGTCCGAGAGGTCGGTCCCCATCTGACGCAGCGTCGCGAGCTCGCTGTACACCTGCCGCGGCATCTCGGCCTCCTCGGCGTCCCCCATGTTCCCAGAAACGTCCGTCACGCACTTCGGGTCTTCGGGGTCACTTCGGACGGGTCTACATGTGAGTCTACATACAACCCGAACGACGGCGCCGGCGATTCGCCGCGCGCGCCCGGCCTGCCGGCCGAATCCCCGTTCCGTAATGTTGAAACGCACGAAACCAGAACTGAGAGGTATGGAACTACGGGTCATCGAGAAGTCCGAGGACGAACTCTCCATCGAGATCGCCGGCGAGGACCACACCTTCATGAACGTGCTGAAGGGCACCCTGCTCGAGCAGGAGACCGTCGCGGCCGCGACGTACGACGTGAACCCCGAGCAGTCCGGCGGCCAGACCGAACCGGTGCTCACGATCAAGACCGAGGGCGGCGCCGACCCCCTCGACACCCTGGAGGACGCCGCCGGCGACATCCGGGACAAGACCGCCTCGTTCCGCGACGCCTACGAGACCGCGGTCTGACCCCGTCGCGTCCGGACTCGGCCGGTCGCGAGACGTGCAACTCCGTCGACCGCCGACGGAATCTGTTCTCTACTTGCTGGCGCCCGGCATCCTCGCGTCCCGCCTTCTCGCGTCCATTTTCGTCGGTGTGGCGACGGGCCCCGCCCGCTCGCAGCAGTGAGACGACCGCTCGCAACCTCAGTTCAGTCCCTTCAACTCCGTTCATCACCCGCCAGGGAGGGGCCTGTCGGAAAGGAGTCGGAGCGCACCTGCTGGACGGGAATAATCGCGGCCTAATCGTCGTAATCGGGCACGGAATCTCGGAACGGTCGCGTCCGTTTATTGGTCCAGTCGGGCAACTCTCGGCCGTCATGAGAACGCGCGCAGTAGTCGTAGCCACGCTCGTACTGCTCGGCGGCGCCTCCTCGGCGCTCGCCGCGGCGCCGAACGGACACGCCAGTGCCGACGCCGCGACCGCCGCGGCCGACGTCGCCGTCCAGGAGGACACCCAACTGACCTACGATAACCTGACCATCCAGCAGTTGCAGCTGACCAACGCCACCGTCGGGCAGGTCGTGCTCAACGAGACGTCGCTGAGCGCCGGCGACCTGACCGGCGCGGAGACGACCGCGGCCGGGACGACCCAGGGCGACTCGCTGGGCACCGCCACGGCGTCGAACCTGACGGTCGTCAACGCCACGCTGCAGAACGTGACGCTCCGCGACGTCACCATCCGGAACCAGACCGTCGCCGAACAGCTGTTCGGCGGCGAGACGCCGCCCGAGACCGCGAACGCCTCGGTCCAGAACGCCACGCTCTCGGAGATCGACATCGACTCGCTCGTCGTGAACGCGGCCAGCGTCGGTGACGTCGAGGTCAACAGCGTGCGGACGTCGCTGTCGCCCGGCGGCGCGGCCGACCCGCAGGTCGAGGGCCAGCCGACGGTCGAGGTCGGTAACATGTCGGTCGGCAGCGCCGTCCTCGACAGCGTCGAGGCAGACGGCGTCAGCGTCGAGAACGCCTCCATCGGCATCGGCGTCCTCGGCGGCGGCCTCGGCGGCCAGGAGACCACGACCGCGGCCGGCAACGAGTCGAGCGCGCTCCGCGCGCCCGACCTGTAAGGGAACCGTCGACCGCGAGAAAATCGTCGACCGGGGGCGCGACTCCGCGCTCCCGTCGGACCCCGAACCGGCTCGTTTTTCGACCGTACTCGCCGACAGCGAAGCACCGCCAGGTGGAGAGCCGAGCGAAGCGAACTATCGCTCAGAGACGGACCGGCACGTCGCGGTCGTCGAGGTACTCCTTGATGTCGCGGATGGAGTACTCGCCGAAGTGGAAGATCGAGGCCGCCAGACCGGCGTCCGCGCCCGCCTCGGTGAACACCTCGTACATGTCCTCCGGGCCGCCGCACCCCGAGGAGGCGATGACCGGGGTGTCGACCGCGTCGCAGACCGCCTTCGTCAGCGGGATGTCGTAGCCGTCCTTCGTGCCGTCCTTGTCGATGGAGTTGACGAACAGTTCGCCGGCGCCGCGGGCCTCGGCCTCCGCAGCCCACTCGACGACGTCGAGGCCGGTCCCCTCGCGGCCGCCCTTGACGGTGCACTCGAACCAGCAGGACTCGCCGTCGACGTCGACGTAGTGCTCGCCGCGCTCGTCGAACCGGCGCCTGGCGTCGACCGAGATGACGATGCACTGGCTGCCGAAGGCGTCGGCGCCACGCGTGATGAGGTCGGGGTTCGCGATGGCGCCGGAGTTGATCGAGACCTTGTCGGCGCCCGCCCGGAGCGTCTCCTTGATGTCGTCGGTCGTCCGGATGCCGCCGCCCACCGTGAGCGGGATGAATATCTCGTCGGCCACGTCCTCGACCACGCCGAGCATGGTCTCGCGGCCGTCGGCGCTCGCGGTGATGTCGAGGAAGACGAACTCGTCGGCGCCCGACTCGTTGTACGCCCGGGCCATCTCGACCGGGTCGCCGGTGTACTCGAGGTCTTCGAAGTTGACGCCGGTGTACACCGCGGGGTTCCCGTCCTCGTCCAAGTCCACGTCGATGCACGGGATGATGCGCTTAGTGAGAGTCATCTAGATACGCGAAGCTCAGGGCGTGAACCGTTAAAAGGGGTCCGGACTCCCGGGACGTCGCGGAACGGCGACCGGTGACGGGGACGACGAACGGAAGGCGGTCGCCGGCGGTCGGCTACGCGCGGGGACGCTCGGCGCGGCGGTCTCCGGTTCCGTCGCTCTCGTCGACGTCGATACCGTTCTCGCCGGCTTCGCATCCCTCACCCTCGCCGAATTCGACGCCCTCGCCGTCCGCCTCGTAGACCGCGACCCGCCCGTCGCTGTCGACCTCGACCCGGTAGTCTTCCACGTCGAAGGTCACGTCGAGGGTCGCGTCGCGGGCCTCCGCGTGGGCGAACAGGCTCTCGAGCGAGTCGGTTTCGACCGACAGGTACAGCGGGCGCACCGCGGTCCGCGGAGCGTTCTCGGTCGCAGCGAGCGCCTCGACGATGGCGAGCTGAAGAGAGCGTCCGTCGGAGAAGTCGTGCGTCGTCCGGTAAAGCGGTTCGGGCCGAGACTGCGCAGTCGGGTCGGTCATCGCCGGAAGTAGTCCGGGCAGACGGTTGAAGGTGGACGCGGCATTCTGGAGGTTTTAAGACGGCGCCGTTCAGCGCAGCAGCGTCGACTCGACCAGATTTCGGATCCCGCGTCGGAGCCGCCCGCTCACGGCCGACGGCGAGACGCCGAGCAGGTCGCCCAGGTCGCCGACCGACGCGTCTCGGGGATTCTCGAAGTAGCCGTGCTCGTAGGCGGCGACCAGCGTGTCGCGCTGGACCGGCGTCAGGCCGAACTCCGAGCCGTCGTCGTCGTCGGCGCGGTAGAGCCGGACGACCGCGAAGTCGACGCCCCGGTCGGCGCAGTGGTCGCGGAACCGCTGGAGCGCCGCCAGTTCGGGGACCTCCAGCGTGGCGAGCCAGCCGCCGTCGGGGTCCGAGTCTCTAGCGCGGAGTATCCGCATGCCGAGGTTGGCCGCCTCGGGCAACACCAGGTGGTCGGCGGAGGCCAGCAGCATCCGGTAGATGCGGAAGTCATCGCCCTCAACGGTCACGACGCTCTCGCCGACCGTCGGGTCCTCGGCGACGGCGGCGTCGAACGCGTCGAAGTCGCCGCCGGACACCTTGAAGAACAGGTAGTACGACTCCGGGCCGGCGATCGTCTGGTACTCCAGTTCGGTGGTCATCTCCGGGACCGCCCGGATGGTCCGGGTCAGCACGAGCTCGGGGTGAGTGAGCCGAATCTCGGCGATGACCCTGCCGTCGGTCATTGGTCGTACTCCGGCGCGAGCGTACAAGGACGCTTTGATTCATGGGATATCTAACACTTATCGCGCCATCCAAACTTTGACTACTGCGCGCGCCGAACTCCCGGAACCGCATGACCTGCAAGATGGTGATCCTGGCGTCCCGGGCCGACGGCACGACCCACGAGGAGTGCATCGAGTACATGCGCGAGGAGCACGCGCCGCTGGTGAACGACCTGCCGAATCTGCGGCGGTACACCTCCTCGGTCCCGACCGACCCGGAGAAGGCCGGCTACGACTACGTGGCGCAGCTTTGGTTCGACGACCCCGGCGCGATGAACGAGTCGTTCGAGTCCGAGCCGGGCGCCGAGGTCCAGGAGGACGCCGCGTCGTTCCTCGACATGGACGCGACGAAGATGATTCCGGCGGTGGACGAGACGGTCCACTACGAGGACGAGTAGTTCTTCGAAGGGGAGTTGGTTTTACTTCGAAAAACTGTGGTGGCGCGACTACGAGAGCGAACAGCCGAGTCGGTGGGATAACGTTTCAGAAAGCCCCCGCGGGCTCGCGAGCCCGCGGCCCCTTTCATCCACCCAGACCGCGATTCGCGGAGGCGAGCGCGTCTTAGTCTGCTGTATCACCGAGCGAGAGCCTCGAACCTCCCTAGCTCCTCGTTCGCTTCGCTCACTCGTCCCTCGCAGGACGATGGCGCGACACCAGGTCGCGCCAGCGTGCGCGGGCCTCAGAAACCCACCGTCACAGAACTATTCTTCGGGCCGATTAGGACACGTCCGACCCTCACTCCAGTTCGTACACTCGGGCCTCCCAGGGTCGCAGTTCGAACGACCGGGGCGCCTCGGCGTCGACCGCATAGTTGTGGAGGACGCAGTCGGCGTCGTCGTACGAGACGCTCTCCGGTAGCGTGAACGTCGGCGTCCCCTCCGAGAGATTCAGGACCGTCAGCAGGCGGTCGTCGGCGAGCGTCCGGAGGTAGGCGAAGACGTCCGGGTCGTCGGGCAGGAGGAGCTCGAAGTCGCCGTAGACGGCGACCGGCGTCGACTGCCGGAACTCGATGAGTTCCCGGTAGTAGTGCCAGATCGAGTCCTCCCGCGCCGTCGCTTCGGCGACGTTCACTGCGTCGTAGTTCGGGTTGACCGGCATCCAGGGCTCGCCCTCGGTGAAGCCCGCGTGCTCGCCGTCGGACCACTGCATCGGCGTCCGGGCGTTGTCCCGGCCGCGGTGGCTCACGACCTCGAGGATGTCGTCCATCTCCCACCCCTGTTCGCGCTTCCGCTCGACGAAGTTCCGGGCGCTGACGTCCCGGACCTGCGACTCCCGCTCGAACGGGAAGTTCGTCATGCCGATCTCGTCGCCCTGGTAGACGTACGGCGTCCCCCGGAGGGTGAAGAGTAGCGTGGCCAGCAGCTTGGCCGACTCGATGCGGTAGAGGCCGTCGTCGCCGAACCGCGAGACCATCCGGGGCCAGTCGTGGTTGCCGAGGTAGACGCTGTTCCAGCCCTCGCCGTACAGGCCGGTCTGCCACTTCGCGACGACCTGCTTGAACTCCGCGAGGTCCAGGTCGCCGACGCTCCACCGGTCGCCGCTCTCGCCGTGGTCGAGGCTGACGTGCTCGAAGTGGAAGATCATGTCCAGCCCGTCGCCGTCCGGGACGAGGTACTGCCGGGCCTCCTCGACGGTCGCGCCGGGCATCTCGCCGACCGTCATCACGTCCCTGCCTTCCAGCACCTCCTCGTACATCTCGGCGACGAACTCGTGGGCGCGGGGTCCGGTCATGAAGTGCTCGGCGCCGGTCCACCCCGAGTCGGGGTCGCCGTCGGGCAGCCCCTCGGCCTTCGAGATGAGGTCGATGACGTCCATCCGGAAGCCGTCGATGCCCCTGTCGAGCCACCACTCCATCATGTCGTAGACCCGGGCGCGGACCTCGGGGTTGTCCCAGTTGAGGTCGGGCTGCTTCTCGTCGAAGAGGTGGAGGTAGTACGCCTCCGTCCGCTCGTCGTAGGTCCAGGCCGATCCGCCGAACGCCGACTCCCAGTTGTTGGGCGGCTCCCCCTTGCCGCCTGGGCCGTCGCCCCGGCCCTCGCGCCAGATGTAGAAGTCGCGGTAGTCGCCGTCGGTCGACTCGCGCGACCGCCGGAACCACTCGTGTTCGTCGGAGGTGTGGTTGACCACCAGGTCCATGATGAGCCGGATGTCCCGGTCGTGGAAACCCTCCAGCAGCCGGTCGTAGTCGTCCATCGTGCCGAACTCGTCCATGATGGCCCGGTAGTCCCGGATGTCGTAGCCGTTGTCCGCGTTCGGCGAGTCGTAGACCGGGTTGAGCCACACCACGTCCACGCCGAGAGCGACGAGGTAGTCCAGTTTCTCCTCGACGCCCCGCAAGTCGCCGACGCCGTCGCCGTCGGCGTCGAAGAAGCTCCGCGGGTAGATCTGGTAGACGACCGACTCCTTCCACCACTCGCGGTCGGCGTCGACGGCGCTCCAGTCGACCCCGTCGGTGTTCCGGCCGTCGTCTTCGGGGTCTCGACCCCCGTCTCCGAGGACACGGCTCGCGTCCGCCGCATCGCTACTCTCGTCTGCTGACGTGCTGACTTCCTCCCCCATCGGGTCCGTGGTTCGGGTCCCGGCGGTTTAGGTTTGGTTGCGCTTAAGTGGGAGGCCCCGGAACCACCTAGTATGACCGAGCACGACGAAGACGACCGCGTTGACGCCGACGACAGCGAGAACCTCGAGGTCGACCACGACGACTACGCCGAGATGGACGACCACACCGACGACATCCACGGCCACGAGGCCGAGGAGATGGACCGCGTGACCTCGCCGATGCAGGAGTTCAGCTCCTCGCAAGTCGGCGTCGGCTTCGCGGTCCTCGCGATCGGACTGGCGATCGCGTTCGCGGTCCCGCTCGTGCTGTCCTGACCGACGCGGAATCCGTTCCGAGCACTGCAGACCGAGCGAAGAGTATAATTTTCCGCAGGCGCCTCTGAACTGCCGCTTCAGTCGAGCTCGCGCGCCAGCACGTCCCGCAGCGTCGCGATCTCCGCGGCGTCGTAGCGCATCGACTCCCCACCCGCGGTCAGGTCGAGCGCGCCCGACTCGTCCGCAGTACCGAGTTCCGACACCGGCGCGACGCCGTCGAAGGTCGCCCGGACCGCGTCGGGGTCGGTCGTCTCGACGACCGCACGGCCGGGCGTCTCGGCGAACAGCGCCTCGCCGCTCTCGACCGTCACGTCGGCCCCAGCCTCCTCGGTGATTACCTCGGCGAGCGCGACCGCGAGACCGCCGTGGCTCACGTCGTGGACCGCGAGGGTCGCCTCCTCGTCCGCGACGCCGGCGAGCGCCTCCACGACCTCGCGGGGGTTCTCGGGCAGCGCGGGGAAGCGGTCGGTCCCGCCGGCCTGCGCCAGAAACTCCGAGCCGCCGAGTCGATTCCCGCCGTCGTGGCCGACGACGAGCAGGGTTCCCTCGCCCGCGAGCGCGGCGGGCGGTGCGTCGTACCCCTCCTTGGTCCCGGTCATCGCCAGCGTGGGCGTCGGCGGAATCGGCCCCGAGGGGGAGTCGTTGTACAGCGAGACGTTGCCGCCGACTACCGGCGCGCCGAGTTCTCGGCACATGTCGGCCAGCCCGTCGACGATGCCTTCGAAGCCCCCGTACACGTCCGGCTTCTCGGGGTTGCCGCCGTTCAGGCAGTCGACCGCCGCCAGCGGCGTCGCGCCCTTCGCGGCGAGATTGGTCGCGTTCTCCAGCGCGACCGCCCGGGCGCCGTCGTACGGGGCGGCCGTCGTCCAGTTGGGTTCCGCGCCCGAGGAGATGGCGAGGCCGGTGTTCGCTTCGCGGAGCGCCAGCACCGCGGCGTCGTCGCCCGGCCCCGTGGCGGTCCGTACCTGGACCTCGTGGTCGTACTGCCGGTAAATCCAGCGCTTGCTCGCGGTGTTCGGGTGCCCGACGACCGACTCGAAGGCGTCGGGGAGGTCGACGTCCGGCAGGTCCCGTCCCGGCTGAGACGGTTCCTCGGCGGCCAGGTCGTTCATCGGCGCGCCGTCGCCGAGGAACTCGGCGTCGACGTCGACGACGGTCTCGCCCTCGAAGGTGCAGACGTAGTTGCCCTCCGTGACCTCGCCGATGACCGAGCAGCCCAGATCGTACTTCTCGGCCACCTGCCGGACGGCGTCGACGTTCTCGGCCCGGACCTCGTAGCACATCCGCTCCTGGGACTCGGCGAGCAGGATCTCCAGGGCGTTCATGTTCGGCTCGCGCTGGTGGACGTCCTCCAGCCGGATGTCGGCCCCGAGACCGCCCTTCGCGACCATCTCGCTGGACGCGCCGCCGAGGCCGGCCGCGCCGAGGTCCCGCGCGGCCTCGACCAAATCGCGGTCGAGCAGCGCCTCGCTGGCCTCGACGAGCAGCTTCTCGGTGTAGGGGTCGCCGACCTGCACCGCGGGTCGGTCCTCGGTCTCGGCGTCCTCCGAGAGGTCCTCGCTGGCGAAGCTCGCGCCGCCCAGCCCGTCGCGGCCGGTCGCGTTCCCGACCAGCACCAGCTTGTCGCCCGGCTCCTTCGCGTCCGCGGTCACCAGGCGCTCCTCGTCCAGCAGGCCGACGCAGGCCACGTTGACCAGCGGGTTGCCCTCGTAGTCGGGGTGGAACGCCGCACTCCCCGCGACCGTCGGCACGCCGATGGAGTTGCCGTAGTCAGAGATGCCCTCCACGACGCCCTCCAGCAGGTACCGCGAGTGCTCGCGGTCGAAGTCGCCGAAGTACAGCGAGTCCGCGAGCGCGATGGGGTAGGCGCCCATCGAGAGGGTGTCGCGAACGATGCCGCCGACGCCGGTGGCCGCGCCGTCGTAGGGGTCGACGAACGACGGGTGGTTGTGGCTCTCGATTCCCATCGTGATATGCGTGCCGTCGGCGACTTCCACGACCGCGGCGTCGTCGCCGGGTCCCACGACGACCCGCTCGCCCTCCGAATCGAAGGCCGAGAGCAGCGGTCGCGACGACCGGTACGCGCAGTGTTCGCTCCAGAGGTTCTCGAACAGCGCCGCCTCCGCCGGGGTCGGCTCGCGACCGAGTTCGGCGACGACGAGTTCGCGGTCTGACTCGGAGAGACTCATTCACTCATCTGTACAGACAGAGCGGATTAATGCCTTTCCATGTGCACGTCTGTGGGCATCAGCCGGTATCGAGGAAACGGTCGTCGAGCCGACTGGCGATGCCGCGTTATGCGAACGTTTCGGCGTGTTCCGCCGAATTGACTGCACTAATATGTATACTTTATTCCATCATTGCCGGCCCGCCACCGACAGATAAACCAAATAACGATATACGAAATATCGCCTTCTGCGCGGAAATCGCGGCTTTCAGCAACGGTCGCGAGGAGGCCCGAAGCTACCGGTTGTCGGGGAAACGGAGTTCTGGAACCGGGTCGGATATCGACTCGGGACGCGTTCCCGGCCAAACAGAAACGGCGGGATTCAGGGCGGCGTGACGATCTTGCCGTTGTGCTCGAGCATCGCCTCGGCTGCCAGCGCGCCGTTGAAGGCGACGATGTCCGCGTAATGGTCCGCCGAGTCGTACTCGATGCCGGATCTGCTATCTCGTTCGGCCCACTCCGGATACACCTCGCGACCGATGTCCGTCCCGCCCGCGACGACCGTTTCGACGGTCAACCGGTGGTCGACATAGGTGGACGGGGAGTCGCCGACGGCCTCTCGGAGTTCCGCGCGCCGGGCCGTCGTATCGAGTACCTGCCGGCCCCGGTTCTCGGCGGCCTCGATGAAGTGGTGGGGCGGCGCCGGGTAGTCGAGGAAGGTCCGCTCGCGCCGGCTCAGGTGCTCCTCGACGAACTGTTCCGGATCATTCACCGTCGTCTCCCGCGCCCGAGCCATCGTCGCGTCAAAGTCCGCCAGCGGTTCGAACACCGGGCGGCGCAGGTCCGAGACCGCCGACGCGAACTCCTGGTTCCCTGCATCGGTCGCAGCGTCGACGACGAACCGGGCCTCGGTCAGCGACGGTATCAGGCCGGGGTCCGGGTCCGGGAATCCGCTCGCATCGATGCGCGATTCGAGGGTCGTGAGGTACGCGTTCGAGTCGACGCGGTCAGAAGGAGCGGCGAGTTCGGGCATGGTCGTGGTAGCTGTGCCGCCGTCGGCGGAATCGGCCTCGCTCTTCCGACCGGAACCGAGACAGCCCGCGACCCCGGCGAGCCCGGTCGTCATTCCGACGAGGAGGTGGCGGCGGCGCATACCGACTTCTCGGTGCCGACGGCAAAAAGTATTGGCATCCTTACATCACTCGGTTTCTCGGATAAGGCCGGGGGGCTGCCGGCGCGTTCGCGTCGGTCTCTTGGGGCGCCGCGGCCTCGCCGGTGCGAGGCGTACCGAGGCGTTTTTGCCACCTCCCTGCCAATCACCATCCGTGCTATCGGTCGAGCTACACGCCCACTCGGCGCTCTCGTACGACGGCCGCGACTCGGTCGACCTGCTGCTCGAGCAGGCCGCCGCCGTCGGACTCGACGCGCTCGCGATTACCGACCACGACGAGATCGAGGCCAGTCTCGAAGCCGCCGAGAAGGCCGGCGACTACGGGCTGGTGGGCATCACGGGCATGGAGATCAGCTCCGCGGCGGGCCACGTCCTCGGGCTGGGCATCACCGAGCGCGTGCCCGCCGGCCTGTCGTTCGGGGAGACGCTCGACCGCATCCACGACCTCGGTGGGGTGGCCGTCGTGCCCCACCCGTACCAGAAGTCCCGGAGCGGCGTGATGGCCAACATCACCGAGTCGGAGCTCGTGGAGGCCGACGCCATCGAGGTGTACAACTCCCGGCTGCTGACCGGCCGTGGCAACCGGCGGGCCAGGGAGTTCGCCGAGCGCCGCGGGCTGCCCCAGACCGCCGGCAGCGACGCCCACATCGGCGAGATGGTCGGCCAGGCCGTCACCCGCATCGACGCCGACGACCGGAGCGCGACGGCGATACTCGACGCCATCCTCGACGGCCGGACCAGCGTCGAGGGCAAGCGCACCCCCTGGCACGTGAGCTTCCGCCAGGCCGCGGGCGGCGCCAAGCGCCGGGTGAAGAACCGGATCGGCGAGATCCTCTGATGGCGACGGACGACGCCGAACTACGCGGCGCGCAGACCGAGGCGGTCGCGCGCGCCGTCGAAGCCGGTGAGGCGCTCTCGGGCACCGCGGGGTTCGCGGGCCGGCTCCCCGACGGCCGCCTCGTCCGCGACGTACTGGGTCGGCAGCCTCTCTTCGTCGAGTCCGCCGAGCGCTCGACCGGGCGAGGCGACCGCGCCTGGGGGTTCTCGCCAGACGACCTCGTCGACCCCGAACCCCTTCAGGCGGGTCACGCCCTCTCGCCCGGCGGGGAGAGCCCTCGGCGCGTTCTCTCACTGCCCGACCCGGCGCCGACAACCGACGACCGACGCGCCGTCGCGGACCTCCGGGACGCCCTGCGCCAGACGCTCGATTCTGTCGAGTCGGCGGGGACCGCGGTCGCGTTCTCGGGCGGCGTCGACTCGGCCGTGGTAGCGAGTGCGCTAGACGCGCCCCTCTACGTCGTCGGCTTTCCCGACAGCCACGATGTCGAAGCGGCGCGGCGGGCCGCCCGACTGATGGACCGGGAGGCCGACCTGCGCGTGGTCGAACTCTCCCCCGCCGACCTCGAGCGGGCGGTGCCGGAGGTGGCGGGAGCGACCGGCCGGACCAACGCCATGGACGTCCAGATCGCGCTCCCGCTCTATCTGGCGGCCGAGCGCGCGTCGGCCGACGGTTTCGACCGGCTCGCTGTCGGACAGGGCGCCGACGAGCTGTTCGGCGGGTACGCGAAGGTCGCGCGCGCCCCGGAGGACCCCCGCGTCGAGGCCGAGACGATCCGCGGCGCGGGCCGAGAGATGCTCTACACGCTGCCCGAGCAACTGGAACGCGACGTGCTGGCGCTCCGGCGCGCCGGGGTCGAGCCGGTCGCGCCGCTGCTCGACGACCGGGTGGTCCGGTCGGCGCTCCGACTGCCGGGCGGGCTGCTGGTCGATTCTCGCGGCGAGCGCAAGAAGGCGCTCCGGCTCGCCGCCCGGGAGTTCGTGCCCGACGGGGTGGCGTTCCGCGAGAAGAAGGCGGTCCAGTACGGGAGCCTGGTCGCGCGCGAACTCGACCGGCTCGCCCGACAGGCCGGGTTCAAGCGCCGGATGGACGACCACGTCTCGCGGTACGTCGCGTCGCTGGTCGAGGAGTAGTTCCGACTCGGACGTCGGTTTCACCCGACCGTAGTCGTCTCGTCGCTGGGAACCGTCGTCTTTGCCAGCACCGCCGAACGGTCGCCTTCGGGCGCGGTCCAGACCGCCCTGACGGACGTCCCTGCCTCGACGCCCGAGAGGTCGACCGAGACCGAGTCGCCGGCCGTGACCTCCTCGGGGAACGCCGCGCCGGTCGGTTCGTCGCCGATCCTGACGGCGAGATTACCGCCCGCTATCGAGTCCCCGCCGTGGTGGGTGACGGTGACCGAACCGTCGCCGAACTCGAACCGGAAGACGGCCTTCGGTGACGGCTCCCGCACTTCCCGCGTGTGCTGGAGGACGACACCGCTCGCGGTGCTGCCGTTCCCCGAGCGCAGCGATTCGAGCGACGCGTCGACCAGTGCAACAGAGAGCGGTGCGCCCGCCTCCGCCCCCTCGACGTCGGCCGCGGAGATGGTGGTCCGGCCCACGTTCCCGGTGATCGACTCGAACCCGGCGGGCCGCGAGACGGCGTCGTCACCGACGAGTGACCGGCCGGGAGCGGCGAGGAGGTGCAGAGTGCCCATCTCGCGGAACGCGGTGTTGGCGTAGGCCCGGAACTCGAACCCCTCGTCGTTCCGGTAGACGGGAGCGACGAACGCCCGCGGTTCGTCGGCGGGCGTCAGCGTCCGCGACGCCGCGAGGCGGCCCTCGCCGACGACTACGTTGCCGTCTGCGACCGCCGTGAGTTCGAAGTCGGCATCGGCGGCATCCGAGAATGTGACGCCCGTGACGCCCTCCGATGCGGAGACGGAGACCTCGCCGTCGGACGTCCCCGGGAAGTCGACGACCGTCCGACCGTTCCGGCGGACCAGATCCTCTGGGAGCGCGGTCGTGGTCGCGGGGTCGGTCGTCGTTCCGTCGAAGTCCGTCGCGGCGGTGTCGGACCCGCCGGGACCGGCGGTTCGACCAAGACAGCCCGCGAATGCGACGCTCGGGAGGACGGCGAGGAGTCGGCGGCGTGTCGGCATGCTCGGCCGGTGTCGGCCGGCGTACAAAGTAGTTTTGCTACACTTACTAGCGCGGAATTATTCCCGGTTCCGGCCGACTGCTTCGCCCGGTCTCGCTCAGAACCGGGAGGCGAGTTCGGCCAGTCGCTCGCCCACGTCCTCGTCGACCGAGAACGAGAGGCGCTGGCGCTCGTTGTCGATGATGAGGGTGACGGTCGCGCGCTCGGGCGCGTCGCCGACCGCGCTCCCGGCGACCAGCAGCATGACCGACAGCAGGACGAGCCCGACGCCGTTCGCGAGGTCGTCGGTGGCCACCAGGAGGCCGACGAGCAGGCAGAGGCCGCCGCACCCGACGAACGCCATCGACAGGTCGAGCCCGTCGCCCGCTGCGTCGACCTTGACCGCCCGGACGTGCCGGTAGCCGATGGAGTTCGTGCCCGACTCGGCGTCGAAGAGGATGCGCCGGTCGGTCGCGGCGAACGCAGTCGGGGTCTCGGGGTCGATACCCCACTGGTTCGCCCACCGCACCCCCGAGGCCTCCCACGAGAGGCGGACCTCCTCGGTCGACTCGAGCTCGGCGTCGAACCGGGCGGAGCCGCCGTCGTCGCCGTCGGGAGCGCTGACCTCACCGACACTCATGTAAGCGAGATATTGCTATCGGGGGTTAATTAACCTTCTCAAGTAATAAAATGACGTCTAGATTTGAAGTTGCTCGAACGGCGATTTCGGCGGAAAGCCGTCGGTTGTCCGAACGAGACGATGTCCTCGTAGCAGAAACCCTCGGCGAATTACGCCCCCACGCCGCTACGCCGTCCGGGATTCGACCGCCGCGATGGCCTCCAGGCCGATCTGGACAACCTCGGTCGTCAGGCGGTCGGTCGTCCGGAGCGCCTCGGCGGTGAACCACTCCCACTCCTCGGCGTCGGCCTCGTCGTCGCCCTCCGGGGCTATCTCGCGGCTCTCGGCCGCAGCGAAGTAGACGTGGTCGATGTGCTGGTGGCCCACCCCGCCGTCGGGGTAGACGTCGATGTCGAAGAGCATGACGTGCTCGGCGGGCGCGAGTTCCCGACCGGCCTCGACCGCGACGTCGGTCTCGGGTTCGAGCAGGGTCACGTCGAGCCCGGTCTCCTCGCGGACCTCCCGGCGGGCGGCCTCGCGCGGGAGTTCGTCGCGGTCGAGGTGGCCGCCGGGCGCCAGCCACATGTCGAGCCGGTCGTGGTGGTGCAGCGCGACCGCGCCATCGTGGACGACGTAGGCGGTCGCGGTGAAGTGACGGGTCGTCTCCATGCCGAAGACCGAGTCGGACCGGCGACTTCCGGTTTACGGAACAGCTACGAGTGTGGCCGCGTTTCGGGAAAAGAGGGCCGTCAGGGCGCGATGCCGTCTTCCTTCGCCTCGAGCAGCTCGTGGTAGCGGTTTCTGATCGTGACCTCGCTGATGTCCGAGACGTCGCTGACCTCGCTCTGGGTCACCTTCTCGTTGCTGAGCAGCGCGGCGGCGTACACCGCGGCGGCCGCGAGGCCGACCGGCGACTTGCCGCTGTGGATGCCCTTCTCGGTCGCGGTGTCGAGCAGGTCGCGGGCCCGGCGCTCGACCTCCTCGCTCACGCCGAGGTCCGAGACGAACCGCGGGACGTAGCTCTTGGGGTCGGCGGGCTGAATCTGGAGGTTGAGCTCGCGGACCACGTACCGGTACGTCCGGGCGATCTCGTCCTTGTCGACCCGCGAGACGTTGGTAATCTCGTCGAGGCTTCGGGGCGTGCCCGCCTTCCGGGCCGCGGCGTACAGCGCGCTGGTGGCGACGCCCTCGATGGAGCGGCCGGGCAGGAGGTCCTCGTCGAGCGCCCGCCGGTAGATCACGCTCGCGGTCTCCCGGACGTTGTCCGGCAGGCCGAGCGCGGAGGCCATGCGGTCGATCTCGCCGAGGGCCTGCTTGAGATTTCGCTCCTTGGAGTCGCGGGTGCGGAACCGCTCGTTCCACTTGCGCAGCCGCTGCATCTTCTCCCGCTGGCGCGACCCCAGCGAGTTGCCGTAGGCGTCCTTGTCCTGCCAGCCGATGTTGGTCGACAGCCCCTTGTCGTGCATCGTGTTCGTGGTCGGGGCGCCCACCCGGGACTTCTGGTCTTTCTCCTTGGAGTCGAACGCGCGCCACTCCGGCCCGGGGTCGATCTGGTCCTCGTCGACGACGAGTCCGCACTCCGCGCAGACGGTCTCCCCGCGCTCGTCGTCGGTGACGAGGTTGCCGCCGCACTCCGGGCAGCGATGCTGCTCGGACTCGCGCTCGGATTCGTCGTTCGTTCGCTCGTCGGTGTGGGTTCGGGTTCGTGTTTCGGTCATGGTGGAAGTTGAGTGAGACAGCCAGGGGTAGATGAGCCGACACTCCGCCAGAGGGACGGTGGATAACCGGGTTCAGAAGACGTCTCCTAGTAATGCCCGTTGTTACTTAAAGACTGTGGCAACGACCGGTTCGACCGATTTCTCCGTTCGGCGCGTCTCGGCCGTTTCCGGCGCGTCTGTCCGCGTTCAACGCTCATCCGCCGACCCCACGATTCACCAACCTTTAATACTCGTTTCGAGGGGTCGGTATCGAAACCCTTACCGCCGCCCCGCGGGTTGTGACGCACATGAGCGACACGTCCGACGGGTCCGACGACGCCGCGCCCGGTCCCGAGGAGGTCCGCCACGTCGCCGACCTCGCGCGGGTCGGCCTCGACGACGAGGAGGTCGAGCGGTTCGCCGACCAGTTCGGCGACATCCTCGACTACTTCGAGACGCTCGAGGAGGTCCCGGAGGTCGAGCGCGAGACCGACCTCGTGAACGTGATGCGGGCCGACGAGGCCCGCGACTGCCTCTCCCAGGAGGAGGCGCTGGCGAACGCCCCCGAGACCGAGGACGGCTACTTAAAGGGGCCGAACGTCTCGTAACCGGCGTCTCCCGCGACGCACCGCCACCGCCATCCGCACCAGCACACCGACAACCACGAACTGCATCCGAGGAACGACCACCGATCCTCGCCAGAGCAACCACGACCACCACACAATGAGCGCAGACCACAACGTATTCATCACCGAGGAGACCGTCGAGGGCGCGGCCAACGGCCCCCTCGCCGACAGGACCGTCGCGGTCAAGGACAACATCAGCACCGAGGGCGTCCGGACCACCTGCGGGTCCGAGATGCTCGAAGACTACGTGCCGCCGTACGACGCGACCGTCGTCGAGAAGCTGAAGGACGCGGGCGCGACCATCGTCGGCAAGGCCAACATGGACGAGTTCGGCATGGGGTCGACCACCGAGACCTCGGCGTTCGGTCCCGCGGAGAACCCGGTCGCCCCCGGCCGCGTCCCCGGCGGCTCGTCGGGCGGGAGTGCGGCCGCCGTCGCCGCGGGCGAGGCCGACCTCGCGCTCGGCAGCGACACCGGCGGCTCCATCCGGAACCCGGCGGCGTTCTGCGGCGTCGTCGGCATCAAGCCCACCTACGGCCTCGTCTCGCGCTACGGCCTCGTCGCCTACGCCAACAGCCTCGAACAGATCGGCCCGCTCGCGCCCACGGTCGAGGAGGCCGCCGCGCTCCTCGACGTCATCAGCGGCCCGGACCCCCGCGACGCGACCACCCGCGAGGAGGGCGCCGATTCGGACTACGCGAGCGCCGCCACCGGCGACGTCGAGGACACCACCGTCGGCGTCCCGACCGAACTCGTCGAGGGCGCCGACGAGGGCGTCCGCGAGCGCTTCGAGGCCACGCTCGACGACCTCGAATCCCGGGGCGCGACCGTCGAGGAGGTGTCGCTGCCCTCGGTCGAGCACGCGGTCGAGGCCTACTACGTCATCGCGATGTCGGAGGCCTCCTCGAACCTCGCGCGCTTCGACGGCGTGCGCTACGGCGAGTCCGGCGGCTTCGAGGGCAACTGGAACGAGGCCTTCTCGAACTCCCGCGAGGCGTTCGGCGAGGAGGTCAAGCGCCGCATCCTGCTCGGGACGTACGCGCTCTCGGCGGGCTACCACGACAAGTACTACAAGCAGGCCCAGGACGCCCGGGCGTGGGTCCGGCAGGACTTCGACGAGGCGTTCGAGTCGGTCGACGTGCTGGCGAGCCCCACGATGCCGACCCCGCCGTTCGCGGTCGGCGACAGCCTCGACGACCCGCTCCAGATGTACCTCGCGGACGCCAACACGGTTCCGGTGAACCTGGCGGACCTCCCGGCCATCTCGGTGCCCGCCGGCGAGGTTGACGGCGGCCTCCCGGTCGGCGTCCAGTTCATCGCCCCGGCGTTCGGCGAGGCCGACATCATCCGCGTCGGTAGCGCCGTCGAGAACTGACGCGGTCGGACCCGGGCCGCGGAATTGATATGCTTCTCGTTCCAACCTCCGTTCACAGCTGACGCCCCGGAGCGGCGGCCGGGGGAACGGGGTGAGCGTGGGATCCATGACCGAGAACGCCGACGGGGCCGTCGACGAGTCGCACCCGAACGACGACGAGCGACGCACGCGTCGGGGGTTCGACCGCCGGGACCTGCTGAAGGGCGTCGCGTCCGGCATTGCGGCGACCGCACTCTTTTCGACCCCGGTCCGGCTCCCGGAGTCGCCGCCGGTCGACCCCGACGTCCGGATTCCGTTCGCCGGCGAGGGGTACGCCAATCGATTCACGTCGGCGGAGCTGACCGACCACAACCGCATCGTCGACGGCCCGGACGGCGCCTCGGAGTCGCTGTCGGTCGCGGTCCCCGAGGGCGACCACTACGGCACCCGGATGCGGTACCGGTTCGCCGAGGCGGGCGAGTCCGAGCCCGAACGGCTCCACAGCCGGTACATGCTGTACGTCCCCTCGGAGTCCGACGTCGGCCACGACGACAGCGGGAAACTGCCCGGGCCGGCCGGCACCTACGGCAGGGCCGGCTGGGGCGGGCGACCCTCGGACGGGACGGACGGCTGGTCGGCCCGGATGAACTTCAGGGATCCCGACGGCGACGACGGCCACGTCATGCTCGCCTCGTACGTCTACCACGCCGAGATGGACGGCGAGTACGGCACGCACTTCGAGTGGGACGTCGGGGGCCACGGACTCCTCGACGCCGACCGGTGGTACCGCATCGACAACTACGTCGAGTTGAACACGCCGGGCGAGGACGACGGCGTGGTGAAGGGGTGGGTCGACGGCGACCTGGCGCTCGACGTCACCGACGTCCGGTTCCGGGACGTCGACCGGCTGAAGGTCCAGGGCTTCTGGTTCTCGGTCTACTACGGCGGCGACTACTCGGCTCCGGACGACGTCGAGATGTACTTCGACGACCTCAGACTGTGGAAGTCGAGACTCCACAGTGTGGACGAGCCGGCGCAGCAATCTGAGTCCGATGATTGAACCCCTCGAACCGCCGGACTCAACTCCGTTCGTCAGATGGCAGTTCGGCGATGGCGGGATGTCCAGCGTCGGGGTTCCGGGCACCCGACTCACCGGCCCTCCGGAACGCACCTCTGAGGCCGAGTCCGATACGGGAACCGATTCGCACATAGACATTTGTAGCTCGCCCGTCACGGGTTTGTATGAGCGACCCTGCCGAGTCCGGGTCTAGCGCACCACCTCCGCCGGAGGAAGCCGAGGGAGAAGGCGTCCACCCCGACGAGGGCGAGACGACCGCGGAGGCCACCGTCCACGAGGGCGGGGTCGAACTGGAGCGGACTATCGGGCTCGGCGGGGGCGTCGCCATCGGCGTCGGGACGATGATCGGCGCGGGCATCTTCGTCTTCCCCGGAATCGCGGCCGGGGAGGCCGGCCCCGCGGCCGCCCTCTCGTTCGCCATCGGGGCGGTCATCGCGCTCCTCGTCGCGCTGCCGACCTCCGAACTGGCGACCGCGATGCCCCGGAGCGGCGGTGGCTACTACTTCGTCTCGCGGGCGATGGGGACCGCCTTCGGCGCCGTGGTGGGCCTGAGCATCTGGCTCGGACTGGTGTTCGCCTCGGCGTTCTACCTCGTCGGCTTCGGCCAGTACGCCGTGGCCGCGCTGGCCGAACTCGGCGTCTCGGTCGGCGGCGTCGGTCCGGTGACGCCGCTGGCGCTGCTGTTCGGCGTCCTGCTGACAGCGGTCAGCCTCACCGGGACCGAGAACGCCGCGAAGCTCCAGAACGCCGTCGTCGGCCTGTTGATCGTGGTCCTGGTCGGATTCCTGACCTACGGCGTCTTCGACGCGCTCGGCGTGTTCGGCCGTGAGACCGCCCCGGAGCGGTTCCTGCCGTACGGGGCGTTCCCGGTGGTGACGACTGCCGCGCTGGTGTTCACCTCCTACCTCGGATTCGCGCAGGTGGCGACGGTGGCGGGCGAGATAAAGGACCCCTCCCGGAACCTCCCGCTGGCGATGGTCGCGTCGGTCCTCGCGGTCGGGACGCTGTACGTCGTCACCATCTTCGTGGCGACGAGCGCGCTGTCGAGCGGCCGGCTCGCGGAACTCGGCGAGACGGCCATCGTGGCGGTGGCCCGCGACCTGCTCGGGCCGACCGGCGCCGTGGCCATCCTCGTCGCGGGCCTGCTGGCCACCCTGTCGAGCGCCAACGCCTCCATCCTGAGCTCCTCGCGCGCGCTGTACGCGCTCAGCCGGGACGCGCTCGTTCCCCGGCGCGTGAGCGAGGTGAACCTCCGGTGGGGGACGCCCCACGTCGCGCTGGTCATGGCCGGCGGGCCGGTGCTCCTGCTGGTCGCCATCGGGCGGGTCGAGGTGCTGGCGGAGGTGGCGTCGTTCCTCCACCTCGTGATGTACGGGCTGACCTGCGTCGCGCTGGTGCGGCTCCGGCGCTCGGACCCCGGGTGGTACGACCCGTCGTTCACGGTGCCGGGCTACCCCGCGGTGCCGGTGCTCGGGGCGGTCGCCAGCTTCGGTCTGGTCGCGTTCATGCAGCCGCTCTCGCAGGTGGTCGGCGTCAGTATCATGGTCGGCGCGGCCGTCTGGTATCGCGTGTACGCGGCCGACGTCCGACTGCGGGGTTCGCTATGAGCGTCCCGGACGAACCGACGGTGCTGGTCCCGCTGGCCGTCCTCGACGGCGAGAGCCTCGCCCCGGCGCTCATCGAGGCGCTGTCGGGGGTCTCAGTCGAACTGGTCGGCTACCACGAGCTCCCGGAGCAGACTCCGCCGGGACAGGCCCGGATGCAGTTCGAGGAGCGCATGCAGGGCGAACTCGACGACCTCGCGGCGGCGTTCGCTGACGCCGGCGGGACGGTCGAGACCCGGATGGTGTTCACCCACGAGCCGACCCAGACGTTCGAGCGCGTCGCGGTCGAGGAGTCCTGCGACGCCGTCCTGCTGAACAACCCCGCCCAGGCCGTCGAGGACGTGCTGGTCCCGCTCCGCGGCGAGGTCAACGTCGAGCGCATCGCGATGCTGGTGGCCGCCGTGCTCGAGGCCACCGACGCGACGGCGACCCTCTACCACGTCGCCGAAACGGACGATGAGCGAGGGGAGGGCCAAGCTCTCGTGGAAGCGGCGGCCGAGCGGCTCGCCGCCGACGGGGTCGCCGCCGACCGGTTCCGCGAGGAGGTCGTCGTCTCCGAGACGCCCCGGAAGACGCTCGTCGCGGCCGCGAGCGACGCGGACCTCGTCGTGATGGGCGAGAGCAGGCCCTCGGTCCGGGAACTGTTCTTCGGCGAGGTGTCCGAGCAGGTCGCGTCCCAGTCGGTGACGCCCGCCCTGGTGGTCCGACGGCTGCCCGCAGTCGACGACGGTGACGGTGCGAACGTCGCGGACCGTCGGGAAGCCGACGCCACAGAACCCGACGGAGAACCAACGCCACCCGACGACCGACCGGACCGATAGCCGGTCGCTCGCCGCAGGTCGGCATCCCCGGCGGGCTCACTCCGTCTTCGTGCCGATTCGCTCCACCGGCTCCCCGACGGCGACGGGCTCGCCCGCCGACGCCGCCGGGACGCGAGTGTTGACCATCAGTCGGAAGGCGTGGTCGAACCGGTCGCTGTCGGTCCATTCGGGCGTGGTCTCCTCGCGGCGCCGGATGAACGTCTCGCGGAAATCGACCGTCTCCGCGCCCGTGTCGGGGTCCCGACCCGGAACGACGCACCGCTGGCAGGGATGGACGCCGAGGAGTTCGGCGTCCCCGATTCGGAAGCGGACGACCTCGCCCGCGTCGGCGAACAGTCTGTCCTCCCAGAACGGCGGGACGCCGCCGATCTCGAGGTTGGCCCGGAACCGCCGCCGGGCCGACTCGAGGTCGAAGTCGAACCACGCCGCGACCTCCCGGAGGGTGGCGGTCGAGACGACGGTCGGCCCGTGGCGCTCCCGGTCGTCGTGCTGGCCGGCGTCGTCGCGGCGAACGCTGACCTCGCGCCCGAAGAACTCCGAGAGCCGGGCGTTCAGGTCGGCGTGGACCGCGGCCTCGTCGTCGCCGGCGTCGGCGAGCGGGAAGCGCCGGGCTCCTGACTCGCCGGCGCCCTGCTCGCGGAGCGTGACCGCCGGTCCGCCCGAATCCCGGGCACTACCGTCGCGGGCGCTATCGTCACCGCCGTCTGCGTCGCGGGGGTGGAACGTCGAGCGGAGCCGGTGGACGGCGTCGGTCTTCTTCCCGTTGACGTAGTCGCCGGACCCGCCGACGTCGGCCGCGGCGGGGTCGTAGGGCTCGTCCGCGGGCCGGTCCAGGATCGCCCACTCCCGGTCGCCGGCGAGCGCCCCGTCGGTGGCGAGCGTCGCCCGGTCGCGGGGCTCGGAGTCGAGCGACTTGACCGGGAAGTACTGGAGGTGCGCGAGGTGCGGGTCGGCGTCGTCGAGCCGGGCGACGGGGTGGTCGCCGTGCCAGTCGGACATGGCCGGAGAATTCGTCGGTGTCCGGCAAAAAGCCACTGAAGGGGGTGAAACGCGTCGTTGCGCCGGACCGAATCGGGCACTCGGGCTCGGTCTAAGACGCGAGGTCGGTCGGGAATGTGGGTCGGTCGCGTCGAGGTGGAACGTCGCTACTCGCTGTAGGCGAGGTTCATGATCCACTGCGAGAAGGCGTCGCTCTCGGCGTCGACCTCCTCCTCGCCGATGAACGGCGAGAGCATGTCGCCGGCCATCAGCAGCGAGAAGTCTAGATCGCGGGCCGCCGGCGTGATGAGGTAGGTGTTGTGACCGTCGTAGACGGTCTCCTCGCGCTGGACCAGCCCCTTCTCGTCGAGCGACTCCACGATGCGGCTGCCCTTCCGGGAGTCGACGCCGAGCTCCTTCCAGAAGTCGCTCTGGTGGATGCCGCCGGACTTCCGGACGAGTTCCAGCCCCGCGCGCTCCTCCTCGGTGAGGTCGGCCTCGGATGCTGCCATGTGGAAACCCTCGGGCCGCGGACGGTTTAAATCTGACCGTCGGCGGCGTCGACCGCCGCGTAGTCGGTCTCGCAGGGGCGCCCGTCGGCGAACCAGTAGCGACCCGCGCCCGAGTCGTCGAGCGCGACGAGCGACGACGACCGGGTGCCGTACCCTCCGCCGGAATCAGCGGATTCCGGCTGATCCGCCGGGTGCGACCCGGCGACGTCGCCGTGGACGCAGACGCCGAGGTCGTGGTCGGCCAGCACGCCCTTCATCCGGTCGAGCCACGCCTCGGTCGCGGTCTCGTCATCGACGGGGTGGACCACCTCGCGGATGCGGGCCGACTTCGGGGCCTCGCCGTCGTACCCCTCGTTGACCACGACGTGGACGCCCGGGTCGAGGGCGGTCGTCCGGAGCACGCCGTCCCACTCCAGCAGGACCGCCCGATCGGCGTCGGCGACGACGAGATTGAACCCGGCGTAGTCGCGCTCGGCGAGCTCTGCTTCGACGTGCGCGACCGCGTCGGAGGCGCTCTCCTTCGCCAGCGCGTCGCGGACCAGCAGCCCGCGCGAGCGTTCGCCCTCGATGTCGGCCCGGCGGTTCGTCACGCCGACGAACAGGCCGGCGTCGTTGTACCCTATCCACGTCCCGCCGGCCCGCTCGTCCCGGGGCGCGATCACGGTCGGGGCGTCGTCGAGTACACCGTCGGAGCGAGTCCCCGAGGAACCCCCGGTCGCTTCGCTTCCGAGGACTCCGGGCGGCCGCGAGGGGCGACCGGTCGCCTCGTCGCGATTGGCCGCGGCGGCGACGGGCGTCCCGTCGAACACCTGCCACGCCAGGATGAGAGTGCACACGACTGCAAGTAGGGACCTGCGGTGCTAAAAGCTCTCGACCACGGCTAGACCCGACGGGGAACCGATTCGACTGACTCCCGACCGCGCCACCGCATCCGGTCGCTCGGATATCGTCACGATAATAATGGCATCGGCTCGTCACGTCGAGCATGTCGACAACGTCCTCTCCGTCGGCGGACCCGGGCTGGTCGCCGTCGTTTCGCCACGGAGTCCGGCCGGCGGTCGCGTTGCTCCTCTTCTTCGCCGTCTGGGCGCTCGCCTCGAACGCCCTGTTCGCGCGTCTGTTCGGCGCCGAGTCCAGCGTCGCCGCCGAACAGCTGTTCGGTATCGCGTCGTCGGCCGTCCAGTTCGGCGTTACCGTGCTCGTCCTACGGTACGAGGGGGTTCGGCTCCGCGACGTCGGGTTCGCCGTCCGACTGCTGTATCCGGCGCTCGTCGCGACGGCCGGTCTCGTTCTGGTGCTCAACGTGCTGTCCGCCGGTCTCGTCGTGCTCCGCGGGAACGAGCTCTCGGTCGGGTTCTTCGCGCACGCCCGTTCCGCGCCGTACGACTACTCGCTGCCCGCCGCGGTCGCTGGCGGCGTCCATTACTACCTCTTCGTCGGGCCGGCCGAGGAACTGGCGTTCCGCGGCTACCTCCAGAACAAGGTGACGTCCCTGGTCGACCGCGGGAGTGACCGGCTTCAGATCGTCGTCGGAATCGTCACGGCAGCGACCGCGTTCTCGCTGATACACGTCCCGACGATCCTCATCCTCGACGACCCCACGCTGGGGAGCGTTCTCGGCCTGCTCCTGCTGCTCGCCCTCAGCGGAGTGGCGTTCGGAGCGATCTACGCGCTGACGCGGAATCTGTATCTCGTGGCGTTCCTCCACGGGATCGGCGACTTCTCCCCGCTGTTCGTCGCTGGGGGGTCGGTCGCGTGGCCAAATTGGGGGTTGATGGCGGTGTGCTACGGCCTACTTGTCGTGCTGTACCGCCGGTGGGTCGTCACCGCGCCGAGGTCGACGCTCGGCGTTACGACGTGACCCGGGTATCGCTCGTCGCCCAACGGTCCGCGGTGGTTCCGTCGGTTCGATCCCAGAATACGCTCCGGCCGGGGCGGAGTTCGATAACCGTTCGCGGAGCACGCCGGTCGAACGGGCCGCCGTACTCGGCTGGCGACGTCAGGTTTCCTCCGCGCCGTCTCCACTCGCACTGCCGAGTCGCTCCCGGACAGCCTCGCGCTCGACCGTCCCGGAAGCGGTCCGCGGGAGTTCGTCGGCGAACGCGACCGTCCGGGGCCGCTTGTAGCCGGCGAGGCGGTCCTGGCAGTGGGCCTCGATCTCCGCCGGCGAGAGGTCGGCATCCGCATCCGATTCCGGCTCTACGAGGGCCGCAACGCGCTCGCCCCACTCCTCGTCGTCGAGGCCCACGACCGCCGCATCGAGGATTGCGGGGTGCTCGCGGAGCGCCTCGACGACCTCGCCGGGGTGGACGTTCTCGCCGCCGGTGACGATGCGGTCCTCTCGGCGGTTCAGGACCCAGAACCGCCCCGCCTCGTCGCGATACCCCACGTCGCCGGTGTGGAGTCCGCGCTCGCCGAACGCCGCCTCGGTCGCCTCGGGGTCGTCGTAGTACCCCCTGGCGACCGTCGGCCCCGAGACCACGAGCTCCCCTGTCTCGCCCGCCGGAACGGGGTCGCCCCCGTCGTCGACCGCGGTCAGGTCGGTCCAGAGCAGCGGTCTGCCCACGGTCCCCCGGTGGGCGAACGCCTCACGGGGTCGCGCGGTCGCGATCTGGGAGGCGGTCTCGGTCATGCCGTAGGTCGGGTGGACCGGCACGCCGCGGGCCTCGCAGCGCGCGAGCAGGTCGTCGCCGGCGGGCGCGCCGCCGAGCAGGACGAAACGGAGCGATCCGGCGAGCGCGTCCCGCTCGTCCAGCATCTGCCGGAGCATCGTCGGCACCAGCGAGACGCCCGTGGCGCCGTACTCCGCGATGGCGTCGGCCGCGGCGCCCGCGTCGAAGCCCTCCTGGAGGACGACGGTCCCGCCGTAGAGCGCCGACCGGAGGGCGACCGACAGCCCGCCCATGTGGTACATCGACAGGCAGAGCAGCCAGCGGTCGTCCGGCGTCGCGCCCAGCCGGAACGCCGACGTGACGGCACTGGCCAGGAAGTTCCCCATCGAGAGGTCCACGGCCTTCGGGTCGCCCGTGGTGCCGGAGGTGAAGAGCAAAGCCTGGCGGTCCGACCGCGACCACTCGGCGGGCGAGAAGTCGACGGGGTCGGTCGCCGAAAGCGCGGTCGCCGACTCGTCTCCCTCCGCAGGGGCAGGCGAGTCGACCGACGCCACCGGCACGTCCGCAATCGCCGCGGCGTCTGCTCGCGGGTCGTCCCTCCCCGCTCGCTGCTCCGAGGCGTAAAGCGCCTCGCTCTCCGTGTCGGCCTCGCAGATCAGCAGGTCAAGGTCGGCCACCTCGGCCTGCCGGGCCAACTCGGGGCGAGTGAGCCGGGCGTTCAGCGGGACCAGCACCGCGCCGAGTCGCATCGCGGCGTGGACCAGTCGGACGAACGCGAGCCGGGTCTCCATCAGCACGCCGAGGTGGTCGCCCTCTCCGAGACCGAGCGCAGCGAGTCGGCCCGCGGTCTCGTCGACAGCGTCGTCGAGTTCGGCGTACGTCCACCGAGTTCCGCCGTCGGCCTCGTTCAGCGCCGTCGACTCCGGGGCGGCCCGCGCGCGGTCGGCCAGCCAGTCGCGGGTCGGCGCGTCGATCGCTCGCCGCGCGGTCGCGTCTCCCGCCGCATCCGCCGACTCCGGCGCGTCAGTCATGGTACCCCCACGTGTCCGCGGTGCCGTTACCGGTGCCCTGGGGAACGACCGCCCGTCCGTCCGCGACCGGCGCGATGTCCGGTCCGAGGTCCTCCTCCAGCATCGTCGCGGTGGCGAGCCCGCAGGCCGGCACCGACGGGATCGCGGCCGCGACGTGGACCGCGGCGGTCCGGGCCACCGCGGCGTCGATGGTCGTCGTCACGACCGGGGAGACGCCTCCTTCGCGGGCGCGCTCGGCGAGCGCCGCCGCCCTGTGGGGGCCGCCGAGCGCCATCGGCTTCAGGACGACCGCCTCGGGGTCGGCGTCGAGCGCGTCGTCGAAGTCGACCGCGGACAGCGTCTCGTCGAGCGCGACCGGGCCCGAGAGCGCCGCGAGGCCCGCGAGGTCGGTCGCCGGCAGGGGCTGCTCGACGTACGCGAGGCGGTCGCCCGCGGCGTCGAGGAACTGCTGGGCCTGTCCGCGGTCCCACGCCGCGTTGGCGTCGGCCCGGAGTTCGATGTCATTGTGGGCGTCGCTCACGGCCTCGACTCGCTCGATGTCCGCAGACAGCGAGCGGGCGCCCACCTTGAGCTTCAGGCAGTCGAAGCCGGCCGTCGCGGCGCGCTCGGCCGCGCCGACCGTCTCGGCCTTCGGCGCGTCGCCGACCGTCGCGTTCACCGGGACGCTCTCGACCGCGCCGTCCGCGCCGAGATATCGGTACAGGGGAACCCCCTCGCGGGACGCCGCCATGTCTGCCAGCGCGAGGTCGAGGGCGTGGCGCGCGGCCGGGGTCGCATCGAGGTCTGCGAGCAGGTCGGCCGGGTCCTCGCCGGTGTCGATCGCGTCGACCGCGTCGGTCAGCACCGACTCGCACTCGTCGTGGTGCTCGGTCCACCCGGGCAGCGGGCCGGCCTCGCCGACGCCGACCGCGCCGTCGTCGGCCTCGATTCTCAGGAGGAGCCCCTCCCGGCGCTCGACGGCGCCGCGGGCCGTGTCGAGGGGGTCGGCCAGCGGGAGCGAGAACGGGCGGAGCTCGGCGTTCATACTATCAGACCCAGCGCGAACAGCGCCGAGAACGCCGCGAGCAGTTTGCTGGTCCGGGCCAGCGCGGGGTTGAGCGCCTCGCCCGAGGTGTCCGTCAGGACTGTCCGGGTGACGTCGGCGGCGTACGGGACCGTCACGAGCGGGAGCAGGACAGCCGGGGAGTAGTCGCGGGCGAGCCAGAACCAGAACGGAACGGCGTAGGAGAGCGCGAGCAGCCCGACGAACTCGGCCCTGCTCGCGCGGTAGCCGAGGATGACCGCCAGGGTGCGCTTGCCGGCCTCGCGGTCGGTCTCGAGGTCCCGGACGTTGTTCACGACCAGGATGTCCGTGGAGATGGCCGCGACCGGGAGGCTGGCCGCGAACGCCGCGAGCGTGACGGTGCCCTCCGGGACTCCCAGCGGGAAGGGCCCGGCGAGCAGGCTGGCGGCCTGGACGTAGAAGGTGCCCGTCACCGCCACGACGCCGAAGAAGACGAAGACGAACAGGTCACCGAGGCCGTGGGAGCCAAGCGGGTACGGCCCGCCCGCGTAGGCGATGCCGGAGGCGACGCTCGCGAGGCCGATGACGAGGATGGGCAGGCCGCCCACGTAGACCAGGTAGACGCCGACGAGTATCGCCAGGGCGAACGTGGCGTACATCGCGCGCTTGACCGACTGAGGGGCGATGAGCCCCGACTGGGTGACTCGGGTGAACCCCTCGCGCTCGTCGGTGTCGACGCCCTTCACGGCGTCGTAGTAGTCGTTGGCGAAGTTGGTGCCGATCTGGATGAGGGCCGCGCCGACGAACGCCGCCAGCGCGGGCAGCGGCGCGAACTTGCCGACGGCGAACGCGAGTCCGGTGCCGACGACCACGGGCGCGGCGGCCGCCGGGAGGGTGTGGGGCCGGGCGGCCATCAGCCACGCCTCGCGGCGGGAGCGGTCGGTAGCCATGTCGCTCATTGTCGGAGGTTACGGCGAGTGAACAATAGCGTCTGCGGTTTCGAGAGCGCGGCGGCGAGCACCGCGGCTACCGAATCGGATGTCCGAGAGAAGCGTTCTCCGTCCGTATCTACCCCTTGTCGCCAGAACCACTTAAATCGCGGTCGCGGCCGACCCGCAAGCGGGGTGACGTCCCGTCGAAACCTCAGTCGTCGCCGGCCGCGTTGAACTCCCGGGCCGCCTCGCGCAGCTCGTCGGACATGCCCGGCACCTCGTCGGCCGACACCTCTCCCTCGGCCTCGATCTCCTCGACGGACTTCGGGAACTCCCGGAGGGCGTAGTGGATGTCGATGCCGGCGTTGGCGCCCTCGCCCATCGCGACCGGAATCTGGTTGTGGCCCGGCGTGAGGTCGCCGACCGCGTAGACGCCGTCGACGCTGGTCTCGCCCGCCTCGCCGACCGCCACCGTCTCGTCGTCGTTGCGCTCCAGACCGAGCTGGTCGACCAGTTCGGCGTTGTAGTCCGAGCCGTACATCGGGAAGCCGCCGCGGTATTCCCGGAAGGTGCCGTCCTCGAACTCGAAGCCCGCCAGCCAGCCGTCGTCGGCCTTCTCCATGCCGGTGACTTCGTCGTCGACGATGTCGACGGGGTGGGCGCGGAGCTGGCGGTCGGTCTCCTCGCTCCACGTCGGGTCGTCGCCCCGTGTGAGCAGGTCGACCTCGTCGGTGAAGTTGAGCATGATCATCGCGACGTGGGCGGCCGACTCGCCGGCCCCCATCACGAACACCGGCTCGTCGACGAACATGTAGGCGTCGCAGTGGAGACACCAGTGGAGGCCCCGACCGGTCGGTGGCAGCGGCGGGTCGGGTCGGACGTCGTTGAATCCCGTCGCGAGGACGACCTTCTCCGCGACGAACTCGTCGCCGTCGGTGCCCAGGCGGAACCGGCCGTCATCGGCACGCTCGACCGATTCGACGTACCCTCGGACGTAGTCGGCGCCGTAGTGCTGGATCTGCTCGCGCGCGGTCCGGAGCAGTTCGTTGCCCGAGACGTCCTCCGTGATGCCGATGACGTTGTGCGTGTCGGCCATCATGGCGGCCCGGCCGCCGCCCCGGTTGACGACGACCGTGTCGTGGCTCAGTCGGGTGGTGTACAGCGCGGTCGTGAGCCCCGCGGGCCCGCCGCCGACCACCGCGACCTCGTACTCCCGGACGTTGTCAGTCATCGGGTAGGAGTAGGAACCTGACGGCCTTAAGTCGGCGGGCGACGGCGAGGGCGGCCGGGAGGGATGGAGTTCAGGGGTCGGTTAGTAGGTCTCGACCTCGACACCCGACGAAGAAAAAAGGTGGTAGTCAAAAGGTCGTTAGTAGTGCCAGTCGAACTCGTCGAAGTCGGGCTCTCGGCCCTCGACGAACGCGTCGCGGCCCTCCTTCGCCTCGTCGGTCATGTATCCCAGTCGGGTGGCCTCGCCGGCGAACACCTGTTGGCCGACCATCCCGTCGTCGGTCATGTTGAAGGCGTACTTGAGCATCCGCATCGCCGTCGGGCTCTTCGAGTTCATCTCCTCGGCCCACTCCAGCGCGATGTCCTCCAGGTCCTCGTGGGGCACCACCTCGTTGACCATGCCCATGTCGGCGGCCTCCTCGGCGTCGTAGTTCTTCCCGAGGAAGAATATCTCGCGGGCCTTCTTCTGGCCGACCTGCTTGGCGAGGTACGCCGACCCGAACCCGCCGTCGAACGACGCCACGTCGGGGTCGGTCTGCTTGAAGACGGCGTGCTCCTCGCTGGCGATGGTCATGTCGCAGACTACGTGCAGGCTGTGGCCGCCGCCGACCGCCCACCCGGGCACCACGCAGAGCACCGGCTTGGGGATGTGGCGGATGAGCCGCTGGACTTCGAGGATGTGGAGCCGGCCGCCCTTCGCGGCCCGGTCGGTCTCGCCATCTTCGCCCCGGTACTCGTAGCCCTCCTCGCCCCGGACGGTCTGGTCGCCGCCCGCGCAGAACGCCCACCCGCCGTCCTTCGGCGACGGGCCGTTGCCGGTCAACAGGACGCAGCCCACGTCGGTCTGGCGTTTGGCGTGGTCGAGCGCGTCGTAGAGTTCGTCGACGGTCTTCGGGCGGAAGGCGTTGCGGACCCCGGGGCGGTCGAACGCGATGCGCACGGTCCCGGAGTCGACCGCGCGGTGGTAGGTGACGTCGTCGAAGTCGGGACCGGCGGCCTCCCACTTCTCGGGGTCGAAGATCTCGGATACCATGTGTCGGCGTGGGGGCGGATTCCGCAAAAAGATTCCTCGTTCGGATTTCCGGGGGCGTGGATTGGCTCGACCAATCGACTACGGGGTTGGTGGAATCGAGGCCGATCGAACAACGAAGACCGCGATCAGCTAGCTTCAGCCGTCACCTGTGTCCCGCCCCGCACCGCGACCGCGAGCCTCATCCCGCCCCAGCCGACTGCGTTGCTCGCGTCGTCGCTTCGCTCCTCGTTGCGCTACTCGTCCACCTTCAGAGCAGAGCTCTGACGAGCCTGCGCTCGCCACGCTCGCGCAGACCTCGCACGCACCGGCGGGGTCACGGGGACCCCGCCAGCGCGCGCCAATTCCAGGAGTCCCCCAGGGCGCCAGTTGCCTTCCGCGAGACGAACTTACTTCACGCGGTGGTCCGTGACGTAGGCCATGACAGACACGAGCCAGCGGGCCGTCTCCGCGCGGCTGGCCGACCGCACCGCGAGCCTCGATCGCTCGAAGATCCGCGTGATGTTCGGGCTCGCCGAGGAGGCGCTGCGGGAGTCCGACCGGGACATCGTGCGCCTGGAGGTCGGCGAACCCGACTTCGGCACGCCGGACCACGTCATCGACGCCGCTGCGGAGGCCGCCCGCGAGGGCGCGACCCAGTACACCGAGAACGCCGGCATCCAGCCCCTCCGGGAGGCCATCGCCGACACGATGGCCCGCGAGAGCGGCGTCGAGGTCGGACCCGAGCGGGTCACCGTCAAGAGCGGCGCGATGGATGCGCTCGCGACGGCGATGATGGCGCTCGCGGGGCCGGGCGACGAGGTCGTCGTCCCGACGCCCGCGTGGCCAAACTACGTGAACCAGGTCCAGCTGGCCGGTGCGACCCCGGTGACGGTCCCGTTGCCGGCCGAGACCGGGTTCGACCTCGACCCGGAACTGGTCGCCGACCACGTCACCGAGGACACCGCGGCCGTCATTCTGACGAGTCCCTCGAACCCGACTGGCCGAGTGTACGACGAGGACGCAGTCGCCGCTGTGGCCGACGCCGCCGCGGCCCACGACGCCTACCTGGTCGCAGACGAGGTGTACGGCCGGCTCACCTACGACCGGGACTTCCGGGGCGCGGCGTCGTACGTCGACGACGCCGACAACGTACTGACGGTCGACTCCTGCTCGAAGACCTACGCCATGACCGGGTGGCGGCTCGGCTGGCTCGCCGGACCCGAGCCGGTGGTCGACGCTGTGACCCAGATCAGCGAGAGCACGACCGCCTGCCCGTCGAGCGTGAGCCAGCAGGCCGCGCTGGCGGCCCTGACCGGACCCCAGGAGCCGGTCGCCGAGATGAAGGCCGCGTTCGCCGAGCGACGGGACTTCGTCGTCGACCGCGTGGCCGAGATGCCGGTCGTCTCCTGTCCCCGGCCGGAGGGCGCGTTCTACGCCCTCCTCGACGTGAGCGACCTGCCGGGCGGGAGCTTCGACGTCGCGAAGCGCCTGCTCGCGGAGTACGGCGTCGTGACGGCGCCGGGCGACGGATTCGGCGACGCCGGCGAGGGCTACGTCCGCATCAGCTTCGCCAACAGCCTCGACCGCATCGAGACCGGCCTCGACCGCATCGAGCGGATGGTTCGCGACGAGACGTAGGAAACGAGGCCGCAGACGGTATGTGGCTGGATCGCACGGAAGGTAAGGAGTTATCCCGGACGCGTCTGAAGGCGTCCCCATGGCAGACCGCCCGCTCGACCTCGCGGACCTCTACGACCTGCGCCGGATCGGAAGCCCAACCGTCTCGCCGGATGGCGAGCGCGTCGCGTTCGTCGTCGCCGAGGCTGACGAAGGCGAGGACACCTGGCACAACAGCCTCTTCGTCGCGCCGACCGACGGGAGCCGGGACCCCCACCGACTGACCCGGCTTCCCGGCGCGAGCTCGCCGAAGTGGAGCCCCGACGGGAGCGCGCTCGCGTTCGTCGCGAACCGCGAGCGAGACCTGGACTTTCGCGCCGGCAGAGACGAGGGGGAGAACGGTGACGGAGCAGAAACGGACGAGGAGACGGAAGATGACGGCGACGAGACCGGCGAGGACCGCCCGCAGGTCTGGGCGTTCGACCTCGAACGCGGCGGCGACGCCCGTCAGCTCACCGACTTCGAGGAGGGCGTCCGGAGCTTCGACTGGGGACCCGACGGCGAGCGCCTCGTGGTCGCGGCCCGGGACCCGACCGACGACCAGCGCGAGTACCTCGACGCCCGGCGCGACGACGAGGGCCCGATAGAGACCGAGCGCCTCCAGCACAAGTTCGACGGCCACGGCTGGCTCGACGACGTGGCCTCGTACCTGTTCGTGGTCGACCGCGAGTCCCGCGAAGCGACCCGCCTCGACGACGCCTACGGCGGCGGCGCGATGGAACCCCGGACCGGACTCAGTCCGGCGTGGTCGCCCGACGGCGACCGCATCGCGTTCCTCTCGAACCGGACCGACCGCCCCGACGACTCGGGCGCGATGCACGTCTACACGATCGCGCCCGACGGGTCGGACCTCCGGCAGCTCACCGAGGGCGACCTGTTCGTGCGCGACTTCCGGTGGCATCCCGACGGCGAGAAGCTCGCGCTCGTGGCCCGGACGGCGTCGAACTGGTACGACACCGCCGACCTGCTCGTGGGCGACGCCGACGGCGGCGACTGGACCGACGTCTCGGCCGGACTGGACCGGAAGCTCGCGTGGGGAGGAACGCCGGCGTGGGTGGGCGACGACACCCTGCTCGCGCCGGTCGCCGACGAGGCCCGGACGCGCCTGGCCCGGTTCCGGGTCGACGGCGACCCCGAGCGCGTCTACGACGGCCAGGGGGAGGACCGGACGCTCACCGGCTTCGACGCGGCCGGCGGAACCGTCGCGATTACGCGCTCGGCCGCGGACTCGCCCTCGGAACTGTACTCGCTCTCGGTCTCGGAGATCGCCGCCGGGCCGGGCGACGAGGACCCAGCGCGTAAGCTCTCCCGGTTCAACGCCGACGTCGTCGCGGACGTCGACACGCCGCGGTACGAGCGCGTCAGGTTCGAGAACGGCGACGGCGACGAGATCGAGGCCATCGCATACCTGCCCGCAGACTTCGATTCGGAGACCGACGACCCGCTCCCGCTGGTCGTGAACGTGCACGGCGGGCCGATGTCCTACGATACGCCCGGGTTCGGCTTCACGGAGACGTACTGGACCGGGCAGGGCTACGCGGTGCTGGAAGTGAACTACCGCGGGAGTACGTCCTACGGCCAGGCGTTCAGCGAGCAGATCCGGGGCGACTGGGGCCCCCGCGAGAGCGACGACATCGTCTCGGGCGCGCGCGAACTGGTCGACCGCGGCGTGGCCGACCCCGACCGCCTGTTCATCACCGGGTTCTCGCAGGGCGCTATCAACACGCTCTACGTCGTCACGCGGACCGACGAGTTCGCGGCGGCCGCGCCCGAGCACGGCATCTACGACTTCCACGGGCTGTACGGCACGGCCGACACGCAGCTCTGGTACGACGCGGACCTCGGCCTGCCGTGGGAGGAGCCCGAGAACTACCGCCGCATCTCCAGCATCCAGGACGTCGACGAGGTCGACACGCCGGCGCTGATTACCGCGGGCGAGGAGGACTGGCGGTGTCCGCCGTGGCAGGCCGAGCAGCTCTACGTCCGGTTCAAGAAGCGCGGCGTCCCGTCGAAGCTCGTGGTCTACCCCGGCGAGCACCACAACGTCGGCGACCCCGAGCGGGCGATCCACCGGCTCCGAACGCTGACCGACTGGTTCGAGCGCCACGACCCCGCGGTCGAGGGGACCGAAGAGTAGGCCTGGGGAAGGGGCTACCGCTCCATCGCTTCCAGACACCGGCCGAGGAACGTGTTGTGGATGGCGAACACCTCGCCGTCGAGCGCGACCGCGGTGCCGCTGGTCTCGTCGCGCGGGAAGTGCATCTCGACCGCGTCGTCGAAGCACCGGACCGTGGCGTTGAGTTCGCCGTGCCGGTAGAGGTCCTCCTGGTGGTGTTTCGCGACGGCTTCGAGCCGCACGTCGTCGGCCACCCGGGCCATCTCCTCGTCGGTGTACTGGTCGGCGACGTCGTCGCGGACGTACAGCAACTCCGCGCCCTCGTCGTCGTAGGTGAGGACGCTCCGCATGTGATCGCCGACGCGCTCCCGAAGGAACTCCGTCAGCGCTTCGGAGGGCGTCTCGGTCATTGTCGAGATGGAGTTCAGCCCCGTCAGATATTAATATTCCTTTCGTTATCAGAGGATAGAACGACTCCTGATATCGGAAGCCGACCCGAGAGACCTCGAAGACGCCCGTCTCCGAACTTAGTTCGACCGAAGGACGTCGGCCGCGCGCTCGGCCAGTTCCTCCCGGAACCGGTGGCTTGCTTCGGCGTCCGTCGGTACCTCGACGACCTGCGTTCCCTCGCTGGCGACCGACTCGCGGAACGCCGACCGGAACGCGTCGAGGTCGGCCGCTCGTTCGAAGTCGAGACCGTAGAGGTCCCCGGTCGGTTCGTAGTCGAGGCCGTGGGGCGTCCGGAACTGCTCGGTGAACGGCGGGTCGAACTCCTCGATGGGGAGCATGTGGAAGATGCCGCCGCCGTCGTTGTTCACTTCGACGACGGTCGCGTCGACCCCGCACCGCGCGACCGCCAGCAGCCCGTTCATGTCGTGGTAGTACGCCAGGTCGCCGGTCACGATCACCAGGGGGTCGTCGGTCGCGCTCCCGGCGCCGAGGCCGGTGCTGGTGATGCCGTCGATGCCGCTGGCGCCCCGGTTGCCGAGGACCGTCAGGTCGGCCGCACGGGGTTCGGCGAAGCGGTCGAGGTCCCGGACCGGCATGCTGTTCGAGACCATCACGGTGGCGGGGTCGGGCGCCTCGGCCGCGACCGCCGAGAGCACGCCCCCCTCGAACAGTCGCTCGTCGCGCGCCTCGGCGACGAGGTCCCAGTACCGGCGCTCGGCGTCGGCGAACCGGTCGCGCCACGCCGCGGCCGCGTCCGAGTCGCCCGCTCCGTCACCGACAGTAGCGGCCAGATTGCGGGCGAATCGGGTCGGGTCGGCCGCCAGGAGGTCGGTCGCGGTGAACGACGCCTCGCGCCACCCGGCCGCGGGGTCGACGAGGAACTGCCGGGCGTCGCCGGCTTCGAGGTAGTTGCGCAGGACCTTCGAGGTGGGCGACGCGCCGAACCGCACGACGACTTCGGGGTCGGGCCACGCGTCGCCGACCGCGCCGAGGTAGCCGTCGTAGCCGCCGACGACGAGCGGTCCGTCCGCGGCGACTCCGTCCCCGTTATCCGGCAGGAGCGCCTCGTCGTGGCCGAACCGGTGGCCCGAGAGCGGGTCGGCGAGGACCGGGAAGCCGGTCGCGTCGGCGAGGTCGGCGAGGGCGTCGCGGGCGGGCGTCGGGGCGTCCGCGGGACCGGCGACGACGAGGCCCCGGTCGGCGCTCTCGACCGCCCGTCGAACGCGGCGGAGGTCGGCGTCGGCCAGTTCCGGTCGGCCCTGGGCCGTCTCGACGAAGGGACCGTCCCGTCCCTCGGCCGCGAGGGGCGCTTCGCCGGCGAAATCGCCGGGCACGTCGCCCTCGACCTCGACCGGTTCGAGGGGCTTGCGGAACGGGACGTTGAGGTGGACCGGCCCCGGCGGCACGCCGGTCGACTCGGCCACCGCCCGGGCGGCGGTCGTCCGGAGCGACCGGAGTTTTCGCGCTTCGGGCTCGGGCTCCGGCAGGTCGGCGTACCACCGGACGGCGTCGCCGTAGAGCTTCTCCTGGTCGACGGTCTGGTTGGCGCCCGAGTCCCGGAGCTCCGGCGGTCGGTCGGCGGTGAGGACGAGCATCGGGACGCGGGCCCGGTTCGCCTCGATGACCGCGGGGTGGAAGTTCGCGGCCGCAGTGCCCGAAGTACACACTAGCGGGGTCGGCTCGCCGGTGCGCTTGGCGCGGCCCAGCGCGAAGAAGGCGGCCGAGCGCTCGTCGAGGTGGGAGAAGACGCGGACGTCCGGGTGTTCGGCGAACGCGACCGTCAGGGGCGTCGAGCGGCTGCCCGGCGCGACGCAGACCGCCTCGACCCCGGCGGCGGCGAGTTCCGCGACGAGGCCCCGGGCCCAGAGTGTGTTGCGGTTCGGGGCGGGCGAGTCACTCATCTTCGAGTTCGTCGAGGATCGGCCGGTACTTCAGCTGAACCTCCTCGTACTCCTCGTCCGGGTCGCTGTCGGCGACGATGCCGTTGCCGGCGTAGAGGGTGGCCGACGACTCGCCGGTGACCGCACACCGGAGGCCGACCGCGAACGTGCCGTCGCCGTCGGCGTCGAACCAGCCGACCGGGGCGGCGTACCAGCCGCGATCGAACGTCTCGGTCTCCCGGATGGTCCGCAGGGCCGTCTCGGGCGGGAGCCCCCCGACCGCCGGGGTCGGGTGGAGCGCCTCGACGATGGAGAGGACGTGGTCGCTCTCGGTCAGGTCGGCCTCGATCGGGGTCCAGAGGTGCTGGATGGTCGCCAGCTTCCGGACTCGGCGGTCGGCGACCCGGACCTCGCCCGCGAGGGGCGCGAGCTGGTCCCGGATGGTGTCGACGACCAGTTGGTGCTCGTGGGCCATCTTCTCGCTGTTCTCGATGCTGGCCTCCAGCTCGGCGTCCTCCTCGGGCGTCGCCCCCCGCCCGATGGACCCCGCGAGGCCGTCGGCCTCGACCGTTCGACCGCGGAGGGTCGCGAGCCGCTCGGGGGTCGCGCCGAAGAACGCGCCCTCGGTGGTCGGCTCGAAGCAGAATCGGAAGCAGTCGGGGTACGACTCGCCCAGGCGCGCGAGCGCGTCGGGGACCGACACGTCGCCCGCGAGTTCGACCCGGAGCGACTGGGCGAGCGTGACCTTCCGGAGTTCGCCGGCCTCGATGCGCGAGACGGCGGCCGCGACCTGCTCGGCCCACTCCTCGCGGGTCGTGGTCGGTTCCGTGGCCAGCACGCCCGGCGGTCCGCCGTCGTCAGCGCCGTCGCCAGGTACGGCGTCGCCGTCTCCGCCGTCGATCG
The DNA here is from genome assembly GCF_003369835.1 of Halorussus rarus. NCBI lineage: Archaea > Methanobacteriati > Methanobacteriota > Halobacteria > Halobacteriales > Haladaptataceae > Halorussus > Halorussus rarus. The sequence goes on along the minus strand of NZ_QPMJ01000001.1, from coordinate 1,217,287 downwards.
CATCGGCGAGCGCGTCCCGGACCTCCGCCAGTTCGCGCTCGACGGCGTCGGGCGAAGCGTCGAGCGCCGAGACGGTCAGCCACGTCTCGCCGTTCGCGCGGGTCAGCAGGGTCCGGGGGAGGACGAACTCGGCGCCGCCGAACCCCTGCCACGGCGGGGCCGGGTCGTGGTCGGCGTGGAACGAGAAGCCGCCAAAGAGGCGAGGTCGGGCCTGCTCGGGACCGACGTAGTCGAGGCCGTCGAAGAGGTCGTCCGCGGCGTCCGCGACCGCCGCGAACCGGTCGTCGCCGTCCGCCGCGACGCGGGCCGTCGTGCCCCCGCCCGCGAACTCCGGGCCGTAAGGACTGGTCCAGTACGTTCGGGGCGCGTCCCGGCCGGCGAGGAAGCGCCGGGGCTCGCAGTCCGGTAGTTCGGTAGCCCGGCTCACGAGGCTGGAGCCGGTCTGTTCGGCCGACACCTGTCCGTCGCGCGGCGGAGACTCCATTCAGTCGAAGTCGGGAGGCGGGAGCCTTTAGTCTAACTGTCTCGGAATCCCACGGCGTCAGCTGTACCGCTCCTCGTTCCAGGGGTTCGCGGTGTCGGAGTAGCCGCGCTTCTCCCAGTAGCCCCGCTCGGGCTCGGTGAGGAACTCCACGCCGTCGACCCACTTGGCGCCCTTGTAGGCGTACTTGTGAGGCGTGACCACCCGGAGCGGGCCGCCGTGCTCGCGGGGCAGCGACTCGCCGTCGAACTCGTAGGTGAACAGCACCTCCTCGCGCACGCAGTCTTCGAGCGGCAGGTTGGTCGTGTAGCCGTCGAGGGCCGAGAACATGACGTGGACCGCGTCGTCCTCGACTCCGGCCAGCTCGGCCAGGTCGGGGAACGTGACGCCGGTGAACTCGCAGTCGAACTTGCTCCACCCGGTCACGCAGTGGAAGTCCTGGTTCTGGGTCTCGCTCGGCAGTTCCCGGAACTCGTCCCACGAGAGCGACAGCTCCTCCTCGACCGCGCCGGTGACCGTGAACTCCCACGTCTCGGGGTCCCAGTCGGGCGTCCCGCTCTTCGAGAGGACCGGGAACTTGCCGGTCTCCCGCTGGCCCGGCGGGAGCCGTTCGCCGTCGAACTCCTCGTAGAGGTCGGTCACGTCCGTGACGCTCATGAAGACGAATCGGCGGCGGACGCAGGTAGATGTATCGACTGCGCGCGACCGTTCCGCCGTCCGGCCGGTTTCAATCGGGGATTTCCCGGGGTAGTGGGACCGGTGCGGGCTCCGTAACGAGCCGATTCCCCGAAAAACCGAATGAACTCCCGCAACGCATCGTCGATACTCCCGGGCATCTACTGAATAACAAAGAAGGGCGTGTCCCTAGTCGGAGTCGCGATGTCAATGGAAAATCAGCGGACGGTGGAACGAAAGGCCAAGATGGAGGCCGCCGAGGAGTCGACGACCGACCTGGCCGTCCTCGCGTCGGCCGCGTCGGTCGCCCTGTCGTGGTACCAGTTCTTCGGTCGCGGGAACCGGATGCAGGGGCTGTTCATCGGTCTTTGGCCGCCGACCATCCTGGCGTTCGCCAGTTACTTCAACCAGAAGCGGATGGAGGAGAAGCTCGGCGCGATGGGTCCGGGCCGAATCGTGAGCTCCATCGAGCAGATGCTCAGCAGCCGCTGAGACCGTCTCCGCGACTCGACACGTTTTTTCGGCCGGCAGTTGCGCACAAGCTCTGCAAACTATTGTTTCGAGATGAGCCGCTTCAGTTCCCGCACTCGGAATCAAAATTCGAGTTTTATTCAAAATCGTTCGCCGTCTCCCGTACTCGTCCCCGTCAGACTTAAGAACACCCCTCCCGAAGCCACCAATGTTCCAATGCCGAAGGTAGAGATAACTATTCCGGAACATCTCGAAATGCAGATCGCCCAGATGGTCGAACAGGGCGAGTTCGTCAACCGGGAGGAGGCCATCGAGGACCTCCTCTCCACCGGACTGAAGGCCTACAAGACCAGCGGTCCGATGGACGACGACGACCGCGAGCCCGGTATCGAGGACGAAGGGATGATGGGTCACGAGGACGAGTACGTCTTCTAATCCGCTCTTTTCGGAGCGCGTGCGAAGTGTTCTCAGAAACCCTTAAATCGGTTTACCTCCCTAGCCACGCCCATGCACAAGGACGAGCTTCTAGAACTCCACGAGGAGATGGTACTCATCATGGAGTACTTCCAAGACAAGGAGCGGGTGACCGACGGACTGTTCGACCCCTACGAGGAACTCGACGTCGAACCCTCGCACGTCCACAAGTCCAAGAGCGAGCACAAGCACGCCGTCTTCGTCCTCGGCAACGCGCTCGCCACCGCCATGAGCGACGACGAGTTCAGTGAGGCGGGCCGCATCGGCAAGCGCATGCAGGAGCTCGCCGACGACGCCGAGTCCAAGATATAGAAACGACCTGTTCCGCGGCGCGCCCCACGAGGCGCGCCCTTGCAAAAGCTCGACCGAAACCACCGTCAGAGCAAAGCTCTGACGAGCCGTCGTTCGCTCCGCTCACGACGACACGTCGGTCGTCTCGTTGGTCCTCACTTGGGCCGCTCGCTCACTGCGTTCGCTCGCGGTAGAACCACCTTGTACACCGCGTGAACCGTCGTAGTAATCGAAACCGACACTCTCATCTCGTAACTCGGTGAATCTCTGAACGGGATCTCCGAAATCCACCGCGAGCGAGGGCGAAGCCCGAGCGAGCGGACCAAGGAACCCTCGAGTGAGGACCGAGCGAAGCGAGGACCGAACGAGGGGGTGACGCCGGTTTTTCATCAAAGTTTTGCAAGGGAACGCCTCTCGGGGCGCGACCGCAGCAAAAGTTTGGGCCGCAAGATATTTGAGAGGCTTGTGGCTTCCTCGTAATATGGAAACGCGCACGGTCGAGCAGGTCGAAAGTTGGCAATCCCGTTCGTTCCGGGACGGGTTCGCTGGCCTGCGCGAACTCTCCGACGGGGAGTTCTCGGGGGCAGTGAAGACCGGTGGCGCGTGGCTGTTCATGCTCAACGGGCGAATAATCGGGGTCTACGAGGGGAGCCTCGACGACTTCGAGGACGCCGAGGGCACCGCCTACGCCGCGCCACACCCGTCGCTGCCGCTCCTGTTCAGCATGCAGGAGCGCGGCGGCGAGACACAGGCAAAGTACTACACGAACAAGACGCCGCTGTCGGAGGTCGACTCCACGCTCACGAGCGGGAAGTTCACGGGGTTCATCGAACTCAGCGAGAACGTCCTGAGCGGTGACTACTACGTGGCGTACTACGGCGGGCGCTCGATGAGCGTCGCGTTCGTCGGCGCGAGCGAGCAGGTCGTGACCGGCGACGAGGCGTTCGAGCGCGCCGACGACGAGGTGGGCATCTACGAGGTCACTGACGTCGACATCGAAGTCACCGACGTCCCGGAACCCGACGAACCGGAGGACTCGTCAGCGGGGGCAAGCGCGAGCGCGGGAGCATCGGCGTCATCGGACGATGCGGGCGGCGTCTCCGGCGGAACGGGCGAGGCTACCAGCGGATCGGCGCAGTCGGGCGGCGGGGGCGCGTCGACCGGGGCCGGGGGTTCGGGCGGCACGTCCGGCGGCGGGTCGCCGACCCCCGACTCCTCGGGGACCGACGCCGCATCGGCGAACGAGGGGACCGGAGGCGGGCAGTCGACCGCCGGCACCGGATCGGCAGTGAGCCAGTCGCCGGCGGGCGGCGCGGCGGCGACCGACTCCGCCCCGGAGCCCACGCCGGAACGGGACGCCGAACGCGACTCCGAGCCCACCAGCCCCGCCGAGTCCGGCCCGAGGGCGGGTCGAGCACCCGAGAAATCGGGTTCCGCCCGTCCCGAGTCTGGCGAGGCCGAAACCGAGGCCGAGGTCGGCGCGGGACGGAGCGACGCCGGCGAGCGTTCGCCCCGACAGAACGCGCAGACCGCCGACACACAGTCGGTCCAGTCCGAAGCGGCGACCGCCGACGCGACTGCGCGCGAGAGCGACCGTGCGGACGCGGGCGCCGGTGACGACCCTGCCTCAGTGCAGTCCGAACCGAGCCAGGACGTTTCCCGGCCCGAACGGAGCGACGAGGAGGACGACCAGAACGCCGGGAGCGCGTTCGACGAGGAGGAGGAGTGGCGCGAAGCCACCACCATCCCGTCGCTGGACCCGGACCTCAGCGAGGGGCCGGACGACGAAGCGGAGGCGGAGTCCGAGACCGGGCCGTCGCTGGGCGCGACGGCAGCGGCCGAGCCGACGAGCGGGAGTTCCGCGGACTCGGGGACCGGCACCGCTCCGAGCGCGCGGGGCGACGACGGCGACGACGCCGGCGCGACCCACCGGTCCGCGGAGCAGACCGTTGCGTCGAATCGCCGGGCCGGCTCCGGCGGGTCCGGATCGGCCGGGGCGGGCGCGGCGTCCGATGGGGAGACGAGCTCCGGCCGCGACCGTTCCTCGGGCGCGTCGGGCGGGGCGGCCGGCGGGGACGGCGACGAGTCGGGCGCCCGCGTCCGGGAGCTCCGATCGCAGCTCGACCAGCGCGAGCAGCAGGTCGGCCAGCTGAAGAAGCGGCTGTCGAACGTCGAGTCCGAGCGCAACGAGTACAAGCGCGAGCGCGACGCCCTGCGCCAGGAGGTCGAGCGCCTCGAGGCCAAACTCGAGTCGGCCGGGTCGAACGGGTCGGGCGGCGCGAAGCGCCAGCTCGACCGGGCCCAGGCGTTCGACGGGACCAACCTGTTCGTCCGGTACCAGTCGAAGGGGAAGGCGACGCTCGACGAGGCGGCCGAGGGCAAGGTCGACGCCGCCGAGGTCAACGCCAACCTCCGGCTCGAACACCACACCCAGTTCGAGGCCGACGACGTCGAGGTCGCGGGCGAGTCGTTCGAGTCGTTCCTGACCGACTCGTTCGAGTACCGGTTCGTCTCGTGGGTCGTCGAGGAACTGCTCTACGAGGTCCGCGACACCGGTCACCGGACCGCGCTGAAGGACCTCTACGAGTCGATCCCGAAGGTCGACCGCGTCGACCTCCACGGGTCGGTGAGCGCGGGAACTACCGACGACGACACGCGACAGGAGTCGTTCGACGTCATCATGCGCGACCGGATGGGCAACCCGCTGCTGCTCGCGGACCTCAACGGGTCGCGCGACCCCACGACCGGCGAGATGATGGGGACGCTGGTCGACGCCGCCGACGGCGTCGGCCACGCCCACGACGAACTCGCCGGGGCGTTCCAGGTCACGGAGAGCTTCTTCGAACCCGAGGCGCTCGAAACCGCCGAGTCGGCGACTTCGGGCGGGTTCTTGAGCCGCGAGAAGAGACAGAGCTTCGTCAAGCTCTCCCGCAAGCGGGGGTACCACCTCTGTCTCGTGGAGTCACGCAGCGGCGGCTTCCATCTGAACGTGCCGGAGCTCTAGCTCTCGGCTTCCGCGGTTCCGCTGATCTTCATCTCGTCGAGCTTCTCGCCGATCTCGTCGAGCTTGCCGTCGAGCTCCTCGACGAACTCCTGGGTGCGCTCGGTGGTGATGGCCCCCTGGCTCGACGGCTCGATGAGGTTCTCCTCTTCGAGAACGCGGAGGGAGTACCGGACCTTGTGATGGGGGTAGCCGGTCTCGTTGGACATCTTGACGATGCCGATCGGTTCGCTCTCGATGACCATCTTCAGGACCTGCAGATGGCGCTCCAGCATATCGACTTCCTTCTCCAGTCTATCTATCATGGCACGTGTTAACTTGTCTTAGAGACTTTTAAAAGTTGCTGTCCGCACGGGCGGACCGACCCGTTCAGACATCGCGTAATGCGACTAGCTAGCAGGTCAGGCGGCGACCACTAAAGCGTTGTCGGTCCCCGGTCGACCCGGCGATCCCGGTCGGTGTTGTACTCGATACTGGTGGCTCTCCCGCCCTACCAGCTCGAATGTGTTCACGTACGTGCATCATATCGGGAGAAAGACCGTAATCGGTTTACCGAGCGCCCGACAACCGTTCCGCGTAATGACCGTAACCATCGTCGGTTCGCAGCTCGGCGACGAGGGGAAAGGCGGCGTCGTCGACCTCTGGGGCGACGCCGCCGACGTGGTCGCCCGCTACCAGGGCGGGGACAACGCCGGCCACACCGTCGTCGAGGGCGGCACCGAGTACAAGCTCTCGCTGGTACCCAGCGGCGCCGTCCGCGGCAAGGTCGGCGTCCTCGGCAACGGCTGCGTCGTCAACCCCGCGACGCTGTTCGAGGAGATGGACGACCTGCGCGACCGCGGGCTCGACCCCGACGTGCGCGTCGCGCGCCGGGCGCACGTCATCTTCCCGTACCACCGGGTGCTCGACGGCATCGAGGAGGAGGCCAAGAGCGACACCGACTCCGAGGTGGGGACGACCGGCCGCGGCATCGGCCCCACTTACGAGGACAAGGCGGGCCGGCGCGGCATCCGCGTCGGCGACCTGCTCGACCCCGACGTGCTCCGCGAGAAGCTCGAGTACGTCGTGCCCCTGAAGCAGCGACTCGCCGAGGAGGTGTTCGGCGTCGAGACCGGCGAGGAGTTCGACATCGCCAGCCTCTACGGGGAGTACCGCCGCTACGGCGAGCGACTCGCCGAGGAGGAGATGACCGTCGACGCCGGCGAGTTCCTCGCCGACCGCATCGCCGACGGGCAGAACGTGATGTTCGAGGGCGCGCAGGGCACACTCATCGACATCGACCACGGCAACTACCCCTACGTCACGTCCTCGAACCCGACGGCGGGCGGGGCCGCGACGGGGACCGGCCTCAGTCCCGGCGTCGTCGGCGGCGGCGAGGTCGTCGGTATCGTGAAGGCGTACCTCACGCGCGTGGGAAGCGGCCCGCTGCCGACCGAACTCGGCGGCGTGGTCGGCGACACGCCCGGCTACGACGAGCAGGGTGCGGGCGACAACGAGGAGCTGGCGACTTACATCCGCGAGGAGGGCGGCGAGTACGGCACCGTCACCGGCCGCCCCCGGCGCGTGGGGTGGCTCGACGTACCGATGCTCCGCCACGCCGCGCGGGCGAACGGCTTCACCGGCATCGCGGTGAACCACATCGACGTGCTCGCGGGCCTCGACGAGGTGAAGGTGGGCCACAGCTACGACCTGGACGGGGAAGAGGTATACACCGTCCCCGCGACCACCGAGCGGTGGGCCGCCTGCGAACCCAACTACCGGACGTTCGACGGCTGGGAGGACACCGACTGGGGCCGCGTCGCCGATGAGGGGTACGACGCCATCCCCGAGAACGCCCGGGACTACCTCGAGTACGTCAGCGAGGAGGTCGACGCCGACATCTACGCGGTCGGCGTCGGGCCCGACCGCGAGGAGTCGGTCGTCGTCGAGGACCCCTTCGAGTAGGGTCGAGGACTACCGAGCGCCCGCCCCGACTCGGCGGCGTCCGCGGGGCTCGCGCGGGGTCGCCGCCGAACCCGTCACGTTTTTGGCCCGGCCGCTCGCAGCCAGTACCATGAAGCAGTCGCTGATGGACATCATCTGCTGTCCGCTGGACAAGCAGGAGCTCGAACTCGACGCGACCGAGACCGACGACGAGGAGGTGCTGTCCGGGACGCTGACCTGCACCGAGTGCGGCGAGACCTACCCCATCGAGGACGGCATCCCGAACTTGCTGCCGCCGGACATGCGCGACGCGGAGGCGTAGTTTTTTCTACCCTCGGTTGGAGCGTGACGGTAGCGTGCAAGACAGTCTCCCCGTCGACCTCAACGAGGAAAGCCTGCACGACATCAGGACGCCCGCGTCCTTCGAGGCGACGGACTCGTTTCCCATTCTGCTGCAGAACGGCGACGCGCCGGTCCACGTCCACCTCCACCTCGACGACGCGCTCTCGTCGGTGGCGTCGATTCCGGCGAACAACCACTTCCTCGACGCCGACTCGACCAGGCAGATCGGCGTCGAGGTCGGGGACGGCCCGCGGCCGGTCGAAGGACAACTCAAGATCGTCACCGGCCACGGCGCGGAGACCGACTACGTCACGGTGAAGGTCGTCGAACCCGAGGAGCGCGAGGACGCGGTAGCCGTCGACGAGTCGTTCGCGGCCCCGCCCCGCGACGAGAGCGACGACGATGACGAGGGCGTCGAGTGGCCCGACCTCTCGCTGGCCGAGAACGCACCCCTGGCGGCGCTCGGGGTGTTCGCGGTCGCGGTCGCGGCGGCGTCGGCAACCCTCTCGGGCAGCGTGGCGGTGCTGCTGGGCGCGCTTGTGGTTCTCGGGAGCGTGGCGGCCGCGGGCTACCTGCTCGTCCGGTAGACGCGGTCCTCACCGCTTCCCGATCGCCTCCCGTCTCTTCCCGCGTCCCGGCTTTCGCATCGCTTTTACCGGTCCCCGACCACGCTCCGCGCATGTCACTCGCCGAGGACACCCGCGACACGGCCCGGCGCCGGCCGTTCCTCCTGGCCGCGCTCCGGGCGGGCGTCGTCAACTACACCGCCGCCGCCCGGTACCTCTCCGGGGACGTCGACGGCGACATCGAGTCGATTGCGACCGCGCTCCGACGCTTCGCCGAGTCGCTTCCCGACCCGGACCCCGAATCGCGGACCGCTGCGGTCTCGATGAAGAGCGGCCTCGGCGAAACCGAGGAGCCGGCGGACGCGCTCCTCGCCGTCGGCGGTACCGCGCTGGCGCCCGACGCGGGGTCGCTGACTGGCGTGGTCGCCACCGGCGACGTGGACGCGCGTGCGCTGGCCCACGTCCTCTGGCGTCTGGACGCGGCCGGCGTCGACGTCCGGGCAGCGGGCGTCGCGGGCGACGGCCTGGCGGTCGCGGTCGAGCGCCGCGACGGGCCGGACGCGGTCCGGGTCGTGGAGGACGCGCTGGACGCGGTGCCGGCCGAGTGAGGCAGGCCCGCCGAACCGCGGGCGGGCAAAGAACGGGCCGGCCGGACGTCGGCGCCAAGTGCGACTTTCGACGCTTTGAAACGGGTGCTGGGGCTACTAGCCGGCAATGACGCTCCACGTGACGAACACCCTCACCGGTGAGCGGGAACCGTTCGAGCCCCAGGACCCCGACTCCGTGCTCCTCTACTACTGCGGGCTGACGGTCTCGGACCTCGCCCACCTCGGGCACGCCCGGTCGTGGGTCCACGTCGACGCGATGCACCGGTGGCTCGAGCACCTCGGCTACGACGTGCGCCACGTCGAGAACTTCACCGACGTCAACGAGAAGATCGTCGCGCGCGTCGGCGAGAACGACCTCGGCGACTCCGAGGGCGAGGTCGCGCGCCACTTCGTCTCGGAGGTCATCCGGGACATGCGGTCGCTCAACCTCCAGCGCGCGGAGGTCTACCCCCGGGTCAGCGAGCACGTCCCGGAGATCATCGACCTCGTGGAGACCCTCGTCGAGAAAGGGTACGCCTACGAGTCGAACGGGTCGGTCTACTTCGACGTGACCGAGTTCGACGGGTACGGCAAGCTCTCGAACCAGGACGTCGCGGAGATGGAGGCCCAAGGTGAGGAGGACGAGCGCGCGGAGAAGCGCCACGCCGCGGACTTCGCGCTGTGGAAGGCCGGCGAAGCGCATCCGGACGACGCGCCCGCCGGCGGGGAGACGTGGGACTCGCCGTGGGGCGAGGGCCGGCCCGGGTGGCACATCGAGTGCTCGGCGATGAGCATGACCCACCTCGGCGAGACGCTGGACCTCCACGTCGGCGGGCAGGACCTCGTCTTCCCCCACCACGAGAACGAGATCGCCCAGAGCGAGGCCGCGACCGGCCAGCAGTTCGTCGACTACTGGCTCCACGTCCGGCTGCTTGAGACCGGCGGCGAGAAGATGTCCTCCAGCCTCCAGAACTACTTCACGGTCCGGAACGCGGTCGAGGAGTTCGGCACGAACGCCGTCCGGATGTTCCTGCTGTCGACCGCGTACAACAACCGCCAGACCTACAGCGAGGCGACCTTAGACGAGGCGGTCGAGCGCTGGGAGCGGCTCGAACGGGGGTACGAGGCCGCCGTCGACGCCGCCGACAGCGAGGCCGCCAGGACGAAGGTCGAGGACGGCGACCTCCGGAATGCGGTGGCCGAAACCCGGGAGTCGTTCGCCGACGCGATGAACGACGACTTCAACACCCGCGAGGCCATCACCGCGCTGCTGGAACTGGTCAGCGCGGTCAACAGGCACGTCGACGCACGCGAGGAGTACGACTACCGGGCGCTCCGCGACGCCGTCGAGACCTTCGAGGAACTCGGCGAGGGCGTCCTCGGATTCGCGCTGGCCGGCAGTAGCGGGGGCAACGTCGAACTGCTGGACGAACTGGTCGAACTCGTCCTCGACGTGCGCGAGCGGGAGCGAGACGCGGGCAACTACGAGCGCGCCGACGAACTCCGGGACGACCTCCAGTCGCTCGGCGTCGAGGTGCAGGACACCGACGACGGCGCCGAGTTCCGGCTGGAGTGAAACGGTTCGATTTCCAACGGATAGCGCCTGACGAGCCGTTTTCTCCGAAGCCACGAGATTGATAACCCCTGCTTGTCTACGCCGCGAGTAGCATGACACGCAGCGCAGTCGCCGGCGTCTCGCTCGCCGTCCTCCTCGTGCTCGGCGGGTGCACCGGCTTCCTCTCGGGGCCGGTCTCGTTCTCGGCCTCGCAGGCCACGGTGAGCGACGCCGCGCTCGAAGAGACGGGGTACGAACACAACGGCACGCGGGCGATGAACGTCACGCGGACCTTCTCGGCCGCCGGCCAGGAGAAGCAGGTCGAGGTGACCAACTGGATCTCGGAGTATCACCAGTCGGTCGGGCTGCCCGGCGTCGGCGAGCGTAAGGTCGCGATGTTCGTGACGTTCTCCAGCCCGCAGGTGAACGTGCTCGGCAAGTCGTTCAACCCGCTCGCGAAGTACGACGACCGCCAGCTCGCCCGGCAGTTCACCTCTCAGCTCCGGAGCGTCGGCGGCGTTCGGAAGGTCGGCGGTCAGAACCGGACGATGCTCGGGAAGACGACCGAGGTCTCGAGGTTCGAGGCCACCGTGACGACGACCGCCGGCATCCAGTTCGACGCCTACCTCCACGTCGCGAAGGTGAAACACGAGGGCGACGTCGTGGTCGCGCTCGGAGTCTACCCCCAGAAGCTCCCGGGTCAGAGCGAGAAGGTCTACCGGCTCCTCCGGGGCGTCGAACACGCGAAGTAGCGAACGCCCGACAGCACCTCGCGTCCGACGTCGTCCGGTGCCGGACGTCTGACAACGCTTTTCTCGGTCGGGCGTGTCACCGGGGATATGAATACCCCGTTGGCCGCCGGCGCCGCGCTCACGGCCGCCGGACTTGTCGGCTACCTGGTCGGCGTCGTCGCGCCGTACCCGGGCCGGGCGTTCTCGGTCACCGGCGTGATGGTCGGGGTCACCCTGCTCGCCATCGGCCGGGGAGGTGAGTCGGCGTGACCGTCGAGGCGGTCGTCTACTCGCCCGACGGCACGACGACGTACGCCGACCTCCAGTCGGCACGCGACGCGGCCGGCACGACCTGGGTCCGGGCGTCGAACGCGAGCCAGAGCGAACTGGAGCGGGTCGCCGAGACGTTCGACGTCCACCCGCTGTCGGTCGAGGACGTGAGCAACGGGGTCCGGCCCAAGACCGAGGAGTTCGACGACCACGTGTTCGTGCTATTGAAGACCGCGACCCTGCGACGGGGCGAGACGACGTTCGAGGAGGAGATCCGCAAGCGCTCGGTCGGCTTCTTCGTCGGGGACGACTGGCTGGTCACCATGTCGACCGAGCCGGTCGACGCGGTCGAGCGCGTCTGGGGGATGGTCGTCCGCGAGGAGGGCCGCATCCTCCGTCAGGGCCCGGACTTCGCGACCTACCGCGTCGCCGACGCCATCGTCGACAGCTACTTCGACGTGCTCGACCGCATCGAGGACCAGATCGAGGCGGTCGAGGAGGACGTCACGACCTCGACCGACGTCGAGACGCTGGAGACCATCAACAACGTCCGGCGGGAGCTGCTCTCGTTCCGGAAGCTGCTGTGGCCCTCCCGCGAGGCGGTGGGCTACCTCGCCCGCGGCGACCCCGAGCAGATACGCGAGGCCACCGAGAAGTACTACCGGGACGTGTACGACCACCTGGTCCAGCTGGTCGACCTGACCGAGACCTACCGCGACCTCGCCAGCGGCGCGCGGGACATCTACCTCAACTCGCTGTCGCTGTCGACCAACGAGGTGATGAAGAAGCTGACCGTGGTGGCAACCATCGTGCTCCCGCTGACGTTCGTCGTGGGCGTCTACGGGATGAACTTCTCGGACAGCCCGTACAACATGCCGGAACTCGGCTGGACCTTCGGCTACCCCGCGGTCATGCTCGGGATGCTCGCGGTGACGGTCATCCTCGTCGCGTACTTCCGGAACGAGGAGTTCATCTGAACGGGACCGGCACGCCTACTCACGGACGCTCTCGACCGTCTTGACGACCAGGTCCTTCGCGTCGACGGTGAAGACGAGACTACCGACGACGCTCAGCAGGATGCCGACGACTGTCGCGGTGGAGTCCGGAAGGACCACCAGGACCGTGCCGGCGAGCAGGGCCGCCGCGGTGAGGGCGGTCAGCAACGCATCGCGAGTGCCGGGCACCATACGCTGTTGTATTTCAGACACAGTGATGTGTCGACTGGCACGAGGGTTTATCCCGAAAGACGGGACGATTCCCGACCGGACGCCTCGCGCGGTTTCGGTCGGGTCGCCCGCAGTTCGTTGCCCCGAGAAGCGAACCGCTCGCCCTGCCGAGACCGCCAGTCCGACTACCCCGAGAGGGCTGCGCCAGACCGACACCGCTGACTACGCATCGCCGATCTGGACGAGCAGGACACCTCCGAGCACCAGGGCGCCGCCGACAACCGTCGCGACCGTGATCGGTTCGTCGAGCACCGCCGCGCCGAGCAGGAGGGTCACCACCGGTTCGACGGTGCTGACGATGCTGGCTCTGCTCGCGCCAATCCGGCGGAGGCCCGCGAAGAAGGTGAAGATGGGGAGCGCGGTCGCCACGACGGCGATGGCGGCGATCAGTCCCCACTCGTACCCGGTCGCCGGGACGGCCAGTCGGCCGGTCGCGGTCCCGAACGCGAGGTAGGTCACCGCAGCCGCCGGGAGGACGTGGGCGGTCAGGACCCGCGGGTCCACCGTCGCCAGAGCCGACCGACTCGCCGCGATGTAGCCGGCGTACACCAGCGCGGCCGCGAGCACGACAGCCACACCGCGGGGGTCGGCGCCCACCGGGTCCGCGCCCGTCACGAGCGCGACGCCCGCGAGCGCGGCCCCGAGCGCCGCGACCGTCCGCCGAGTCACCGGCTCGTCCAGCCCGAGCGCCGCCGCACCGACGACGAAGACCGGGTAGGTGTAGAGCACGATGCCCACCAGGCCGGCGGTCATGAACGCCAGCCCCCAGAAGTAGAGGCCGCTCATGACCGCGTAACCCAGCGTGCCGAGCGCGAGCCCGACCGCGAGCGCCCGGCCGCGAAGCCGTCGCAGGTCGCCGCGAACGCCCAGCACGACCCACACGAACAGCGTCGCGAGCACGAACCGGTAGGCAAGCACGGTCGGAATCGACAGCCCCGCGGCCGCGGCCAGCTCGCCGAAGATCCCGAGCGTGCCGAACCCGACCGCCGACGTCAGCACGAGCGCCGTGCCCACCCTGTCCATGGCCGAGGTTGGCAGGCGCGACGGAAAACCGGTTCGGAGCCGGACGCCGGGCCGACCCGAACCGGTTCGCCTAAGCCGCCGCCGTCCGATTCCGTGGACGATGACGTGGCTGGCGTCGCTCGAGGAGCGGACCCCGCCGATGGCCGCCCTCGCGGTCTCGGTCGTCGCTATCAGCACCAGCGCCATCCTGGTCCGGTTCAGCGACGCGCCGAGCGTCGTCAAAGCGCTGTACCGCGTGGTGTTCACCACGCTGCTGCTCGCACCACTCGCGGGTACCCACTACCGAGAGGACCTCCGGGCGCTGTCGGTCCGGGACGCCGGCGTCGCCGTGGTGTCCGGCGTCGCGCTCGCGGCCCACTTCGCGACGTGGTTCGAGAGCCTGGAGTGGACCACCGTCGCCGCCAGCGTCACGCTCGTCCAGTCCCAGCCGCTGTTCGTCGCGGTCGGCGCGGCGGTGCTGCTCGACGAGGCCATCAACCGCCGGATGGTCGGGGGCATCCTGGTCGCCGTGGCGGGCGTCGCGGTCATGTCGCTGGGCGGCCTGCTGTCTGGGGCCGCGCTAGCCGGCGCCCGACCGCTCTACGGCGACGCGCTCGCACTGGTCGGCGCCCTCATGGCCGCGGGCTACGTGCTGGCCGGCCGGTCGCTCCGCCAGCGGGTCGCGCTCGTCCCGTACGTCACGGTGGTCTACTCGGTTTGCGCGGTCGTGCTGCTGGGCGTCGCGCTGGCCGACGGGACGACGGTCGCGCCGACGGCCTACCCGCCCGAGGAGTGGCTGCTGTTCCTCGGGATGGCGGTCGGGCCGGGCGTCTTCGGCCACACGGTCATCAACTGGGCGCTGAAGTACGTCGAGTCGAGCGTCGTCAGCGTCACCCTGCTCGGCGAGCCCGTCGGGTCGACCCTGCTCGCGCTCGTGCTGCTCGACGAGATCCCCGACGCGTACACCGTGCTGGGCGGCGCGGTCGTCCTCGCGGGCATCTACGTCACCGCGACCGGTCGCCCCGACCGGGACGGCTGACGGGAGCGGCCGGCGCCGATACCGGATTCGACGGGGCATCGTCGGCCCATCGAAATCGGGCGTATCAGTCTGTCTATCACCGAGTAGGCACCGCCTGTTGCTCGCCGATGTTCATTCAGGTGGCGCCAACGTTTCTTTCAGTCCTCGATAGTGGTCGGTATATGACCGAATAGGTGGTGATTTCAAACGGTGCAGGCGCTCTGTTCCGGTTCTACAGCCGAAGGATAACAAAGGGCCAGTCCCCCGGAAGTCTGGGCTAACGATGCTCTGACGAACGCCCTCCAGGTTACGAAGGTCCGAACGCACCGGTAAACGCCAAACTACCCCCGAAATCCGAAACGAATGCCCGACGCGAAACTCCCCAGAAAACGCCACGGAACGCCGTCGACGCGGCGGTACCCGTACGCTAGCATCGATAAGCAGACCGGAACGTCCCGCGGTCGACGCGGGCCGAGACGTCACGGAGGTGAGTCCGCGTGAGCGACAGCGCGCGCAGCGTCCTGTTGAGCCTCCTGCTGGTCGTGTCGACGCTCTCCACGGTGGGCGTCGGCGCGGCCGCTGCGGCTACACCGGCCAACACCTCGCCGGGAACGTTCCATATCGCGCAGAACGGTAACTGCTACCAGGTAGCGGCCTACGGTAGCGGCGACCAGACCGTCGAGGAGTTCTACGACTACCGGAAACCGAACAACACGGAGCCCGACGTTTACACGTATTCGTCGCACGGGACCAAGAAGTTCCAGAAGAATCAGGTCAGTAACCTGTTCTTCTACGACGGAGCCGACGGGTACAGCGTCGTCCTCCTCCACGACAAGCTCGATGAGGACAATGAGGCTGGTCCCAACGCCAGCACCATCACGTTCTCGTTCTCCAACATGAGCGGCGTGGAGTGGAAGGTCCGCGACGACAACTACACCATCGACGGCGAGCCCCAGGACGACAACTGGAACATCGACGGTTCCGACCACCAGGTCGACTGGATGTGGGCGGCCCACCGGACCGACGGCGGCGCGTTCAGCGGCATCGGCGACAAGTCGATCACCATCGACCCCGGATTCAACGAGGAGGCCTCTCACTGGACCTCCTGGGACTACGCCGGTGACGACGCCAACAAGACCGAGGAGTGGCGACTCCTCGACAATGGTGGCGAGAACGTCTCGCTCGACATGCAGTCGAGCCTGACCATCGAGAAGGGCAGTTGCCCCGACACCACCTCGCCGGAAGCGGCGCTCTCGGCATCGTCAACTACAGTCGCCAACGACGAGGCGGTCTCGTTCGACGCGAGCGGTTCCGCCGACGACGACGGCGGCTCCGGCATCGCCGAGTACCGGTGGGACTTCGACGGTGACGACCAGATCGACAACGTCACCGAGGGCCCGACGGACACGCACACGTACGACTCCACCGGGGAGTACACCGCCTCGGTGACTGTCGTCGACGAGGCCGGGAACAGAGACTCCGCGAGTGTGGACGTCACGGTCGAAGAGTCGAACACCGCGGACCCGACGGTCGAGGTGTCCGCGCCCGACACGGTCAACGTCAGCGAGACGTTCGAGGTCTCGGCCAGCGCGAGCGACGAGAGCAAGGTCGAGAGCTACGAGTGGGACTTCGGTTCCACGACCGAGTCCGGTAGCACGGTCTCGCACACCTACACCGAGGCCGGCAACCACACCGTGACGCTCACATGGACCGAGTCCGACGGTGACACCGGCACGAAGACGGTCGAGATCGAGGCCGTGAAGCCCGACGACGGCGGCGACACCTCGCCGACCGTCGAGAGCTTCCGGGTCACCAACCCCGAGAACAAGACGGTCCAGGTCTCGTTCCTCGGGTCGTCCTCGATCACGGACATCGGCGTGGAACTCCGGAACGACGCCGGGGACCTCGTCCAGGAACTCGGTGAGAGCAACTTCACCAGTTCGCCCGCGGGTGACTCCGTCGAATACACCGCGAACCACACGGTCGAGTCGTCCGGTAGCTACACGGCAGTGCTGCAGAAGGCCGCCGACAGCGACGGCGACGACGCCGCCGACGGCCAGACCGACTCCACCTACGTCGGCACGGTCGACGGCGAGATCAACTACGTCGACGCCACCCACGTCTGGGTGAACGGCACCTTCGACCAGGTCGACGCCACGGTCGGCTTCTACGACCAGTCCGGCTACGGCCAGTCGATGATTCGAAAGACGAACGTCTCCGGGTCGACGCTCATCTCCAGCGAGGGCATGGGTGGCGTCAACGGCACGGTCATCAACCTGGTCGAGGCCGACGTCGACAACTCCACCGCGGGCGACAGCCTCCGGAAGGAGCACCCGAACCTCTCGCGCTACGCCGAGCAGATCAAACCCCAGCCCGTGACCACCTCGGTCGAGAGCGTCACCGAGGTCGACGGCGGCGTCTACGAGGTCGCGTTCGGGTACGCGAACCCGAACGACGAGTCGCTGACGATGTCCAACAGCACGCTCTCGGGCAACGTCTCGGGTGACGCGCCCGAGACGTTCCAGTCGGGCGAGCACAACTTCACGGTGACGTGGACGCCCGACGCCGACGACGAGAGCGCGGCCTGGACGCTCAACCGGAGCGCCTTCGGCCAGGCCGACGCGACCGCGCGGACGGAGACCGCAGCCGACTACGGCGGCACCGGCCCCGAGAT